>DAIOUB010000262.1:0-1834 GCA_036751735.1 Levilinea sp. | reverse complement strand
CCACGGGTTCTTCTTCCTCAGTGGGAGCCAACGTGGGGAATTCCACCGGAGCCGCCGGGGTCAGCGACCCTAAAATTCCCGATCCAAACAGGGCCGTCATGGTCAGGTTGGGCGCGGGCTCGTTGGCTCCCGGCTTCAACCCCGCGAACGGCAAATTACACCCCAACAGTACCGCGGCCGCCGCCAAAAGCAGCGCTTTTTTAAACCTAGGTTTCATCTGACACCTCCCGCTTGTTCTCATTGACCCAGCCGCAGCGCGCCCCAGGTGGTGGGGTCGGCGGCCTTCCAACCGTACACCCCGCCCACCAGGCTCTGGCGCGCGGCCTGATCTGAATCGTTATCCGAAATCACCACCGCAAACCCAAATTCATCCCCGGCCTGCGGCTGCACCCCCAGCACTTCCCAGGGGAGCGCCGCTTCCAAAATGTAGCCGCGCTCGCTGTCTGAAGGGTAAGCCCAGGCGAACAACGCCGCCTCTTGGCGCAGCCCGCGCAGGTTCGCCGGGGCCGTCTGGTAGACCCCCAGGTTCTCCCCCACCTTGGGCGCGCCCGCCGTCAGCCACAACTGAACATCGTCCACGTTGCGCTGCGGGCTGTCAAAATCCCCGCGCAGATCCGTGTCCATGCACACCAGCACCGCATCCCATACCTGCCAATCCTCGCCGCTGCCGTTTTGGCGGTACACGTCGTCCTTGATCTTGATGCCCACATACAGGTTCTGATAATCCCACCCCACCTGCACGGCGGCCGACAGATCCAAAGGCCCCTCCCAGTTTTCCCGCCCTTCCAGCGGCAGGGCCAAAGCCGCGGGCGTGAACCCGCTCCATTCAGCCAGGTCCCCGTCCACCTCCGGCCGCGTGCTGAAATAAGCGGCTGTCCACCCGTCTCGCTGCGGCGGGGCCTGCGTGGGAGCAGCCGTGGGGTTGACCGCCTCCGTCACCGCCAGCACCAGGGGCGTCTCGGCCGCCTGCGGCTGGGCCGGTGCAGTTTGGGTCGGTTCCCTGGCCGCCGTGGCGCTGGGCTGGTACACCGCCGTCATCGTGGCGTTGGGCACGGCCGTCGGGCTGCCTGCCGCGGTGCAGGCGCTCAGCAAAAAAAGGATCCACAGGGAAATCAGCGCACGAGTCCAGGCCATTCATCGAGTCCTTGAGTCCAGATTTGTATTTATTATACGCGTCTGTTCCTGGGTATGGCTGGTTTCTCGCCAAAATCCGCCTGCCGATTTTTAGCCGCTGGGCTTGCCCTCAGGATATAATTAACCGTATGAGCGCCCCTGTTGTCTCCCCTCCGGTTGAAGTCCGCGTGGTCATCTTTGGTCTGCAGTCCGACCGGCTGTCCACCTTGCTGCTGCCCTACCCGCCCCAGCAATGGCAGCTGCCTGGCCGCCCACACGCTGCCAGCCAATCGCTGGAAGACACCGCCAACGCCTCGGTTTGCCACGCGGCTGGGCCGCTGGAAATTTACCTGGAGCAGCTTTACACCTATGGCGACCCCGCTCGCGGGGGTGTTTCGGTGGTGTATTTTGCCCTGCTGCCCACCAGCGCCGCCCATCCAGAAAGCCTTAAGGCTTCCGGAGCCGATTGGAAACCCGTGGATGCCCTCCCCGCCCTGGCCTTCGACCACGCCAGCATCCTCACCTACGCCCTGCGCCGCCTGCGCTACAAGCTGGAATACACCGCCGTCGGTTTCGAGCTTCTCCCCGAAACCTTCACCCTCACCGAGCTGCAGCGTACCTATGAATTGATCCTGGGCGAAAAACTGGACAAACGCAATTTCCGCCGCCGCATTTTGCAGGCCGGGGTAATCGAACCCACCTCGCACCGGCGCGCGGGTGA
>DAIOUB010000261.1:0-1859 GCA_036751735.1 Levilinea sp. | reverse complement strand
AATGAAAAAGAACCCTGTGGACATTGAAAGCATGACCTACGAACAGGCCTACGCGGAGCTGGAACAGGTGGTCAGCGCCCTGGAGGGGGATCAAAGCGCGTTGGAAGAGTCGCTGGCTTTGTTTGAGCGCGGTCAGGCCCTGGCGCGGCGCTGCGCTTTGCTGTTGGATCAGGCCGATCTGCGCGTGCGCCAACTGCGCATGGAATTGGGCACGCTGGAGGCGGGCGAGGAGGGCTGATGTTCTGGGAAAACCTGGCGCCGTATCGAATTTTGATCTCCGGCTTGTCGGCCTGGTGGCTGGCGCAGGTGTTAAAGCCGCTGTTTTATTACTGGACATCCCGGCGGTGGAACTGGGGCATGTGGATCAGCGCGGGGGGCATGCCTAGTTCGCACTCCTCCCTGGTGGTCTCCACAGCGGTGGCCATTGGGCTTTTTTCCGGCTTCGAAACGCCTGCCTTTGCGGTCAGCCTGGCGGTGGCCATGATTGTAGTTTACGACGCGGCCGGGGTGCGGCGGCAGGCGGGCATCCACGCCCAAAGAATCAACATGATGCTCAACGAATTGTTCAGCGGGCATCCCATTTCGCAGGATGCGCTGAAGGAAGTGCTGGGGCACACCCCGCGGCAGGTGATTGCGGGCATTTTCCTGGGCATACTCGTCCCGGTGCTGATCTATTTCCTTTGGCCGTGAGGCGTTGATGACATAAAACCAGCCCCCCGCCTGTGCTTCCACAGCGGGGGGCTTTGTTTTGATTGGGGGGTGCGGTTACGGCGCCAGGACGGTGAATTTCCCCGAAGTACTCCAGGGGCCGGTGTAGCCCAGTCCGTTGACGGCGCGCACGCGCCAGTAGTGCTTGCCGTTGGTCAGATTGGGCGTCACCCAGCTTAGCTCGCCCGCGCTCAGGGTGACATCAACCAGCGGGCTGGAGAAGTTGCTGGTGTCATCCACCTGCACCTGGTAGACCGGAGGCTGGTAGCCGCCCCAGGAGGCTTCCTGCCAGACCAGTTCCACGGTGCGGCTGGGCTGGATACTGTTGTTGGCCGGGCTGGTCAGTTTGGGCCGCCCCAGGCCAGGGGTGACGGCAAAGCTCTCGGTGGGCATCCAGGGTGTGGCTGCTCCCTCCACCACGGCCGACATGCGCCAGTAGTACCAGCCGTGCGAAAGCGGGCCCAGAACCCAGCGCGTTTCGTTGCCGGGCACGGTTAAGAACAGCACCTGATTGCCGGCGGTGAAGTAGGGGCTGCGGCTGACCTCCAGATAGTAATGCGAGGCGGTTTTCAGGCGCGTCCAGCGCAGGGTGGGGTTGGTCTGGGTGGTGTAGGTGCCGTCCTGGGGGCTGCGCAGCAGGCTGACATCGAAGGTGAAGAAGTCGCTCCAGGGCGAAACGTTGCCGGCGGCGTCCACGGCCTGAACCTGCCAGTAGTAGCGCCCGTAAGGCAGCGCATCGGCGGCGGGCAGCACATAGCTGGTTTTGAGGGTGGTGGTATCCACCAGGATGCTCGAGAAACTGGGTTCGTCCGAGAGGAGCAGGCGGTAGCTCTGCGCGCCGGGGGAACGCACCCAAGCCAACAACGGGGTGGTATCGGTGGTGTTGGTGTTCTGTTTGGGCGTGCGCAGCAGCGGGGCAGGCGGGGCGCTGGTATCCACGGTGAAATTCCACACCTGGCTCCACTTGCCGGGCAGGTCAAAGGGGTTGACGGCATACACGCGCCAGAAGTAGCGTCCCTCAGCCAGCGCATCGTCTGCAGGCAAGGTGAAGATGGAACCGGTGACGACGTAGGTTCCCACCAGACTCTGGAAGGCCGAGTCGCTGGCGATTTGCAGGGTATAGGATTTATCGGTGGGGCCGGGCGTCCACT
>DAIOUB010000260.1:0-1960 GCA_036751735.1 Levilinea sp. | reverse complement strand
ATCACCAAACCATTTCGGAAGATCAAATCGTACATGCCTGTGTCCTTGTCGCCGGACCCGCCCAATGCGGCGGGAGAATAAAACCCCTGGTTCCGTCATTTTAGCACGAAGCCCCGCTAAAACCCGCACGCGCATCGGGATTTTTTCAGGTACCATCCACCCCCAACAAAAAAGCCGCCCTACGATCGGGCGGCGGTTTTGATGTGCCGGAGGGCTCTGGCTTATGCGCCGTTGGTCATGCGGGTTTCGTAATCGCGGATGGTGCGGCGCTGCTGGTAGATGATGTCCTTCACCACGTCACCGATGGAGATGACCCCCAACACCTGCTCACCGTCCACCACCGGCAGATGGCGCACGCGCCGGGCGGTCATCAGCTCCATGCTTTCCTGCACGGTCTGATCGGGGTGAATAGTGAAGAGTTGGGTGGTCATGATCTCCCGCACCAGGGTCTCGCGGGAGGCCTTATTGAACAAAATCACCTTGCGGGCGTAGTCGCGTTCCGAAAGGATGCCCACCAGGCGGCCGGAATCCATCACCAGCAGCGCGCCCACATCCTTATCAGCCATCAGCCGCAAAGCGTCGTACACAGTGGTGTCTGGGGTGATGGTCCACAGGTCATCGCCCTTCACTTGTAAGATATGGCGGACAGTGTTCATGAATTTTACCTCCTGGTAATGTGATCTATTTTCCTCAACATTGACAACTTTATTGTAGTACTTCCAGGGGTTAAATTCAAACCGCGCAGCGCCTTTTACCAAAACTTGAGAGGATTTGGCAGTTACCACACCCCCCACAGGTACACCACGCCGTCCCAATCGCTGACCAGCAGCAGCTCGCCGTCCGCTGAAAACTGCGGCGGAGCAAACGGGGCGGGGTTTTCCACAACGGCCAGCTGCGCACCGCTGCGCGGATCCCACAGGCTCAGCGCAGACCCGCTGACGGCCAGCAGTGCGCCGTCCGGCGAAAAAGCCGCTGCCCGCCCGGCCGCGTCCAGGGTGACCGTCTGCCCGCCGCTCAGGCTGACCAGACGCAGGCTGCTGTCGGGCAGGGCCAGGGCCAGCTGCTGCCCGCTGGGGGCAAACACGGGCGCGGTGCCCGGGTAGGTGGCCAGCACATCTCCCGCCGTCAGCTCCAGCAGGCGGGTACTCTCGCGCAGCCCCACCGCCAGGGTATCCCCCGCCGGGTTAAAGGTCAGATACTGCACATCCTCTTTCAGTTCCAGCTTCAGCGCGGCCTTACCGGTCTGCAAATCCCACACGCGCAGCGCACCCTCGCGGCTGCCGCTGGCCAGCCAGTTTCCGTCCGCGGAGAAAGCCAGGGCCAGAGGCGTCTGGCGGTGGCCGCTGAGGGTCCAGGTGGGGGTGGTTTTCCCTGCCGCATAGACCATCACCTTGCCGTCCGCGCGTGAGACCGCCCGCCAATCCCCATTGGGTGAAAGCGCCAGCGCGCCGTAAGGCCCCAGCACCGGCTGCGCGGGGGCATCGGCTTGGCCTGCGCCCAGCCGCCACAGGCTTTCCCAGCCGTCCAACTGCGCCAGGCGCAGTCCCTGAGCAGGCAGGGGAGCCGTCCACAGGCGCTGTGCCCGCGCCCAGGCCGCCCCTTCCCAGCGCTGGGCAGGCTCCTGCGAACCCAGCGTGAACACCCACAGCCCGTCCCCTGCCAGCAGCAGGCGGTCGCCCTCCGGTGCAAAGGCCAAACGCCAGCCCGCCTGCGCCCCAGGGGGGGCGGGAAATTCCTGCACCAGCGCGCGCGAATCCGTCTCCCACACGCGCACGGCGGTCTCTTCCAGGGTAGCCGCGCGGCTGCCGTCTGCCGAAAGGGCAGCGGCCAACAGCGGGCCGCGAAAAGCGGTCAGCGTGGCGCGGGTGGTGCGGTCGTCACTACGGAAAATGCGCAGACGGCTGTTCTGGTTGGCCGCCAGGGTGCTGCCGTCCGCCGAAAAGGCCAGCCCGCGCGCCGA
>DAIOUB010000259.1:0-1961 GCA_036751735.1 Levilinea sp. | reverse complement strand
ATCACCAAACCATTTCGGAAGATCAAATCGTACATGCCTGTGTCCTTGTCGCCGGGCCCGCCGGAGGCGGCGGGAGAATGGAACTCCTGGTTCCGTCATTTTAGCATGAAGCCCCGCCGAAACCCGCGCCCGCAAAGGGATTTTTTCAGGTACCATCTTCCCCCCAATAAAAAAAGCCGCCCCAAGTTCGGGCGGCAATTTGAACGTGCCGGGCTGTCTGGCTTATGCGCCGCTGGTCAGGCGGGTTTCGTAATCGCGAATGGTGCGGCGCTGCTGATAGATGATGTCCTTGACCACATCGCCGATGGAGATGACCCCCAACACCTGCTCGCCGTCCACCACCGGCAGATGGCGCACGCGCCGGGCGGTCATCAGCTCCATGCTCTCCTGCACCGTCTGGTCAGGGTGAATGGTGAACAGTTGGGTGGTCATGATCTCCCGCACCAGGGTCTCGCGGGAGGCCTTATTGAACAAAATCACCTTGCGGGCGTAGTCGCGTTCCGAAAGGATGCCCACCAGGCGGCCGGAATCCATCACCAGCAGCGCGCCCACATCCTTATCAGCCATCAGCCGCAAAGCGTCGTACACAGTGGTGTCTGGGGTGATGGTCCACAGGTCATCGCCCTTCACTTGTAAGATATGGCGGACAGTGTTCATGAATTTTACCTCCTGGTAATGTGATCTATTTTCCTCAACATTGACAACTTTATTGTAGTACTTCCAGGGGTTAAATTCAAACCGCGCAGCGCCTTTTACCAAAACTTGAGAGGATTTGGCAGTTACCACACCCCCCACAGGTACACCACGCCGTCCCAATCGCTGATCAGCAGCAGCTCGCCGTCCGCCGAAAACTGCGGCGGGGCAAACGGAGCCGGGTTTTCTATCGCCGTCACCTGCTCCCCGCTGCGCGTATCCCACAGGCTCAGCGCCGCGCCGCTGACAGCCAGCAGCGCGCCGTCCGGCGAAAAAGCCGCCGCCCGCCCGGCCGCGGCCAGGGTGACCGTCTGCCCGCCGCTCAGGCTCACCAGGCGGGTGCTGCTGTCGGGCAGGGCCAGGGCCAACTGCTGCCCGCTGGGGGCGAACACGGGGGCCGTGCCGGGGTAGGTGGCCAGCACGCGCCCTTCCGTCAGCTCCAGCAGGCGCGTGCTCTCGCGCAGCCCCACCGCCAGGGCATCCCCCGCCGGGTTGAAGGCCAGATACTGCACATCCTCTTTCAGTTCCAGCTTCAGGGCGGCCTTGCCGGTCTGCAAATCCCACACGCGCAAACTGCCCTCGCGGCTGCCGCTGGCCAGCCAGTTCCCATCGGCAGAAAAGGCCAGGGCCAGGGGCGTTTGAAGGTGGCCGCTGAGCGTCCAGGTGGGGGTGGTTTCCCCCGCCGCGTAGACCATCACCTTGCCGTCCGCGCGTGAAACCGCCCGCCAATCCCCATTGGGTGAAAGCGCCAGCGCGCCGTAAGGCCCCAGCACCGGCTGCGCGGGGGCATCGGCTTGGCCTGCGCCCAGCCGCCACAGGCTTTCCCAGCCGTCCAACTGCGCCAGGCGCAGTCCCTGAGCAGGCAGGGGAGCCGTCCACAGGCGCTGTGCCCGCGCCCAGGCCGCCCCTTCCCAACGCAGGGCAGGCTCCTGCGAGCCCAGGGTGAACACCCATAGGCCGTCCCCCGCCAGCAGCAGGCGGCCGCCGTCGGGCGCAAAGGCCAAACGCCAGCCCGTCTGGGCTCCCGGCGGGGCGGGAAATTCCTGTACCAGCGTGCGTGAATCCGTCTCCCAAACGCGCACGGCGGTCTCTTCCAGCGTGGCCGCGCGGCTGCCGTCCGCCGAAAGGGCAGCGGCCAAGAGCGGGCCGCGGAAGGCGGTCAGCGTGGCGCGGGTGGTGCGGTCTTCACTGCGGAAAACCCGCAGGCGGCTGCTCTGGTTGGCCGCCAGGGTGCTGCCGTCCGCCGAAAAGGCCAGCCCGCGCGCCGA
>DAIOUB010000258.1:0-1986 GCA_036751735.1 Levilinea sp. | reverse complement strand
AACATTTTGCGCAGCGCCGCCAGATATTCGTTAAGCTTGATCACCGGTTCGGTCAGGTTGTTGCTCAAGAATGCGATGGTGCCGCGCAGGGTGCTCACGGTCTCCTGGGTAGAATCGAGGATCGGTTTGATCTCGGTTTGCAGCAAATTGATGAGGATGGCCAACTGGATCACCAAAATGACCAGGGCGGCGCCGATCACCAGGGCTTCGAGGGCCATGAAGATGATGAAGATATCGCGCACCTGGCTGGTGACCTGAGGACCAGAATTGACCAGGGCGACCGTCCCGGCGATGAGGGCCGCCAGGATCAACACAGCCACCACCCCAATGGTGATCATGCGGCGGCGGTCTTCCGGCGTGATGCTTTCGCTGGGTGGAGGTAGGGGAGTGGGTTGGGTTTCGGTCATTTCAGTCATAATTAACCTCAATTATATCATTTTTAAACATCCGTTTGATTGGAATTGTATAAGAATTGTACCCGAGCCGCGATCACTGGTTGGCATCAATGCAGGCTTGAATCTCGGCGTCGGAGGGGGTGCCGCTGCCGATGCCAAAACAGGTCAGCCAGCAGCGTGAGGTGTGCATCAGCGGGCTGCGCAGGGTTTCCACCGTCATGCCCTGGCACACATGGCTGGATTCGGGTGGGGCGGTGGGATTGTCGGCAGGGGGCGGCTCGGTGGGGAATTCCTCGGGGGGCGGGTTATCGTCCACCACCGGCGGGGGCAGCAGGCTGCCCAGGAAGGTGATTTGCACGGTGATGTTGGCGGTCTGGGAGGGGTCGCGCAGGCTGGAACGGCTGTTAAAGGGGATCAGCAGCAGTTGGCTGAGGCCGCTGCCGGAGCCGTCGGGGCCGAAATCTTCGATGAACATTTGCGAGCCGGTTTGGCTGGCGGCGTCGCGCGAGGAAAGATAGGCGAAGGGCGCCCCGGCCAGGGGGTAATATAGGCCGGAAGAACTTTCCAGCCCGTAGACCAGCACCCCGGCGTCTGCGGGGGCGTCCACGGCGATGATCACCTGGCTGGGTTGGGTGAAGGCGGCCAGGGTGTCATCTTTTTCGGAGAAGGACAGGGACAGGGCGGCCGCCGAAAGCCCGCCCAGGCTGAAGCTGGCCTGCAGGGAGGCCGGTTCGCCCGCCAGGAGGGTGCCGGAGGCGGTGGAGGCGGCGGCGTTCAGCTTTTGGTTGGGGTTAAAGCTGACGGTGTAGTCGCTGCCGTCGGCGGTGCGGACGGCCTGGATGACAGCCGCATGGGAGATGGGCGGGCCGCCGAAGTCGGCGGAAAGGATGTAGGGGGTGGTGAAGAAGGTTTCCAGGAAGGGTACCCACTCCAGGCCGGGCGAGGAGCCTTGCTGGTCAAGGGCGTTGTAGAGGGCTTCGTTGGCTGTGCCGGAGGAGGTTCCCGCGCGGAGCTGGTTGTAGATCTCCGCTACCCACTGCTCCCCATAGCGGGCGGCCAGGGCGCGCAGGAAAAAGCTGGCCCCGTAGCCGTGATTTTGGGCCTGATCCAGCGGGGCGCCAAACAAGGGGTTTTCAAAGAAAAGCACGTTCTGCTGGGCGTTGGGGCTGATGTAGTCGGGGTTACCCACGGCGGCGGCCTCGAACCAGGTGGAGGCGGCCTCGTCCAGCCACAGAGTGGGCAAGGGGGAGACGGCTTTGGTGGCGGCCCAGCGCGGGTCGGCGGTGAATTGGGCCAGGTGAAGGAGTTCATGGCCGACGGTGGCCTGCAGCTCGGTGTACTGGTCGGTGAAAAAGCCCTCGTCGTAGAAGAAGCGGTTGGCCAACTGCAGGGTGCAGCTGGATGCGCCCAGGCGGCTGGGGACGAACAGCCCGGCTTTATCTTTGAGGGGCTGCAGGGTGACTTCGGTGACGGTGACGCCGGTGAAGGTGAAGTTGTAGTCTTCGATGAGCCGGCGCTGCTCTTCCAGCAGTTCCACCCCGCGGCGCACCGTTTCGGCGTTGACCACGCGGCCGCGGTAGCTGACGCGGAA
>DAIOUB010000257.1:0-2032 GCA_036751735.1 Levilinea sp. | reverse complement strand
TTTTGAGCGCATCTTTCAGGGCGGCGAGGCGGATGAAGCGGTGCTGACCTATTTGCGGGGTGAGGGCGCGGGCGGCGGCCAGCAGGAAAAGCCGCCGCAAACTGCGGTGGAGCGCATTCAGTGGAAGGCGCCCTACCCGCTCATTCGCCATCACTTTGGCCTGGCCAGCCTGGAGGACACCCGCGAAGGGATTGAACACATCGCCGACAGCGGGCTGGTGGATGTGATTTCGCTGGGGATTGACCAGGACGCCCAGGAGAACTTCTTTAGGCCCGAACGCCAGAACCCGCGGCGCAAGGGGGCGGGCGGCGTGCCGGTGCGCAGCCCAGCTGATTACGCCAGCCTGTACGCGGCCAGCCGCCGGGGGAACTATCCCCTGCTGCGCACCTATTCGGGCACGGACGATTTTATCCGCCTGGCGGAGATGTATCTGGAAACCATCCACATCGCCTGGTGCGCCATCCCGCTGTTCTGGTTCAACCAGATGGACGGGCGCGGGCCGTGGGATCTGGAAGGCTCCATCCGCGAGCATCAGGAAGTGATGGCCTGGTACGGTCAGCGCGGCCTGCCGGTGGAGCTGAATGAGCCTCACCATTGGGGCATGCGCGACGCGCCGGATGTGGTGTATGTGGTGTCAGCGTTCCTGGCGGCCTACAACGCGCGCGCGTTTGGGGTGCGCGATTACATCGCCCAGTTGATGTTTAACAGCCCGCCGGGGGTGTCGGACGCGATGGATTTGGCCAAAATGCTGGCGGTGCTGCGCCTGATTGAACCGCTGGCCGGGCCGGATTTTCGCATTTGGCGGCAGACGCGCACCGGCCTGCTGAGTTATCCGCTGGATCCCGCGGCGGCGCGCGCCCATCTGGCGGCCAGCATCTATGTGCAGATGGCTTTGCAGCCCCATATTGTGCATGTGGTGGGGCACACCGAGGCCGATCACGCGGCCACGGCTGAGGATGTGGTGGAGGCCTGCCGCATGGCCCGCCGCACGATTGAAAACGCTGTGCGCGGCGCGCCAGATATGCGCCTGGATCCGCAGGTGCAGGAGCGGGCGGCGTTTTTGGCAGCGGAGGCGCAGGTGACGCTGCGGGCCATTCAGGCCGCGGCCAGCCCCGGCGTACCTGACGCCTGGACCTGCCCCGAAACCCTGGGACGAGCCGTGCGCATGGGCATTCTGGACGCGCCGCAGCTGCGCAATAATCCTTTTGGACGGGGACAAGTGATCACACGCATCGTGAGGGGGGCCTGTGCGGCGGTGGGGAACGACGGCCAGCCGATTTCAGAAGAGACCCGCTTGGCTGGTTTAACTTGAGGATGAAAGGAGCAGGACATGACACAGAAAACGAACTATACGGTGATCGGAGCCGGGCACGGCGGAAAAGCGATGGCGGCTCATTTGGCATTGATGGGCTTCCCCACCACATTGTATAACCGCACGGCGGACCATATCTACGCGATTCGAGAATTGGGTGGGCTTGACCTGGAAAGTGCTGAAGTGGGTCTGCGCGGCTTTTGCCGCCTGACCTGCGTAACTTCTAATATTGCCGAGGCTCTGGAAAAAGCAGAAATGATCATGGTGGTGGTGCCGTCTTCAGCCCATGCCGATATCGCCCGCTCGTGCGCGCCGCACCTGCGCGATGGGCAGATTGTGGTGCTGCACCCAGGGCGCACCTGCGGGGCAATTGAATTCGCCAAGATCCTGCGTGAGAATAACTGCACCGCGGATGTGACCATCGCCGAAGCGGAAACCTTTATCTATGCTTCCCGCTCCGACGGTCCCGCCCAGGCGCGCATTTTCCGCATTAAAGAGGCGGTTCCGCTGGCGGCGCTGCCTGCCAACCGAACCCGCATGGTCTTAGACCGTATTCACGAGGCTTACCCGCAGTATATTGACGGCGGCAACGTGCTGCAGACTGGGCTGAACAACATGGGGGCCATCTTCCACCCGGCGCTGACGATCTTGAACTCCGGCTGGATTGAGGCCACCCACGGAGATTACCAGTTCTATATTGATGGGGTCACCCCCTCGGTG
>DAIOUB010000256.1:0-2161 GCA_036751735.1 Levilinea sp. | reverse complement strand
AGATTCGTTTGTGAATTTTTTCTATTGTAACATGGATGCCCCTACCGTCAAGCAATGATTAAAGTAAATTTTTCTTTATTTTATTGTATAATCACGGTATGGATCAACCCACGCCCGAACGTATTCTGGCCTATCTGCTCAAACACCGCACCGCTTCTGTAGTGGATCTCAGCCGTGCCCTGGGCCAAACCCGCCCCAATGTTCAATATCACATCGCCAATCTGCTGCGCGCCGGGAAAATTGTACCCGCAGCAGCAGAAGCCCTTCCTCGACGTAAAGGCCGCCCCGAAAAGTTCTACGTACTGGCCACGGAGCAAAAGCCAGAGAATCTGGCAGCCCTGGTTTCTGCCCTCTTACAGCTTTTGGCTCAAAATCGCAGCCCATCTGCACCGGATTTACCTGTAGAATTAGCACAAGCGATGATTCCCAACCCGGCTGTCTCACCCAGTTTCACCTTACGCATGCAAGCCTGCGTCCGCCATTTCAACCAACACGGTTACGACGCTCGTTGGGAAGCGCATCAAGACGGCCCGCACCTCATCTTCCGCGCCTGTCCCTACTGGCGCATCATTCAAACCCACCCAGAGCTGTGTGAAATGGATCAAAGGATCGTCCGCCGCCTCACAGGCGCTGCCGTCCAACAGCACAGCCGCATTCATCCCGCCGATCCGGGTTCCTTATGTCGTTTCACCCTGGAACCCGAAGCGGCCCAACCTTCAAACGCCGCTCCATCCGCCCAACCGCGGATAGAAGCTGACTCAAATTAAGGCAGGTGAAAATGTCCTCCATTGAAAAAGTTGTCAAACGCTCCGGCGCAATTGTCCCCTTCACGCCTGACCGCATCACCAACGCCATCTACCGCGCAGCCGTGGCCGTGGGCGGACGCGACCGCACCATCGCCGAAGGCCTCAGCCAGCAAGTGGTCGCCCTGCTCGAACGCAGCACCCCGCCCGGCCATATCCCTACCATCGAAGAGATTCAAGATCTGGTGGAAAAAGTCCTCATTGAAAACGGCCACGCCAAGGTGGCCAAAGCTTACATCCTGTACCGCGATGAACGCGCCCGCCACCGCAAAGAACGCGCCGAACGCGCCCAAAGCCCCTCCGGCAACATCCCCTGGGCTAAAATCTGGCACGTCCTCGATTGGGCTGTGGCCCACCGCGTGCACACCGTTGAAGCCTACAACCAGCGCGTCCGTCAGGGAGAAATGGCGCACATCATCCAGGAAGCCGAGGCCGCCTACAACGAAGACATCGAAAACGCCGTTGAACTCATCGCCCCTCGCCGCGGCGAGATCAAGGTGGTTATCATCACCGGGCCTTCGTCCTCCGGAAAGACCACCACCACCATCAAAATCGGCCAGCACCTTCGCCATTTGGGCGTCAAGCTGGTCACCCTCAACGTGGACCACTATTTCTTCGACCTGGAGCTGCATCCCAAGGACGAATTCGGCGACTACGATTTCGAGACCCCTCAGGCGCTGGATATCCCTCTGATTAACCAGCACCTGGCACGTTTGATCGCCGGTGAAGAGGTGCGCATTCCCTTTTATGATTTCAAAACCGGCCACCGCACCAACGATCACACCCCCATGAGGCTGGCCGCCGGTGAAGTCATTCTCATTGACAGCCTGCACGGTCTCTATCCCGCCATGACCGAAAGCATCCCCGATGAGCAAAAATTCAAGGTGTATCTGGAGCCGCTGCTGCAAATGAAGAACGCCGAAGGCGAGTATGTGCGCTGGACGGATCTGCGCCTCATCCGCCGCATGCTGCGCGACGCCTCGCACCGCGCCTACGACCCCACCCGTACGTTAGAGCACTGGCATTACGTGCGTTCCAGCGAATTGCGCAACATCATCCCGCAAATCGGCACCACCGATTACATCGTCAATAGTGCCATGCCCTATGAGCTCTCCATCTACCGCGCCCGCCTGTTGGAAAGCTTCCAGAAATGGGCCGAAGCCTACCGCAGCGACCCGCTGCGCGAAGACGCATTCATTCGTGCCGACCGCATCCTGAAGCTCCTGCAAACCATCGAGCCGCTGGAAGGCGCTCAGCTCATTCCCAAAGATTCCGTGCTGCGGGAGTTCATTGGCGGCAGCGCCTATTCATACTAATCCCTATAAAGGCCGCCTTCCGTCCTGACCACCCCTACCCCC
>DAIOUB010000255.1:0-2316 GCA_036751735.1 Levilinea sp. | reverse complement strand
TGCTGCACGCCACCGAAGAACTGGCCCACGCCGATATGCTGGCGCTGCGCATCATTCAATTGGGCGGCACCCCGCTCATCAGCCCCGAAGAATGGCTCAAACACACCCACTGCGGCTACGAGGCCCCCACCGATGCCTTTGTAAAAGAGATCCTGGCCCAAAATATCAAAGGCGAACAGTGCGCCATTGACGTCTATCAGCGCCTCCTGGGTCTGGTCAAAGACAAAGACCCCGTCACCTACAACATCGTCCTCACCATCCTGCAGCAAGAGGTGGAGCACGAGGAAGATTTGCAGTCGTTGGATGAAGACCTCGACTCGATGATGATGCGCAAGTAACCGGTTTGAATCCAAACTGCGCCCTCCCAGGCCATCGGGAGGGCGCAGTTCTTTAACCCGGCTCTGGAATTGTGCCGCCTATTCTGCCAGCAAATTGCCCATCTGTTTGTAGATAAATTTTGCCGCCTGGTGCGGGGCCACCCGGCTGAGGAAATCCATCAGTTTGGCGTCTGGGCCAATCAGCACACGGAAGCGGTCCCCCTCAACGCCCTTGATAATCTCCTCCGCGGCCACCTTGGCAGGGGTGGTTTTCATGCGCTTTTCAGGCATATTCCCATCCACCTTCGGCAAAGCGCCCGAATTGCTGGCGATGTTGGTCTCGATCGCCCCGGGGAACACCACCATCGCATGCACGCGCGTGCCGATCAGTTCTGAATACAGTCCTTCGGTAAACAGCTTCACCGCCGCCTTCGAAGCCCCGTACATCGTTTGCCCCGGCACAGGCAAAAAGCCGCCCATGCTGGACACATTCACCACAAAGCCCTCCGGCCGCTGTAAAAGATGCGGCAAAAAGGCCTTGGTCATGTACACCGTGCCGTAGAAGTTCACGTCCACCATGCGGAAGATTTCTTCAAAAGGCAAATCTTTGAAGCGCACAAATTTCTGAATGACCCCGGCGTTGTTCACCACCGCGTCCACTGCGCCATGCGCCGCGATCACCGCCGCCGGAAACGCCTCCACCGCCGCCCGATCGGCGATATTGAGCGCGTGCAGCGACAGGCGTTCCCCTGGGCTGCCCGCCAACGCCGCGGTTTCCTCCAACGTCTTCAGGTTAATATCCGCCGCGGCCACCCGCGCCCCGCGCGCCAACAGCGCCAGGGTCAGCGCACGGCCAATGCCGCTGCCGCCGCCTGTGACCACAAATACTTTGCCTTCCACTTTCATGGTTTCCTCCGCATGCAGATCCAGTCCATTGATTTGGACATTTTTAGGATTATATCCCTTAATGATATACGTTAATCATACTGCGCGGGCTTCCAAAGCTCAAAATTCTGTCGAACCTTTTCTCGATCATCACGAGCAAACGCGATACAATCAGAGTACATCCTTGTGGATTGGAGACCGCTCACCGCATGCGCTGGATCAAACCCCCGCTGAACCCCTGGGGCTGGGCCCGCCTGGCCGGCCTGGCTGCCCTGGCCCTCATTCTGCTGTGGACCCTGGCCGCCGCCGGTCTGCGCCAACTGGGCACGGCAGAAAGCCTGGCCTGGAGCGGCTACGCCTCCTTTACCCTGCTCAAAGGCTTCGAATTTGCCGCGGCCGCCCTGTTTGCCGTGTGGGCGGCCGCCTGGCTGGAAGATCAGGACGATCTGGCTCAAAAGAACCGTCAGGAACACCTGGAAAGAGTGCAGGCCCTGGCCGCCCAACGCGAACAGGCCCTGCGCGCCGTGCGCCAATCCCTGCCCCCCGCCCCCCACGACGCCCCCCAGGCGCTGCAAACGCTGCGCGGCGCGCTGGAAAGCCTGGATGCGCGCGGCAAAGGCGGCCTGCTCGGTCTGCTGCACGAACTGGGGTGGCTGCCGCATCTTGCTCTGGAGAAAACCGACCTGGATTTCCAGGGTGCCTATTTCGACGGCACCCACGCCGCGCACATTCACCTGGAAGGTCTCAACCTGACCCAGGCGCGTTTTCATCACGCCCATCTGCACGGCGCCCGCCTGGCGGGGGCTAACCTCACCCAGGCCCGCTTTAACCACACCGACCTGCGCGAAGCTGACCTGAGCGGCTGCGATTTCAAAAAAGCCCAATTGGAAGACACCCATCTGGAAGGCGCGGATCTGCGCGGCACCTATTGGCGCGGGGCTGTGCTGCAGAACGTTAATTTCCGCCGCTGCCGCTGGGATGACCCCGCCCCCACGGGCGAAAAAGGCCGCCCGGCGCCTTTGCCCGCCGCCCTGGAATCCGCCGTGGTGGTGGATTGCTGGCTGTGGGACGGGCGCAAGGTGAGCAACGAGAACGGCCAAAAATTCCAGCGCCA
>DAIOUB010000254.1:0-2359 GCA_036751735.1 Levilinea sp. | reverse complement strand
CCCAAACCTAAAAAGGAGAAGAAGGGCAAAGACAAAAAAGACAAAAGGGAACAGAAATCGGAACCGCCTTCTGAGTCGCGCCCAAAATAAAAAAGCCTATGTCCAAAGTTTGCTCATTAAAAGAAGCCGTTGCCAGCTACGTGAAAGACGGCGACACGCTCTATGCCGCCGGGTTTACGCATCTGATCCCCTTTGCCGCCGGGCATGAAATCATCCGCCAGGGCCGCAAAAACCTCACCCTGGCCCGCGCCACCCCCGATCTGATCTACGACCAAATGGTCGCGGCGGGCTGCGCGCGCAAGGTGATCTTCTCCTACATGGGCAACCCGGGTGTCGGCTCGCTGCGCATTGTGCGCTCCGAGCTGGAAGCCGGCCGCCTGGAATGGGAAGAGTATTCCCATTTCGGCATGATCACCCGCCTTTCCGCCGGGGCCAGCGGACTGCCCTTCCTGCCCATGAAGCAAACCGGCGCCGCCGACCTGGAAAAGGCCAACCCCAACATCCGCCGCGTCACCGACCCCTACAGCGGTGAAGAGGTGGTGGTGGTTCCAGCCCTCAACCCCGACGTGGCCATCGTCCACGTTCAGCGCGCCGACCGCAGCGGCAACGCCCACATCTGGGGCATCCTGGGCGAGCAGAAAGAAGCCGCCTTCGCCGCCCGCCATGTCATCCTCACCGCCGAAGAGCTGGTGGATGAAGATGTCATCCGCTCCGACCCCAACCGTTCGATGATCCCCGGCTTCATCGTGGACGCCGTCTGCGAAGTGCCGTTTGCCTCGCACCCCTCCTACACCCAGGGTTACTACGACCGCGACAATGCTTTTTATCTGTCCTGGGATCAAATCAGCGAATCCCCCGAGGCCGTGCGCGCCTGGCTGGATGAATGGGTGTACGGCGTTCAAGACCGCGCCGAATACTGGCAGAAATTGGGCGCGGAAACGCACGAACGCCTGCGCGTGACCCCCAACCTGAGCAGCCCTGTCAACTACGGAGCGTACTGATATGGAATACAACGCCTCAGAACTGATGATTATCAATGCCGCCCGCCTGCTGCGCGATGGGGACGTGGTGTTTGTGGGCGTGGGCCAGCCCAATCTGGCCTGCAACCTGGCGCGCCGCACGCATGCGCCTAACCTGCTGATGATCTACGAAGCCGGCGTCATCGGCGCCCGCCCGGCCCGCCTGCCCCTGTCCATTGGCGACCCCACCCTGGTCTCCGGTGCATCCCTGGTGTGCAGCATGTACGACGTCTTCACCCTCTATTTGCAGCGCGGCAACGTGGATGTCGGCTTCCTGGGCGGCGCGCAGATTGACCGCTACGGCAACATCAACGCCACCGTCATCGGCCCCTATGACCACCCCAAAGTGCGCCTTCCGGGGTCGGGCGGCTCGCAGGAAATTGCCGCCTGGGCCAACCGCTGCTACATCATGACCCCCCACCAAAAGCGTCGTTTCCCTGAGAAGGTGGATTTTGTCACCTCGGCCGGCTTCCTGAACGGGCGCGGCGAGCGCCAGGCCGCCGGGCTGCGCGGGGGCGGGCCTCAGGCCGTGGTCACCAACCTGGGCATCCTGGAACCTGACGACAGCGGCGAGATGATCCTCACCGCCCTGCACCCCGGCTGCACGCTGGAACAGGCTCAGGAAAACACCGGCTGGCCGCTGAAAGCCGCCCCCCAACTGCGCCTCACCGAACCCCCCACCGCCGAAGAGCTGCGCATCCTGCGGGATGAATTGGACCCTGACCGGATCTATCTCAAATGAGCGATCATCCGCCCATCGAAGTTCTGATCACCAACCGCTTTTCCGACGCGCTGATGGAGCAGCTGCGCGAACTTTCGCCGCGCCTGCACATCACCCACCATCACGCCCGCCGCGCGGATGAGATTCCCAACGACCTGTGGGAGCGCTGTGAGGTGCTCTACACCGATTCGGTGCTGCCTGACCCCCAAAGCGCCCCCAACCTGCGCTGGGTGCAGTTTCACTACGCCGGCATTGATTTCGCCATCGACTCGCCCCTGCTGCAAAAGCCCGACCTGCTGGTCACCACCCTCAGCGGCGCCAACGCCCTGCAGACCTCCGAATATGTGATCATGATGCTGCTGGCCCTTGGCCACCGCATGCCCAGCCTCATCCAAAACCAGATCAAAGCCGAATGGCCGCGCGACCGCGACCGCTGGGAACGCTTCAGCCCGGTGGAACTGCATAACGCCACCGTGGGCCTGGTGGGCTACGGCAGCATCGCCCGCGAGACCGCCCGGCTGCTCAAATCTTTCCAGGCCACGGTGCTGGCGGCCAAGCGCGATGTGCGCCACCCCGAAGACAGCGGCTACCACCTGCCCGGCCTGGGCGACCCCAACGG
>DAIOUB010000253.1:0-2401 GCA_036751735.1 Levilinea sp. | reverse complement strand
TCTCCTCCTATGCCAGTATCTTACCTTGCTGCGCCCCGCCGCGCAAGCCGGAATTCTAAACCAGATCGGTCAGAAAATTCGGGTACAATGGGGGGCATATCCTTACGCTTTGTATGGGGGGACCCCGTTACTGTGCTGTCCCATTGGACTTCCTGGAAAACAACCCTGCTGCGCCGCGCGCCCATTCTGGGGGCGCTGGGGCTGACCCTGGCTTTGGGGCTGTACGAGCGCTTGCTGCTGCCCCTTAACCCAGCCGAATTTGCCGACCGCTTTTCACCCCTGGGTCAGGTTCTGGTGCAGGCGGCCTCTGCGGCGGCGGTGGCGTTCTTTTTCTGGGGTGCGTTCTCCAGCCGCGGCGCGGTGCGCTGGGTGTACGGGGTCATTTTTGTAGCCGGGCTGCTGACTGAACACGGCTACATCTATGCGATGGGCCGCTTTTCGCGCGTGCAGGATTATTACCTGGGGCTGTTCGGCGTGGATGTGTACGTCCTGAAGAATGCGTTTTCAGCTTATTTGGGGCTGCGCTGGACCACGCTGCTGCCGGTGGGGGTTTTCCTGGCACTGCTGGTGCTCACGCGCCGCTTTCGCGCTGGCGGGTGGCGCCGTTTGGGGGCGGTGCTGGCGGGCATGACGGCGCTTTTTGCCCTGCTGTATCCCTTCAGCCAGGGGACTTTTCCGGCGGTTTCGGTGGGAGCCAGCTGGCGCACCTTGACCTTTGCCGGGGTGAAATGGGCGACCACCTACCACGGCCCGCGGGAAAGCCTGCCGGTGATGCAGGAAGACAGCTCCGGCCCCAACGTGGTGTTCATTGTGGATGAGTCCATCCGCTGTGACCATCTCAGCCTGAACGGGTATGCGCGCCCCACCACCCCCTACCTTGAAGCGCTGCAGGCCGAAGGAAAGCTGACTAATTGGGGCTGCGCCAGCTCAGCCGCCACGGCCAGCATGTTGGCCAATACCCTGCTCTCCACGGGGATTCATACTTTCCCCGACCCCACCCAGGCGGTGTACCGCAAGCCTAACCTGTTTCAATATGCGCGCGCGGCCGGGTACGAGACCTATCTGGTGGACGGTCAGTTGGATAAGCCCTGGTTCTTAACCCGCAGCGAAATGCGCTGGGTGGATCATTGGAAACGCGCCCGCGATTTTACCCGCCCGCCCATGTACGGCATTGACCCGCAGATCGCCCAATACCTGCGCCAGGAACTGCGCGGGGCCAGCGGAAAATTCTTTTGGGTCAACAAGATGGGCGTGCACATCCCCTACAGCGATCATTACCCGCCCGCCTCAGCCCTGTGGCTGCCTGCCAGCGCAGATTATTTGCTGCCGCCGAAGCGGCAGCCGGAACTGGTGAACGCATATGATAACGGCCTGGCCTATAACCTGGACGGTTTCTTTCAAGAGCTGCTGGCAGACGGCGCTTTGGACAACACTATCATCATTTACACTTCCGACCACGGGCAGACCCTGGCCGAGAACGGTGAAACCTGGCCGCACAACGCCAACACCCCTAACGAGGCGCGCGTGCCCCTTTTTATCCTGCATTCCGGCGCGCTGCAGGCCGATACCCGCTACCCGGCCAGCCACTTTAACCTTTTTGCGACCGCGCTGGATGCCCTGGGCGTCCCCGAAGACCTGCGGCGCTACCCCTACGCACCCTCACTGTTTACCGCGCGCCTGGGCGACCCCACCTTCCGTTATTACATGGACAACCTGCCGGATGACCATTCGGACGGCGAGCTGTATTGGCTGGACCCCGTACCTACCCCTATCCCCCAACCCTGAAAGGGCACAACCATGTCTCACCCACAACCTCCCTGTTCTGCCGATGAGGCACTGCAGCAGCTGAAAGACGGCAATGCGCGTTTTATGCAAGGTCAAATGCTTCACCCGAACCAATCCCCGCAGCGGCGCAGCGAGCTGACCGCCGGGCAGCACCCCTTTGCGGTGGTGCTGGGCTGCTCCGATTCGCGCATTGCCCCCGAAGTGGTGTTTGATCAGGGGCTGGGCGATCTGTTTGTGGTGCGCGTGGCGGGCAACACCGCCCCGGACGTGGTGCGCTGGAGCGTGGAATACGCTGTGGATCATTTGGGCAGCGCCTTGGTGGTGGTGCTGGCGCATTCGGCCTGCGGCGCGGTGACGGCCGCCGTCCACGCGCAGGGCAGCCCAGAGGCCGGCCAGGGGCTGGTGGGGCTGCTGCAGCCGGCCGTTCACGCCGGAGTTACGGTGGATGAGGCCGCTCAGCGCAATGCCCGCCTGACCGTTGAGCGCCTGATGGATGAGAGCCCCTGTCTGCGCCGGCCGGGGGTGCGCGTGGTTCCAGCCTACTACGACCAGGCCAGCGGTGAGGTGACCTGGCTGTAACCGGCCGAATGCCACCTTGACAGGCGCGCCAAAAATG
>DAIOUB010000252.1:0-2488 GCA_036751735.1 Levilinea sp. | reverse complement strand
GTGGTGGGCTACGGCCTGGATATTGACGAAAAAGGCCGCAACCTGCCCTATATCGCCTCGGTGGATTTGGACAAATATCACAAGATCTACGGCTGAGCCAGCCAGGAGGCGTGAATGGATGAATTTCTGCGCAAGCTGCAAGCCTGGTGGCGCTCGCTATTCGCCGAGCCTGCCCCGCCCGCACCCCCGCCGCCCACCGGATGGGAGATTCAGCCGGTGGAGCGCAAGGTGCTGGCGATTTTGTTTGACCCCCTGGTGCCTTCGCACGACAACCAGCCCCTCTCGAAAGTGATGCGCTGGAACGACCCCGAAACCCTGATGAACGCCTACATTCAAGACCTGCAGACGGTCAGCGGCGGCTATGTGCGCTATACCATCACGGAGCGCATCACCACGCACGCCTTCCCCGTCAAGGCGGACGGGTTTCGCTACACCCCAGAAGAATATCTGGCGGTGATCCGTGGGGAAAGCAGCGCCCACCAACCTGACTGGCTGGATTATCACCGTCTGGTGGCCGATTTTAACCTGGTGGAGCGCGTCAACCGCGGGGACGCAGACGAGATCTGGCTGATGGGCTATCCCTACGCCGGATTTTACGAATCGCGCATGGCCGGGCCGGGCGCATTTTGGTGCAACGCGCCTGCCTTGGAAAACGCGGGCAGCTTTAACCGCCGCGTGATTTTGATGGGCTTCAATTTGCAGCGCGGGGTGGGCGAGATGTTAGAGGCCTTTGGCCACCGGGCGGAATCGATCCTCCAGCATGTGTACAGCACCGCCAGCGGCACGCCCAACTTTTGGGAGCGCTTCACACGCTATGATAAAAGTCACCCCGGCCAGGCCGAAGTGGGAACCGTGCATTACGCCCCCAACAGCCGAACGGATTATGAATGGGGCAACCCCACCCCCGTGCTCACCCGCTGCCGCACCTGGAACGATTTTCCGCAGCTGCGCGGCGATGCGGTGACGGTGGGCTGCGCCGAATGGGGCGGGGGTGATATCCGCCAGCACCACCTGTGGTGGCTGGGGTATTTTCCGCGCCAGGCGGGCTTCACCGGCAGCGTGGCCAACAACTGGTGGCTGTATGTGATTGATCCCAACCAGGTGCGCTGAGCGCGCGCTGGATTTTGAACCTGAAGGAGAGCATAACCGCATGGAATATCGCAATTTAGGCCCCTCTGGGCTGCGGGTATCCGTCATCGGACTGGGCACCAACCGCTTTGGCTCCAAGCTGGATCAGGCGGGCGTGAACGAAGTCATCGCCGCGGCGCAGGATCACGGCATCAATTTCCTTGATTCGGCCAATATCTACACGGATGGGCGCTCCGAAGAAACCCTGGGCGTGGCCCTCAAAGGCCGCTGGAACCGTTTTGTGCTGGCCACCAAGTTCTATTTCGAAACCGGCGAGGGCATCATGGAGCGCGGGGCCTCGCGCTACAACATTTTCAACGCGGTCGAAGACAGCCTGCGGCGTTTGCAGCACGACCATATTGATCTATATTACCTGCACCGCTGGGACGAGACCACGCCGATTGAAGAAACCCTGCGCGCTCTGGATGACCTGGTGCGCATGGGCAAGGTGCGCTACATCGGCGCATCGGCGTTTGCCTCCTGGCAGTTAGCCCACGCCAATCTGCTGGCGGAAGTGCGCGGCTGGACGCCCTTCACCGCCCTGCAGTCGCACTATCACATGCTGGAACGCGGGGTGGAAACCGAGGTGCTGCCCTACTGCCGCGCGCACGGCACCGGCTTTGTGCCCTATTTCCCCCTGGCGGGCGGCTTCCTCAGCGGCAAATATCAGCGCGGACAGGCCGCCCCCGCCGGTTCGCGCGGGGAAAGCAGCACGTACGTGCAGCAGTACATGACGGACGAAAACTACGACCGCATTGAAAAACTGGACGGGTGGGCCAAGGCCCGCGGCCGCGGCTTGAATGAACTGGCTCAGGCCTGGCTGCTGGCTCGCCCGGAGGTGCGCTCGGTCATCACCGGCGCCACCCGGCTGGATCAGCTGCTGGCCAATGTGAAAGCCGCGGATTGGAAATTGAGCGAGAGCGAAATGGCTGAGGTGAACGCCCTCTTGGACAATGCGCCGCGCGGTTTGGTGGAATAAGCCAGACCTCCGGCGGAAAGGTGAAATCGGCTATGAGCGAATCCAAAGAAATCGGCAAACCCCTGCTCACCACCCCGCTCAGCCTGCGCGGCTGGCCGGTGTGGGTGGTGTACACCCTGGCGGCGCTGGGGGCGCTGTACCTGCTGAACCCCACCGCCGGAATCCTCGAATTCCTGCCCGACAACATCCCCTTCATCGGCAATTTGGATGAAGGCGCCGCTTTTATGCTGGTTTGGGCAGGCTTGCTGGAATTTTTTGAAGGGCGCAAGTACCGCAGCGCCCCACCGGAAACCCCCAATTCTCAACCCCCTACGGAGGAAAACTCATGAGCACCAGTGTGTATAAGAAAATTGAGTTAACCGGCACCTCGTCGGTCAGCAT
>DAIOUB010000251.1:0-2517 GCA_036751735.1 Levilinea sp. | reverse complement strand
CAGCCAGATGCAGGTGGTCTATTTTTCGCACGGCGGCGGGCCGCTGCCCATTTTGGGGGATCCTGGGCATCAGGCAATGGTGGATTTTATGACCCGCCTGCCCCAGCAGCTCACCCAACCCGACCTGATCCTGGTGATCAGCGCCCACTGGGAGGAAAAGGCGGCCACCCTGCTGGGCGCAAAAAATCCGCCCATGTTCTACGATTACTACGGTTTCCCCGAAGCCGCCTATGCAATCCAATACCCGGCCCCCGGCAGCCCACAGGACGCCCAACGCATCGCCGAACTCCTTTCTCAAAGCCAGGTCCCGTCCGCTGTGGACCCGGAGCGCGGTTTTGACCACGGAGTCTTCATCCCGCTGAAGATGATGTACCCGCAGGCGGATATCCCCTGCCTGCAGCTTTCTTTGCTGCGCGGGCTGAACCCCGGCGCGCACCTGGCCCTGGGGAGAGCCCTGCGCGCACTGCAACCCGAAAACATCCTGGTGATCGGCTCCGGGTTCTCCTTCCACAACATGCGGGAATTCTTGTGGAACGGCGTCCCCCGGCAGAACCCGGCCAACGACGCCTTTCAGAACTGGCTGATCGAGACCTGCACCGGCCCGCTTTCACAAAGCGAGCGCGAGCAGCGCCTGTTGGAATGGGAACAGGCGCCCAACGCCCGCTATTGTCATCCGCGCGAGGAACATTTGCTGCCGGTGCATATCTGTCAGGCGCTGGCTAATAAACCCGGCCAAGTGATCTTCGACGACTATATTCTGGGGCTCAGAAGCGTGGGCTTCCTCTGGTAAAAGAAAGGCAAGAGATAAGTACAGCGCCTCCCATTTTTTGAGAGGCGCTGTTTGTCACCCGAAAAGCGCGGGCCAACAGGTTCAGGCAGCCCGCTGGAGCTTATGCGCTCAAGAAAGGGATAATTTTCTCTGAGAGGTTAACCAGCGCGTGGCCCATCCCCGGGATAATTTCCGCCGTGAAGTGGGGCAGCAGCGTTTCCATTCGCGGGGTGATCTTCTCCACCGGGATCAGGGCGTCTTCGGTGCCGCCAATCAGCAAGGTCGGCATGGTCAGGCGTTTCAGTTCCTCATCGGTAAAAATATATTCCTTTTCCAAGCGGCCGTTAAAATGGGCCATGATGGTGTTCATAAACCGCACAGCGTCCGGGTGCATCTCCTGTTTGCCCATCACCAACTGATTCATCTTTTCGCCGCCCTTGCTGCCCAACAGACGGTAGAAAATCGCCTTCAGGAGAAACGAAGTGCGCGCGGGGGCAATGCCAGCGGGGGCTAATACAACCAGCTTACTCACGCGCTCAGGCCGGTAGGTGGCAAATCTTAGGGCCGTCCACCCGCCCTGTGAAATTCCCACCAGCGCTGTGGTTTCGATCATCAGGCCGTCCAGCACATCCTCCAGCCATTCGCCAAAATCCAGCCCTTGCCAGGAGGGGCGGTTTTCCGCGCTCTTCCCCGGCTCGCCCGGAAGGTCCACGGCCAGCACATGAAAATGCGCGCTGTAGGCGGCAACATCCGCCACCCACGAAGCCGCATTCGAGGCGGAGCCGTGCAATAGAATCAAGGGCGGCGCGGTTTTTTCTCCGCTCGAAATCACAAACGTGTCGCCGTGCCGCGTCGGAATGTATATTTCTTCATGCGGTACAGGCCAACGCGCCAGAGCCGCGTCGTACAAGGCCATGATTTCTTTCTTTCCCGCGGGGGATTTATAGATCGGCTTGGCGTTCATTCCTCTTTCCCTTCTTCGGTATGATTGAGTGCGGAACGGAGATCCCGGATCCACTTCAGTTCGTTTTGATAGAATGCGATCCAGTTTTCCTGGATCTTGTTCCATAAAATGGCCTCCCGCGGCGTGCGCGCCAGCGCGGGGTTGATGTAGGAATCGCGCATTTTGCCGGAGGGCGCAATGTTATTCTGCTGGGCCATCATCTGGAGCATCGCCGCCTGGATGCGCATTTCCTCTTCATACTTG
Source organism: Levilinea sp. (assembly GCA_036751735.1). Lineage (GTDB taxonomy): Bacteria > Chloroflexota > Anaerolineae > Anaerolineales > Anaerolineaceae > Levilinea. Next base: position 541 of record DAIOUB010000251.1, on the reverse strand, counting down.
GCCAGCAAAGCGTCCATCTCGTCGTCATCCAGTTGGTCAGCCCAGGCGAGCTGCACCAAAAACGGATGGATCAGTTGCGGCGGCTCCGGCTGCGAGAGCAGGGTTTTCTTAAGCTCCTCCAGCCCCAGGGCGCTGATGCGGTACAGCTTGCGAGAAGGCCCAGACGGCGGCAGTTCAATCTCCTGCGTGACCCATTCCTTCTGGTGCAATTTTGCCAGCGAGGTATACACCTGGTTGTTGTTGCCAGACCAGTAGAGGACATGGGAGCCTGTCATCATCTTTTTAATATCGTATCCGGTCATGGGCTTCACGCTCAGCAGCCCCAAAATGGCAAATTCAATTGTGATCATTCTTCCCTCAATTCGCGCGAAGGCTTATGGTTCATATGGAACATATGTTATTTATAACATATGTTCACACATTAATCAATGCTCATTTCGGGTGAATTGTTGTCTCGTTTCAGCCCATTCACTCAACCGCGGTTGGGCGCCCGCCGCAGGGCAGAAAAAAGCGCCCCCATCGCTGGAAGGCGCTTCTTGTG
>DAIOUB010000250.1:0-2556 GCA_036751735.1 Levilinea sp. | reverse complement strand
CCCCGCCAGCGTGCAGAGCGCCGTCGAGCAGGCCATGTCCCCCCGCCCCGAGGAGCGTTTCCCCTCCGTGGCCGCCTTCATCACCGCCCTGCAGGCCCCCTCCGAGGCCACCGCGCCCACCGCGGCCGCCGCGCAGCGCCCCCCTGCCGCCCCCACCCTTTCGGCCGCCCCCGGAGCCGCTACGCAAATGGCCCCCCGCGCCGCCCCCCCTTCGCAGCCCCCCCGCCGCCGCACCCCCTGGGGATGGCTGGCGCTGGGCGGGGGTCTCTTCGGCCTGCTGGTTCTGGCCGGGCTGGTGGTGGGCGGATATTTCCTGCTGCGCCCCAAGAGCACACCCCAGGCCCAGCTCCCTGCCGTCACGATCACCGCTCCGGCTGCTAGCGAACCCACCGCCGCCGTGCCCACCCCCGCCCTGGCCGACACCCCCGTGCCCACGCTGGAACCCTCCCCCCTGCCCCTGCCGTCCGACACACCCCAGCCAGAGCCCAGCCCCACCCCCGCCCCGCGCGCTCTGGGCAGCGAGCGCCTGGTGGCCTTCCTCTCTGACCGAGCCGACGGTCAGACCCTGCAAATCTGGACCTTCAAGGCCTGGCTGGATAACGCCGGAAAATTCATCGCCACCGATTTCACCCAGGTCACCTTTGACCCAGGCGACAAGCTGCACCCCGCCTGGTCGCCTGACGGAACGCGCCTTCTGTATTCGGCCCCCGGCGACCCCGGAAACGGCCTGGACATCTTCCTGATTGACCTGGCCAACCCCAGCGCCCCGCCCATCAACCTCACCCGCCTCAAAGGGGATGACACCTACCCGGCCTGGTCGCCCGACGGCCAAACCATCGCCTTCACCAACACCGGCCGCTATGTGGAAGGCATCCGCGCCGTGTACTTCATGGACCCCACCGGCGGGAACCGCGTGCGCGTCAGCGAGGATTTTCAGGAATACGCTCCCTTCTGGTATCCAGACGGCCAATGGCTGCTGTATGTGATCTTCGCCCGCGATCACAATTATCTCTTCATGCGCGAGGCCAAAACGGAATTCAAGACCCCTGAGCCGTATGACAAGAACGACTTCTTTGGCCGCCTGGGTGAGGTGGCAGACCCCGCCGTCTCGCCGGACGGCAGTCAAATTGCCTACACCCGCGTGGACGGCAAAAACCGCGCCGTGTACGTGGCCGATTACCGCCAGCGCGGCGGCAAGATCACCAATCTGACCGAGGGTCACGCCGCGGAATCCGACCCCACCTGGTCACCGGATTCACTCTATCTCGCCTTTCAATCCGAACGCGACGGCAACCTGGAAATTTACCTGATGACCGCCGTGGGGCAGCTTCCCACCAACCTCACCAACCACCCGGGGCGTGATCTTTCACCCGTCTGGCAGCCGCTCGCCCCCTGAGCCCACAGGCTTAAAACAAAACGGCGCGCCTTTGGCGCGCCGTGTCTTTTAACCTCGCAAAGCCATCATTCCAAATGGCTGGGCCGCGGCCCCTTGCGCAGCGTCTTCTGCATTGGCTTGCGCGGCGGACGCGGCGTGGGCTTGCCCGCGTTGGGGCTGAGCAGCAGCGTCAGCTGGTTCAGCGCGTGGGGGTCATACTCGCGCCGCCCGCACACATCGCACACCCAGGCCGGAAAATCGGGGACACTGATCAGCTCATCCCCCAGCCAGGTGTAATAGGTCACATACTGCCGCCGCATTTGCCCGGTCTGACAGTCTGTGCAGGCGATGGTCACGCCCTGAAGATTTCCCAATCCGCTGTTTTCTTCGTTAATCGTCGTTTTCATATTCCCATTAATCGTTTCTCTCGGCTGCGGATCGCATCCAGACCCTCGGTCTGGTGTGCCGCCCCCCGTCCAAAACCGGCGCCGAATTCTGATTGCATTATACCATTACGGCGCCGCCGCGTTGACCACAATCGCATCATTTAACACCCGCATCTGATCCAGCGGCCAATAGATGAAAATGGCCCGCCCCAACACATTCTCAAAGGGCACAAATCCCCAACTGTGCGAATCGGAGGACTGGTTGCGGTTGTCACCCAGCACAAACAAGGACCCCTCCGGCACCTGCCACTCGCCTGTGTAGCCCGGGCTGGCGGCGATGTAGGATTCCTGCAGAACCTGCCCGTTCACCATCACCTGATGATCCCGCACCACCACGTCGTCCCCCGGCAGGCCGATCACGCGCTTGATGTAATCCTCTTCGGGGTTCTGGGGGTAATGAAAGACCACAATATCCCCGCGCCCCACCTCGCCCCAGCGGTAGGCCAGCTTGTTCACCAACAAAAACTCGCCCTGCACCAGGGTCGGCCGCATGCTGATGTTCTCCACGCGCACGCGCGCCACCACAAAATCCACCATCAAATACAAAACCACCGCCAGCAGCAGGGTTTGGAAGATCTCAAACAGAAACTGGCCGGTGCGGGCCAGCAGGCTGGGCTCGCGCGCTTCCGCCGCCGCGGGCACAGCCGCCTCCGCCGGAACGGTGGGCGTGCTTTCCTCGGCTGCCGCCGGGCGTTCGCTTTCGGGTGGAACCTTCACATCAGACCAATTCAAAAT
>DAIOUB010000249.1:0-2612 GCA_036751735.1 Levilinea sp. | reverse complement strand
GGGGGTGCTTTCGCCCGACAGCCCCGGCGTGGGCATCATGTTCAAGATCGCCGACGGCGATCAAGGCGGCCGCGCCCGTCCCGCCCTGGCCGCAGCCCTGGTGCGCATGTTGGGCCTGCTCAACGACGAACAGATGCAGGCCCTGGCCGAGTTTGACCACCCCGTGGTGCGCAACTGGCGCAAACTGGCCGTGGGCGAAATCCGCACCTGCTTCGAACTGACCTGGCACTAGATATCACAGCCCATGAGCGACCTGCACGCCAAAGCCGAAACCATCTATCAACGCCTGTTGGATCACCTGGGTCTGCCCGCCTGGAGCGAACCCCAGCCCCCGCTGGATGAACTGGTCTCCACCATCCTGTCGCAGAACACCAACGACCGCAACCGCGACCAGGCATTCCACAGCCTGCGCGCGCGCTTTCCCACCTGGGAGGCCGTGCGCGACGCTGACCCCGCGGCGGTGATTGAGGCTGTGCGCATCGCCGGTCTGGCCAACCAGAAAGGCCCGCGCATTCAGGCCGTGCTGCACCAGATCACCGCGGAGCGCGGAGAGCTGGACCTGGCCTTCCTGAAAGATTGGCCGCCCGAAGAAGCCCACGCCTGGCTGACGCGCTTTAAGGGCGTGGGCCCCAAAACCGCCGCCATCGTGCTGGTCTTTTCGCTGGGCATGCCCGCCTTTCCGGTGGATACGCACGTGCACCGCGTCAGCGGCCGGCTGGGTCTGCGCCCGCCCGCCATGAACGCCGAGCAAAGCCACCCCCACCTGGCCGGGCTGTTTCGCCCCGAAACCTACGGCCCCGCCCATCTCAACCTCATCCGCCTGGGGCGGGAAATCTGCCACGCGCGCAAGCCAGACTGCCCCCACTGCCCGCTGACCGACCTGTGCGACGATTACCAGCAGCGTCAGCAAGCTTAGCCCCGGCGCACAGCCCTTAAATCATACGGAGCGGCCAAAAACTGGCCGCTCCGTTTTGTTTTTTGTTCTGACTGTGAATTACAGGCCGGCCGCCGCGCGCAGCGCCGCCGCCTTGTTGGTGCGTTCCCAGCTCAAATCCAGGTCATCGCGCCCAAAGTGGCCGTAGGCCGCCGTCTGGCGGTAAATGGGCTTGCGCAGATCCAGATCGTGGATGATGGCGCCGGGGCGCAGGTCAAAGTGCTGACCCACCAGCTCGGCGATCTTCTCATCCGGGATCAGGCCCGTGCCGAAGGTTTCCACGTTGATGCTCAGGGGGCGCGCCACACCAATGGCATAGGCCACCTGGATCTCGCAGCGTTCCGCCAGGCCCGCCGCCACGATGTTCTTGGCCGCCCACCGCGCCGCATACGCGCCGGAGCGGTCCACCTTCGTCGGGTCCTTGCCCGAGAAAGCGCCGCCGCCGTGACGGCCCATGCCGCCGTAGGTGTCCACGATGATCTTGCGGCCAGTCACGCCCGCATCGCCCATCGGGCCGCCAATCACAAAGCGGCCGGTGGGGTTGACGAAGATCTTCATGCCGCCGTCCACCATCTCAGCGGGGATCACGGGGTTAATCACATGCTCAATCACGCCCGCGCGGATCTCTTCCTGGCTGACTTCCGGAGCGTGCTGGGTGCTGATCAGCACCGTATCCACGCGCACGGGTTTGCCGTACTGGTATTCCACCGTCACCTGCGATTTGCCGTCCGGGCGCAGCCACGGCAGGGTGCCGTTCTTGCGGACTTCGGTCAGGCGGCGGGTGAGGTTGTGGGCCAGATAAATGGGCATGGGCATCAGGGTGGGGGTTTCGTTGCAGGCATAGCCAAACATCATGCCCTGATCCCCAGCGCCGACCGCTTCGATCTCGGCCTCGGTCATCTGCCCGGCTTTGGCTTCCATGGCCTTATCCACGCCCATGGCGATGTCGCCGGACTGGTTGGCAATGGCCACCTGCACGGCGCAGGTGTTGGCGTCAAAGCCCTTGATGGAGTTGTCGTAACCGATCTCGCGCACCACATCGCGCACCAGGCGGTCAAAATCCACAAAGCCGCGGGTGGTGATCTCGCCCAAAACCATCACAAAGCCGGTCTTGGTGGCGGTTTCACAGGCCACGCGCGAATAGGGGTCCTGCGACAGGCAGGCGTCCAGCACTGCATCCGAAACCTGGTCGCAGAGCTTGTCCGGGTGCCCTTCGGTGACCGATTCAGAGGTGAACAGGTACTTGGGGGAGTTCATAAAGGTGTTGTTCATTCAAATGTCTCCTTTTAAAAAATGTGTCGCCCCGCCGGTTTCCGTGAGGGGGCGATACACAACTGGCCGCCCTCCTATCTCCCAGATTGTTCCTGTCGGAATTGGCACCTTGGCGATTGCCAGGTTGCCGAGGCTTCATAGGGCCGGTCCCTCCGCCTCTCTGGATAAGAGTGCCATATGGGGCATTTGAACTTCAGCGCGATCTTATCATAGATTACAAGGGATGTCAAACCAAGCAGCGGATCATTCGTTGAGTGGAGATCTATTGAAAGAATGCGCTTTGCGCCCTTCGCGCCTTCGCGGTTCACACACAAGTTTTTTCACCGCCAAGAAGCAAAGAACGCCAAGAAGGCGAATCAACGAACCCCTGGCGTTCCGGCGCGTTCAATGAAGCAAAGAACCAAGG
>DAIOUB010000248.1:0-2639 GCA_036751735.1 Levilinea sp. | reverse complement strand
GTGGGGTAGCCGTTGCGCTCTTTGCTGTTGGTTCCCACGATGGTGTACCACCAGGTATCCGTGGGCAGCTTGCCGCGCGCGGCTTTTTCGGGTCCCACCAGGCCGGGGGCCATATAGGGTTCGCGGTCAATATCCTCGACGTTAAAGGTGTACTGCTGGGGGTCTTTGACGTAGAAGAGGATGTTGTCGTGCTTGGCAGGCCAGCGATTTTTCGGCTTGCCGCCGTAATCGTAGGCCCAGATGATCTCGTTCAGAAAACATTCGCGCCCAAAGAGCGCGTCCAGCCAGATTTTGCAGTAATGCACTTCGCGGTAGTCAATGTGAAAATACAGACTGCCGTGGGGGGCCAGCAGGCGGTAGGCTTCTTCCAGGCGCGGGCGGATAAAGCTTTCGTAATCTTCAAACCAATCGGCGTATTGGCGGGTGGCCAGGGTTTCGGTGCGGTAGGTGCTGCCCTGAAAGCCGGTGCGGTCGCCCTGCGGATCGCGCACGGTGCGAATTTGGGTGCGGGCCTGCTGTTTGCCGGAATTAAAGGGCGGATCAATGTAGATCAGGTCCACGCAGCCCGCCGGAAGAGAGCGCAGGATGGGTAAATTATCGCCGAAGTAGATGCGGTTGGGCATGACCTGATTTTAACATGCTTTTGGCAGGCCGTTGACTCTGCTGACGTTTTCACTATACTCATGGGTAAGCACAGTCATTTTCCATCCGGGAGGTTTTCATGTTCACACAGGTGATTGCCCGCCTGCCGGGCGCAGATTTCGCCAGCGGGTTAACCACGGCTGCTTTGGGTGCGCCGGAGTTCAACCTGATTTTGCAGCAGCACGAGGATTATCTGCATACGTTTGAACGGCTGGGCATCGCCGTCACCCTGCTGCCGGCCCTGCCGGGGTATCCGGATGCCTATTTTGTGGAAGATACGGCCGTGGTCACGCCGGAGCTGGCGGTGATTGCACGCCCTGGGGCGGCGGCCCGGCGCGGGGAAGAAGACAGCATGGAGCCGGTGTTGGCCCGTTTTCGCCCCACGGTGCGCATTGAGGGGCCGGGCACGTTGGACGGCGGGGATGTGCTGATGGTGGAGCGCCATTTCTTTATCGGCGTGTCGGAACGCACCAACGCTGAGGGCGCAGCCCAATTGGGCGCTTTTTTGGAGCCGCACGGCTACACCTGGCAGGCGGTTGCGGTGGCGGCGGGCCTGCACCTGAAATCTTCGGTGACGTATGTGGGACAGAACACCCTGCTGATCACGCCCACCTTTGCAGACCGCCCTGAATTTGCGCGCTACGCCCGGCTGGTGGTGCCCGCGGAGGAAGAATACGCGGCCAACACCCTGCTGGTCAACGAGCACCTCATCACCCCGGCGGGGTTCCCGCGCACGCGCGGCCTGCTGGAAACGCTGGGATATCCGGTGATTGAACAGGCGGTGAGCGAACCGCGCAAGATGGACGGCGGGTTGAGCTGTATGACGCTGCGCTTCTAGGGCGCGCCAAAATTTGCTTACATGATTTAGCTTGCGGCGCGGCATTACTCTCCTTATAATTATTTAATGTGACTGCTGTGAATGGGCAGTCCCTTCTATACGGATCAGCAGTTATCTGGGGTGGGTGGTTTACGGTGGGGATTACGTCAGGCGAGCTCCGGTACCCAATTACGAGAACAGCCCCTGGCGATCAAACAAAAAGGTCACTCCTTAATTTCGACTTGTACAAAGGAAGGAATTCTATGAAAAAGACTCGCGTTGTTCATCTGCTCATCGCGCTGCTTCTGGCGCTCAGCCTGCTGCCCGCGGCTGCCCCAGCGCAGGCGCAGGCAGCACCTGCTGTCCCGGAGGGCGAATATGTGCCGGGTGAGCTGGTGATTGGTTTTGATGCATCCGTGAAGGTTGTCATGGGCCAGGCAACAGCCCTGGCGGGTTCGGTGGACGCGCAGGTGGTCAAGGTGTTTGATCAGACGGCTGTGATCAGCTTTGACCCTGCGGCGGATGTGGCGGCGGTGGCGGCCCGTTTGGCCGGTCAGCCGGGCGTTCGCTTTGTGGAGCCGAACTACGTGCGCCGTTTGCCGGAACAGCTGCTGACCTCGGCGGAACCCTTCCAACTTAAAGAGGTGGACCGCAAACTGCCCAACAAGCAGAAACTGACGGTGGAAGAGCTGCTGTCCATGCGCACGGTCAAGCGCACCGGCGGCAAGGTGCAGGTCATCCCCACCTACCCCAATGATGAATTTATGAACTGGGGCAACTCCTGGATTGGCCATGACATCATCTGGCCCGAGAAGAAAATGTCCCCGGTGGTGTGCGTGATTGACACCGGTGTGGATATCAACCACCCCGATCTCAAGGGCCGCGCCATCAACGGCTATGATTTCGTCAACGATGACAAGATCGCGGACGATCATTACGGTCACGGCACGCATGTGGCTGGAACGATCGCTGCCAAGGTCAATAATGACATGGGCCCGGCGGGCATTTCCAACGGCAAGGTTCTGGCGGTGAAAGTGCTTTCCGACCAGGGCTGGGGCACCAGCGCCGATATCGCCGCGGGCATCCGCTACTGCGCCAACAACAAAGCTGTGAAGGTTCTGAACCTCAGTCTGGGCGGGGGTGAAGGCTCGGCAGTGGAATACGACGCCCTGCATCTGGC
>DAIOUB010000247.1:0-2685 GCA_036751735.1 Levilinea sp. | reverse complement strand
GAGATGCTGACGCTGGTGGCGCCCAGGGTGAGGCCCAGGAACAGCGCATGGCTGGAGGGCATATCTATAAGAGAACCGATCAGCCAACCCAATCCAACCGGAACCAAAACGCCCAAGATTCCTGCATAGGCTGACACGCGGGAATTTTTGGTGAGATCGGAGATGTTCAGTTCCAAACCAGCCAGGAACATGAGCAGCAAAACGCCGATCTCGCCCATTTCGAGGACGACTTCTTGAAGGTGGGTATCGGTAATGAAACCCAGATGGGTTAAGTCGATTAATGACGGGCCTAAGATTAAACCGATCAGTAATTCACCCAATACGGAAGGTTGTCCCAGGCGGGTGGAGAGGTATCCCGCGACTTTCGCCATGAACAAGATGATGACGAGGACAAAAGCCAGTTGAAGAAAAGGCGTCATGCGGTTTGTCCTTCTGCAATATCAGGAAATTTGTCTTAGTTTACCATAAATAAGTTCACTATCTTGTGAGGGGGGTTGGGGTATACTTTAATTCTGTGTTGAATCATGCGATCGAGGGAAACCAATGAATCTTGATGCTGAGCTAAAACGGTGGGAAGAGCAGGTTTTAGGCCCCGTCATTAAGCGCTTTCCGGAGCGAAAGCCGCAATTTACCACCCCGGCCGGGATTCCGCTGCCCGCGGTGAAGACGCCCGCAGAGGGTGATTACCTGGAGAAACTGGGCTTTCCGGGGGAATACCCGTTTACGCGGGGTATCCAGCCGACCATGTACCGCGGGCGGTTTTGGACGATGCGCCAGTACGCGGGGTACGCCTCGGCCGAAGAATCCAATAAACGCTACCGCTTCTTGCTGGAACAAGGGCAAACCGGGTTGTCGGTGGCTTTTGACCTGCCGACTCAAATTGGTTATGACGCGGATGAGGCGATTGCTGCGGGTGAGGTGGGCAAGGTGGGCGTTTCGATCTCCTCACTGGAGGATATGGAAACCCTCTTCCGCGACATCCCGTTGGATAAGGTCTCGACCAGCATGACGATCAACGCTCCGGCGTCGGTGCTGCTGGCGATGTACATCGCGGCGGCCAAGCGCAACGGGGTGGAAGCCAACAAGCTGCGCGGGACGATTCAGAACGACATATTGAAGGAATATGTGGCGCGCGGGACGTATATTTTCCCGCCCAAGCCCTCCATGCGCCTGATCACGGATATTTTCCAATTCTGCCAGACCAACGTGCCGCATTGGAATACGATCAGCATTTCGGGCTATCACATCCGCGAGGCGGGTTCAACGGCGGTGCAGGAAGTGGCCTTTACGCTGGCGAACGCAATTGCCTATGCTGAGGCGGCCCTGGCAGCGGGGCTGAAGGTGGATGACTTCGCTTCGCAGCTTTCCTTCTTCTTCAACGCGCATAACAACTTCCTGGAAGAAGTGGCGAAGTTCCGCGCGGCGCGGCGATTATGGGCGGAGATCATGAAAGAGCGCTTCAAGGCGCAGGATCCCAAATCCATGATGCTGCGTTTCCACACACAGACGGCCGGGTCCACGCTGACGGCACAGCAGCCAGAGAACAATGTTGTGCGCGTAGCCATCCAAGCTCTGGCGGCAGTGGCGGGCGGGACGCAGTCGCTGCACACCAACAGTATGGATGAAGCCCTGTGGCTGCCCACGGAGAAATCGGTGCGGGTGGCGCTGCGTACGCAGCAGATCATCGCCTACGAATCGGGTGTTGCGGATACGATTGACCCGCTGGCGGGGTCGTACCTGGTGGAATATCTGACCGATGAGATCGAACGGCAGGCTAAAGCCTACATTGCGCGCATTGACGAAATGGGCGGGGCGCTGGCTTCGATTGAAAAAGGTTTCATGCAATCTGAGATTCAGGATGCTGCCTACCGCTATCAGCGCGCGGTGGAATCCAAAGATCAAATGGTGGTGGGCGTGAACAACTTCCAGGTAGAAGAGAGCCTGGAATTGGAAAAACTGAGCGTTGACCCCAGCATTGAAATGAACCAACGGCAGCGGCTGGCGGCTTTGCGGGCGCGCCGCGACAACCAAAAGGTGAGCGAGCTGCTGACCCACCTGGAAAGCGCCGCGCACGGCAGCGACAATTTGATGCCGCTGATGGTGGAATGTGTTGAAAACTACATCACCCTGGGCGAGATTTGCGGCCTGCTGCGCAAGGTGTGGGGCGAATACCAATCGCCGGCCTGGGTGTAAGAAGCTGACGAGGAGATCAAAATGGCTAAGGTCTGCAAGATTAATCATGTGGCGATCGCCGTGCCGGATATTGACGGCGCCTTAGGCTTTTGGCGGGACGGCCTGGGGCTTGAGGTGCACCATGTGGAAGAGGTGCCCAGCCAAAAAGCCGTGGTGGCATTTATTCCGGTGGGCGAAAGCGAAGTGGAACTGGTGAAGCCGACCGCGGACGACACGGGCACGGCGAAATTCCTGGCGGAACGCGGGCCGGGGATGCACCACCTGTGCCTGGAAGTGGACGATATTGACGCGATGCTGATTGAGCTCAAGGCCAAGGGCGTGCGGCTGATCAACGAGACCGCGCTGGAACTGCCAGGCCGTAAGATGGCGTTCATTCACCCCAAGGCTGCGGGGGGTGTGCTGGTGGAGCTGTACCAGCTGACCTAGAAGATGCAGAACCAGATGAGGCCGCCCGTGCGGCCTCATCTTCTTTAATCAGGCTGTATCGTGTTA
>DAIOUB010000246.1:0-2721 GCA_036751735.1 Levilinea sp. | reverse complement strand
TTCTGGCTGCTGATTCTGGGCGCGGCGCTGCTTTTGGGGGCTTGCACGCCCAGCGCGGAACCGGCGCCCACCGTCCCCGCGGGCGACACGCCCATCCCCACTCTGCCCCAACCCACGCCCACGGTGACGCCGACCCCGGAACCGGCCGCGGTGGTGGTGAACGGCGAGCGGGTGACGTTGGCCGAATTTGAGGAAGAGCTGGCGCGCTTCACGGCGGCTCAGGAAGCCCTGGGGCAGACGGTGAGCGCAGACGCGGCCCGCGAGCGGGTCTTGAACGAGCTGATTGAGCAGACGCTGATGGCGCAGGCGGCGGTGGAGGGCGGTTTTCAGGTCAACGATGCGCAGGTGACCGCGCGCATCGACGCCCTGGCGGAGAAGCTAGGCGGCGCGGATGCGCTGCGCGCCTGGTGGGAACGGAACGGGTACACCGAAGACAGCCTCCGCCGCGCGCTGGCCCGCCAGATGGCGGCTGCCTGGCAGCGCGAACAGCTCGCGGCCAGCGTGGGCAAGAACGTGGAGCAGGTGCACGCCCGCCAGATTCTGGCCTACCAGCGCGAGAACGCCGAGAAGGCCCTGGAGGAGCTGCGGGCTGGCGCGGATTTTGCAACCATCGCGGCACGCTTTGATCCGCAGACGGGCGGCGAGCTGGGCTGGTTCCCGCGCGGTTACCTGCTGCAGCCGGCGGTGGAAGAGGCGGCTTTTTCGCTGGAGCCGATGTCGTACAGTGAAATCATCGAGACCCCTTTGGGGTTTCATATTGTGCAGGTGCTCGAACGGGGCGCAAGCCACGCCCTGACGCCGGACGCGCGGCTGCGGCTGGCGGAGGAAGCGGTGGCAAAATGGCTGAAAGAAGCCCGGGCCAAGGCTGCCATTGAGGTATTAACGCCTTAGGGGGCGCGGGAAACCGGCAAGGAGAAAACGTTGACCCAGGAAGAACAACCAGACGTGCAACCGATGGAAGAACCGGTACAGCCCGCTGCCCCCAAAGCGGCGCGGCGGCCCAGGAACGCCGACGGCCTGTGGAATGTGCTCACGGTGCTGGGCCTGCTGGGGCTGGCGGCCATGCTGACGGTGGTGGGGCTGATCTATTGGAACCCGTATGTGCCCTTTAACCCCTATCCGCCGCCCACCCTGCCCGCGCCGCTGGTGCTGCCTTCGGCCACGGCTACCATCCCTGCCCTGCCGCCCACCTGGACGCCGACCATCACCTTGACCACGGCCCCCACGGATACGCCCGTGCCGCCCACACCGACCGCCACGCTGATTGGCATGGGGCCAACGGCCACCCCCACGGCCACGGAGTCGGTGAACACCGTCTACGCCTTTGCCCTGCAAAGCCCGCCGGCCATGATCAGCGCCACGATCCTTTATCCCGAACGCAGCAGCTGTGATTGGATGGGGGTGGGCGGACAGGTGCTGGATATGCAGGGCGGCCCGGCGGTGGGCATTTCGGTGCAGGTGGGGGGCAGCCTGGAAGGCTACGCGCTGACCCTGTATCCCAGCCTGACGGGAACCGCGCTGAAATACGGCGCGGCGGGGTACGAAGTGACCTTGAACAACCGCCCGGCGGCCTCGCAGGGCAAGCTGTGGATCCAGTTAATTGACCAGCAGCGCCTGCCGCTTTCCAGCCGGGTGTATTTTGACACCTCAGGTGACTGTGAGAAGAACCTGGTGGTGATCAATTTCAAACAGGTTCGCTAGAAATAGACCGAAAACCAAAAGGGCGCGCCAACGGCGCGCCTTTTTGGTTGGCTGAGACCAGGGGTCAAGCAGCATGCGTGTTTTGATCGTCGAGGGCTTCGATGGGGCGCGAAAGGCCCATGCCCTGACGGTCGGCCTGTTGGGCGCTGAGGCGGTCCTGAAAATCCACAAAATGGTGCTGGATGGAGTTCTTCACCCGCTGGAGGTAGCGCTCCACCGGCGCGGCGCGCTCGGCGGGCAGCACGTCCAGCAGATCCTGCAGCAGGGCCTGCAGGCGGCGCATGACCTGGATGGAGCCTGCGCCGTACTGGCGGATTTCGTCAATGGCCAGGCTGAGGAAATCTTCCCAGTCGGGGGTGGGGTAAAGCACGCGGATGACGCCCTGACGGCTGCGCAGGATGCCCACATCCAGGTGGCGGGTTCCCAGACGGTGCAGCAGGTCGTCCAGCTCGTCCAGGGCCTGCACGGCGGTGGTGGGATCATTGATGGCCGGGGAGAGGGCGCGGATGGCGATATCCACAATCAAGCGCAGGGCATATTTGGGGTCCTGCTCGATGGTGCGCTCGTGCCCCAATTCCACCGCGGCGCGCAGAAACGCCGGGCGGATGGTGCGGCGCGCGCCGCGCAGGTTCAAAATGACCGCGCCGTCGGGGAGGGTGTCGCCGGGGGGATAGCGAATTTCAATCAGCCCCTGGGCGCGCTGTGCCAGGATCAAGAGCTGATCCATATGGTATTGGAGGATGATGCCCGGTTCGCCGGAATGCACCAGGGATTGGGTGATGGGCGGCAGGGGCAGGGGAACTTGCTCCAGCATGGATTGATGATCGGTGAGGTCTTCGCTTTCACCGGCGGCGAAACGGCGGGTGTACATGCGCTCGATGACGTGGCGTCCGCGCGAGCCGACCATGTGCAGCACGCTGGAGACGCGCAGCGAGGTGACGCGCTCGATGAGGGCCAGGAACATGACGGAGGAGGCGGTCACCAGCAGCAGGGCGAAAATGACGGCCAGGTTTGGGACGG
>DAIOUB010000245.1:0-2866 GCA_036751735.1 Levilinea sp. | reverse complement strand
TCGAACCAAGATCCACAGATCCAAAGTCTGGTGTGCTGCCATTGCACCACGCCCCAAAGAACCTTTGTACAGGCGCACCCATTTTAACACAGAATTGCGGAATCAGGCAAACAAAGCCGGAAAACAACGGAATATCAGCAGAGGCAGGCCGGGCTTCAGGACTGTTCAGGCGGTTCATCCGGCGCCAGCCCCAACTGGCGGGCCTGATCATACGAGAGCACATCCGGCGGCAGCGGCGCGGCGTCGCCCCCCTGGGCCGCCGATTCCCAAAACGAGTCCAGGTCGCCCGCGGGGGCCACCGCTTCGGCGGGTTTTTCCAACAGGTCCAGCAGGCCGCCCACCTCTTCCAGGTTCAGCGGCAGCGCATCCAGGTTCAGGTCAGGCTGCTCAGCGGTCTGGGCTTCGCCGCCTTCGGCGGGCAGGCTCATTTCGGGCTGCTGCTGCCAGTGAATGCCCATGCGCGTCAGCGCCTCGGCCAGGTCATGCTGCGCCGCCAGCACCTCTTCCAGGGCCAGCGCCAGGCGCAAAGCCGAGCGCCCCGCGGGCAGCACCAGCAGCAAGGCGTAGGTTCCAATCCCCCCCACCACCAGGTCGCGGTTGGCCCCGCGCAGCACCTGCACGGGCGCGGGTTGGGCGGCTTCCATCCAGCGGCCCAGCCGCCCCGCCGCGCTGAGCGCCGACATGAGCAGGGCTGCGGTCTCTTTTTCAAAATCTTCCGGAAGCGGGCTGCCGCTGTGGGCTGCCACCCGTCCAAAATCATCCAGCAGGGCCACCACCTCGGCCCCCAGGGTCTGGCGCAGCTCGGCCACCCGCTGTGAAAGCCCCGGCTCGGCAGGCGGCTCCAGGGTCGCCAGCGGGGATGGGGCTTCTGGGGCAGGGCTTTCGGCGGGCATGGGAATTGGTTCGCTGCCCAAAACCTGCTCCACCACCGAAAGGAAGGTGCCCATGTCCATCGGCTTGCGGAAAAATGCCGTCACCCCCAGCTTTTCGGCCTGGCGCTTCACCTTTTCGTCCGTCAATCCGGTCACCAAAATCGTGCCGATCTCCGGATGGCGGGCGCGAATTTTGGGAACCAGGTCTAGGCCCGAAATCCCCGGCAGGCGCACATCGCTGATTAACAAATCCACGCTGGTCCGCGCCGCTTCGAGCAAGGCTTCTTCAGCGGAAGGCACCAGCGTGATTTTCAAATCGGTGTACATGGACTGCAGCGTATCGCGGACCATGCGGCCAAATTCAAGGGAATCATCCACAATGGTGACGCGTTTCATCATTAAACCTCAAATCCGGGTAGGCGCGCCAACACCTCAGGCGCTTTTCTTCAATGGGGCACGGTGATCTTCACCGTGATCGGTGTACAGCCAGCAGCGGGCCAAATGTCCCGGCATAATCTCGTGCAGTTCCGGCTCCACCTCGGTGCAAATATTCAGCCCATATTTTTCGCGCAGGCGGCAGCGCGAGGCAAAGCGGCATCCCGCCGGCAGGTTAATCAGGTTCGGAACCGAGCCGGGGATCACATCCAGGCGGTTGGTCACCTTGCCCAGCACGGGGATGGAACCCAGCAGGCCCTGGGTATAGGGGTGCAGCGGCTCGTCAAAGATGGTCTGCACCACGGCCTGTTCCACCACCCGCCCGGCGTACATCACCGCCACGCGATCCGCCATCTCCGCAATCACCCCCAGGTCGTGGGTGATCAGAATCACAGCGGTATTGAATTTTTCGCGCAGACCGCGCATCAAATCCAAAATCTGCGCCTGAATGGTCACATCCAGGGCCGTGGTGGGCTCATCCGCAATCAGCAGGCGCGGCTGCAGCGCCAGGGCCATCGCGATCATCACGCGCTGGGCCTGTCCGCCGGACATTTCATGTGGGAAGGAGAACACCTTTTTCTTCGAATCGGGGATGCCCACCATCTGGAACAGCTCCACCGCCCGTTCCCACGAGCCTTCCTTCTTCATCTTCTCATGGATCTGGAACACTTCCGACACCTGATCGCCGGTCATATACACCGGGTTCAGGCTGGACTGCGGCTGCTGGAAAATCATAGAGATGCGGTTGCCGCGCATCTCCACCATCTCAGCCTCCGGCATTTTCAGCAGGTCGCGGCCCTCAAACAGAATCTGCCCGCCGACGATCTTGCCAGGGCGGCCCACCAGGCGCAAAATCGAGAACGAGGTGACGCTCTTACCGCACCCCGATTCCCCCACCAGACCCAGCACTTCGCCAGGGTACACTTCAAAATCCACACCATCCACGGCCTTGACCACGCCGTCATCGGTGTAGAAATAGGTTTTCAGATCATGAACTTCCAGCAGGGGTTGTTTTGCGGATTCTGCCACGGTGAGCCTCACGAGAAAGAATGGGGTGGGGAGGAATCAAGCCCAAACATAAAAACCATCGGTCTGCAGGTGGGGGCTGCCCGGCCTGACAGGCTGTCGCGAAAGGGGGGATGATTCCAATGGGCAATGGCTGTGCAAAAGCAAACAGCCTAAAGTTTTATAGCACAAGATAGGGTGGGTGTCAATTGATTTTTCTGCAAGAAACTATCCAAAAAAATACCGCCCAGCGGACAGCCTGGGCGGTTGATTTCAGATTCATGCAAAGACGGCTAGGGCTGCGCCGGGCAGGTCTCGCCAAAATCCAGCGCTTCCAGGTTCCACAAGGCGCTGCGCGCGCTCACATCCAGATCAAACTGGCACAAATCCGGGCGCGACACAGCCATCTTCAGGCGGTAATACAGCGGGATCACGGGCAGATCCTGGGCAAACTGGCGTTCGGCCGCCTGCAGCTTATCCTTGGCAGCCGCATCCAGCCCCACCACAGCCCCGCGCGCCGCGCCGCAGGCCGCGTCATACGCCGGGCTGGAGAA
>DAIOUB010000244.1:0-2926 GCA_036751735.1 Levilinea sp. | reverse complement strand
ATCTGCTCTTCGGGCTGAACCACGCCCTGGTGGCGGATATGAAATGGCGGCTGTACTGCGCGGCCCAACTGGAGCGGCTGCCTGAGCGTTTTGCGGAACGGATTCAGGAGGTGATGCTCCTGCGGGCCTTCACGGTGGAAGAGCTGCACCGGCGCAGGGGGGCTTTCCTCGGCCTGTGGGAAGAAATGAAACCCGCGGCGGAAGCCGCCGCGGGCATGAGTTTTGCCGAAATGCTGGAGGTGGTCTGAGACCTACAGGTCGAGGCGCTCAAAGCTGCGGGCCGAAAGCCGGTAGGCTGCCAGATTGAGCACGGCATAGAGGAGCACACCGGCGGCCAGCACCGCCATTTGCAGGGGGTGGTAGGCGGTGGTGTCCAGAGTCTGCTTAAGCGCGGGGGTCAGCTGAATGACGGCCTCGGCGGCCACCACCACCACGGTCATGGCCAGCACGGCCAGCAGGTAGGGCGTGCCGGTTTTGTAGCCGGAACGGTAAAAGAGCGGCAGGAACACCACGTTGAACACACCGAACATGACCAGCACCAGCCCAAACAGGGCAGCGTTGGCGTCCATCCCGGCCAGGTTCTGGGTGGGGCTGATCTGGCCGCGCAGCACGGCAAAGGGCACAGCCAGCAGGATTTGCAGCACCTCCAGGGCGATCACCGTGAGCAGGCGGGCCTGAACCACATCCCGTTTGCGCACCGGCAGCAGGGTGGTGAAAAAAACGTCGTTGGTGGCGCCGCCGTTCATGAAGGTGAAGAAGATCCCCAGGGTCTGGTAAAAGAACACCACGGCATAGGGGTAATTGGGGATGAGCAGCATGGCCCCCATGCTGAGGAAGATATAGCCGGTGGGGTGGACGGCCAGTTTCCATTCTTTGTAGAGGAGATTGAGCATCGCTTAGCCCCTTTCGGTGCAAACCATGATGGATTCCAGATCGGCGGGGGTGACGGCCAGACCGTTGGCCCCCGCGGCGTCGGCGGCGCGCAGCAGCCCGCTGAACTCACCCTTGCGCTCGTGCAAGCCGATGATGCGCTCTTTCAGGGCGGGGGGCAGGTCTGCACTGCGGCCTTCCACCTTGCGGTAGGAGGCCACGAAGGCGTCTTTGTCGCCGCTGGCGATGATCTGCCCGTTCTGGATGTAGGTGATGTCGTCGGCGTTCTTATCCAGGTCGGAGGTGATGTGGGTGGAGAAGAAAATGCTGGCGCCTTCGCGGTCCACAATGTCTTCGAAGATGTGCAGCAGCTCATCGCGCGAGACGGGATCCAGGCCGCTGGTGGGCTCGTCCAAAATGAGCAGCTCGGCGTGGTGAGAGAGGGCCAAGGTGAGGGCGAACTTGATGCTCATGCCCTGCGAAAGCTGCCGGATCTTCTTGCTGGGGTCGAGGCCAAAGCGCTGGAGATAGCTTTGGTAGAGGGGCTCATCCCAGGTGGGGTAAAAGCGGCGGTAGACCGCGGCGATGGTTTTGAGCGCGCTTTGGGGGTAATAGTTGGCGGCGCCGAAGATGCAGGCGGTGCGCTGCTTGATGGCGAACTCGTGGGCGGGCATATCCAGGCCGAAGAACTGCACGGAGCCGCCGTCGGGGTGCACCAGGTTGAGGATGGATTTGAGGGTGGTGGTTTTCCCGGCGCCGTTGCGCCCGATGAAACCCATGATGCGCCCAGGCTGCACGCGGAAAGAGACATCCCGCAGGTGAAAGCTGGGGTAGCGTTTTTCTAAATGGCTGACGGTGAGAGCGTCCATGAGCGGGTCACTCCTGTTCTGAAGGTGGGGTGGGGGGTTCCGGCGGGCGGCCGCCCAGCAGGAACTGGAAGAATTCGGGGCTGCGCTCCAGCAGGGCCGAGGCTTTGATGATGGCCAGGCCCTGTTCCAGATCGCCCAGGACGAGCAGCTTGTCGCCGACCTGGATGTTGAAATCGCGGCGGGCCTCGGCGGGGATGACGATTTGCCCGCGGTCGCTGACCGTGATGGCGCCGTAGAAGCGTTTGCTTTCGGGAGGGTTGGGCATGGCAAATTCCTCACAAGATAAGTAAGATATACAAGATATATCTTACTACGATACACTGCTTTGTCAAGGCCGCGAGGGGCGTTTTGGGAAATTCGCTGCATGGGTGAAAATGGGTATAATATCCACCATGATGACCGGATAGATCATAAATTCTGCACCGGCAGGGAAGGAATTTAAGCACATCATGAACCCATTGAACGACCTGAGTCAGCGTGAACGGCAAGTGGCCGAACTGCTGCTGCAAGGCAAAAGCAACAAGCAAATTGCCCTATCCCTGCATATCACGCAAAGTACGGTCGAATTTCATTTGAAGAACGTTTATGCCAAGTGCCAGGTGCGCTCCAGAACCGAACTGATCCTCAAACTGGGGAATTCCGTAGTTGCGGGCCAGGGGGAAAATGCTGAAAATGAAGGCGGATTTAACTTATCGGCCTGGCTTTCCTCGTTGAGAAAAGCCGTCTCTCGAATCGGTGAGGTGATGAATATGGAAAGCGCTCAATCTTCGAATGCGCACAGCGGAGCAAACCCTATGACCTTCTTTGAGTCCATTTGGATCTGTTTTAAAAAGTACGCCGAATTTCGCGGACGCGCTTCGCGTTCCGAATTCTGGTGGTTTATGCTGTTCGTGGTGCTGGTGACCGCAGCGCTGACCTATTTGGGCGAGACCTGGGTCAGCATTTTCACGATCGCCGTCCTGCTGCCCCTGCTGGCGGCGGGCGCGCGGCGGCTGAATGATATTGGCAAGAGCCCGTGGTGGCAGCTGTTCCTGCTGGTTCCCGTGGGGGGCATCGTAATCCTGGGGATCTTGTGGGCACAGCCCCCCGTCAGCCCGCCGGCGGCGGATGCGCCCCCGGCGTGAGCGCGCCGGTTTTTTACCGGGGTTGACCCCAGGCAAGCGCCTTCCGTGCAGGAGGGCGCTTTG
>DAIOUB010000243.1:0-2953 GCA_036751735.1 Levilinea sp. | reverse complement strand
GCCGTCACCGCCCGCCTGATCGAATCCATCCGCAAATTCCGCCTGGCCGCCGGGGCCGCCCTGCAGGACAGCGGCCGTAGCGTGGGCCAGGAGTATGTGGAAATGGTCGCCCAGGGGCTCATCGCCGCGCAGTACACCCAGGAATGGCAGGATGACTCGGCCGGCGCGGTCTTGCTGGCCCCCGCTTTCACCTTCCTGATGATGAACCGCCCCGTGCGCTTTCAGTTCTGGGTGGATGTGGGCAGCCGCGGCTGGTTTGAACGCCTCTACCAGCCCCTCACCCACCCCCTGGTGCTCAGCCGCCGCTGGACCCCTGGCAAAGTGTGGACAGACGCCGACGAAGAGATCAACAACCGCGAAACCCTCTCCCGCCTGACCAACGGTCTGCTTCTGCGCTGCCGTGAACGCATCGCCCTCTCGGTCAACGCCATCAACGAACAGGGCAGCGAACAGCGCGGGCCGCTGCTCTTCGCCTTCCAGCGCATCTTCCGCCGCCAGTCAGAAGCAGAGGAGGGCGGCCGTGTTTAACCCCCGTCCCTCTCAGGTGGAAGTCCTCAACTACCAATCCGGCTGGATGGGCGTTTCGGCCGTCCCCGGCAGCGGTAAAACCCACACCCTCAGCTCCCTGGCCGCCCGCCTCATCGCCGAAGACCGCCTGGCCGAAGATCAAGAGATTCTCATCGTCACCCTGGTCAATTCCGCGGTGGATAACTTCTCCAGCCGCATCGCCAGCTTCCTGCGCGGCGTCAACCTCATCCCCGGCATGGGCTACCGCGTGCGCACCCTGCACGGGCTGGCCTACGACATCATCCGCGAACGCCCCGATCTGGTGGGGCTGGGCACGCAGTTCGGGGTCATCGAAGACCGCGAGCGCAGCCGCCTGCTGATGAGCTCCGCCAACGCCTGGATCCGCGCCAACACCGACCTCATTCAGAGCCTGACCCGCGCGGAGGCGGACGCCTCTACCCCGCGCTTTAAGCAGGAAGAGCGCTGGAACAAACTGGTTGTGGAAGTTGGCGGCGCCTGGATTCGCAAAGCCAAAGACCTCCAGCTCAGCCCCGCTCAGATCGAAGAGGCTCTCAGCGCCCTCCCCGAACGCCCCTGGGTGGTGGATCTGGGCTGCAAAATGTACGCCGATTTCGAGCGCGCCTTGCGCATGCGCGGCGAGCTGGATTTTGACGACCTCATCCAGCTGGCGCTGGAGGCCATTCAGCGCGACCCCGAATTCCTTGCCCGGCTGCGTCACCGCTGGCCTTACATTCTGGAAGATGAAGCCCAGGATTCCAGCCGCCTGCAGGAAGAGATCCTGCGCCTGCTCTCCGGACCCAACGGCAACTGGGTGCGTGTGGGCGACCCCAACCAGGCCATCTACGAAACCTTCACCACCGCCAACCCCCAGTATCTGCGCAATTTCCTGCGCGATCCCCAGGTGCGCGCCCTCACCCTGCCCAATTCGGGGCGCTCCGCCCGCCGCATTCTCGATCTGGCCAACCACCTCATCGAATGGACTCTGGAGGAGCACCCTGTGCCTGAACTGCGCGAGGCCCTCGCCCCGCCTTATATCTTCCCTACCCCGCCGGGCGACCCCCAGCCCAACCCGCCAGACGCGCCTAACAATATTTACATCTCCCGCAAGCGCACCTCAGACGAAGAGCTGACCGCCATTCAAAACAACGTGCAGAAATGGCTGGTAGATCATCCTAACCAAACTGTGGCGGTGCTGTTCACTTCGAACCGCCGCGCCTTTGACTTCTACCAAATGTTGGTGCAGGCCGACATCCCCTGCGTCGAGCTGCTGCAGTCCTCCGCCGCCACGCGCGACACGGCCGTGCTGCTCCACCACATCCTCACCTTTCTGGTGGAGCCCACCAACGTTAAAAAAATGGTCAGCCTGTACACCGCCTGGGGCAAATTTCTCGATCAGCAAGCCGAACTCAACCAAAATCTGCCCGTCCCGCCCGAGATTCGCCAGGCGGCCGCCAAAGCCCTCACCGCCTGCAGCCGTCCAGAACGCTACATCCAGCCCGCGGCCTTTGACGATTGGCTCCATGAGCAGGAGCCTCACCTCCCGCCGCCCGTCCTCACCGACCTGGCCCTCTTCCGCGAACGGCTGGCCCATTGGGTGCAGGCCGTTTCCCTGCCGGTGGATCAACTGGTGCTCACCCTGGCGCAGGACCTGTTCAGCGACCCAGCCGAGCTGGCCCTCACCCACAAAATCGCCCAGGCTCTTCAGACCCAGGGGCGCTATAACCCCACCTGGGATCTGCGCGACCACGCCGCCTTCCTGCAAAATATCGCCATGCAGCGTCAGAAATTCTTGGGGCTGAGCGAGCAAGACACCGGCTTTGATCCCGACCAATACCCCGGCAAGGTGCTCATCACCACCTACCACAAAGCCAAGGGCCTGGAATGGGACCGCGTGTACCTGACCGGCGTCAACAATTACGATTTCCCCTCGGCGCAGTCTTACGATGAATACCAATCCGAGCCCTATTACATTGAGCCGCGGCTAAATTGGGTGGCTGAAGCCCTCCAACGCCTCGAAGCGGTCGCTCAAAACGACCTGGCCGCCCTGTTCATGGAAGAAGGCCCCGCCACCCAGGAAGCCCGCTACAGCATCAGCGGGGAACGCCTGCGCCTGCTCTATGTGGGCATCACCCGCGCCCGCCGCGAGCTGCTCATTTTCTGGAACACCGGCAGCCGCAAAAACTGCCTGCAGGCCCTGCCCCTGGCCGCCCTTGAATCTTATTGGAGAAGCCAAATGGAGGAGTACCCCCATGCCCCTTCCGCGTGAATTTGCTCTGTCTCAATCCAGCCTGCAGGATTACGAAGACTGCCCGCGCCGTTTTGAATTGCGCTACCTGCTGAAAGTTCAGTGGCCCGCCCTGGAAAGCGAACCCGTCCTGGAGCAGGAAGCCCACCGGCTGCAAGGCGAGCGCTTCCACCACCGCAT
>DAIOUB010000242.1:0-2987 GCA_036751735.1 Levilinea sp. | reverse complement strand
TGACGCAGATTTCGCAGATTAGAAAGTATAAGCAGATTTTGGAGAGGGTGAAGAGGCCGCCCTTTCAGCGCGGGGGGCGCGCACGCCGTTTGGGGCTTGCATGTCCGGCAGCGCGAGTCTATAATTCCCAAGGTGCTCTCTGGAGGGGCGCTGCGCATGACGGCTGTGGATGAGATCAAAGCGCGTTTGGATATCGTGGACCTGGTCTCCGAATCGGTGAAGCTGCGCCGGTCCGGAAAAAGCTACACCGGCTTCTGCCCCTTCCATCCCAACACACGCACCCCTGCCTTTGTGGTCTTCCCCGATTCAGGCACCTGGCGCTGCTTCGGCCAGTGCAACGAGGGCGGCGACATCTTCAAATACGTTATGAAGAAAGAGGGCTGGGATTTCAGCCAGGCCCTTGAATTTCTGGCTCAGCGCGCGGGCGTCACCCTGGAAGCGCGCACCCCCGAACGCGAAGCCGCCGATGAGCAGAACGACCGCCTGCGCGATCTGTTGGAGCAGACCGCTGCCTTCTTCAGCCACCACCTGCTGCACAGTGACGCCGGACGCCCTGCCCTGGACTATTTGCATAAGCGCGGGCTGACCGACGAGACCATCCAGACCTTCGGGCTGGGCTACGCCCCCGCCAGTTGGGACGCCGCCCGCCAGCATTTCATGGCCCTGGGCTTCAGCCAGGCCGAGATGCTGCAGGCCGGCCTGCTGAGCGAATCGCCCGACACCGGTCGGGTGTACGACCGCTTCCGCAACCGTGTGACCTTCCCTATCCGCGATTCACGCGGGCGCATGACCGGCTTCGGCGCGCGCATTTTGGACCCCAACGACATCCCCAAATTCCTCAATTCACCCCAAACGCCCCTGTTTGACAAGGGCAGCCTGCTCTACGCCCTCGATCTGGCCCGCAAAGACATCCGCGTTAAGGATCAGGCGGTGATTGTGGAAGGCTATCTGGATGTGATCGCCCTGCACCAGGCGGGCTTTCGCAACACCGTCTCTCCCATGGGCACGGCCCTGAGCGAGGCCCAGCTGCACCTGCTCAAACGCCTCACCCGCCGCATTGTGCTGGCGTTGGACGCCGACGCCGCCGGTGAAAAAGCCACCCTGCGCGGGCTGGAGATTGCCCGTCAGGCGCTGGATCACGAAACCGAGCTGGTTTTTGATGCGCGCGGGCTGATCCGGCAGGAGGCCCGCCTCAGCGCGGATGTGCGCGTCACGCGCCTGCCCCCCGGCATGGATCCAGATGAGGTGGTGCTGCGCAACCCGGCGGAATGGCAGGCCATTTTGGATGCGGCTCAGCCCATTGTGGTGCACGTGATGGACACCCTGGCTGCCGGACGCGATCTGGACGACGCCAAAGTCAAGAGCGAAATTGCCGCCCAGGTGCTGCCCCTGGTGGAGGACGTGCCCGATATGGTGGAGCGCGAGGCTTACCGCCAACGCCTGGCGCGCCTGCTGCGCGTGGATGAGCGCTCCCTGCTGGGCGGGCGGCCTGCTGCGCGCCCGGCCCCCGCTGGCCGCCGCCGCAAGCCCTCCCCGGCCCAAAGCGCCCGCCCGCAGACCCCCGTGCTGCTGCCCACCTCGGCCCTGCGCGCCCAGGAGTTGGAACATCATATCCTGCGCCTGCTGATGCGGCAGCCCGATACCCTGTTCCTGCTCAACCGCCACCTGCACGCCTCCAAGCTGCCGCCCCTGGCCCCCGAAGATTTTGAGCGCGGCGATTTTCAAACCCTCTCGCGCCTGCTGCTGCAAGGGGTGGAGCAGGATCAAATGGACGCCCATCACTACGTGCGCGAACACGCGCCGGAAAGCCTGGCAGAAACCCTGGAGGAGATGTTCCGCCCCTTGCCTTTTGGGGAACCCACCGCCGAAGAATGTCTGGAAGACCTGGCCCGCTCGCTGCTCAGCCTGCGCCTGGTGCGCATCAACAGCGCTATTGATCAAATTCAGCTCATGCAGCGCGATCTGGAAGAGCAGGGCGACGACAGCCTGCGCACCTATTACGCCATCGTGGTGCAGTATCACCGCACCCGCCAACTGCTGGACAGTGCCCTGCAAAAGCCAATCCAGCCCGATTAAATCCTTTACAAAGTGTTATGGTATAGTTAAGCCATGCCTCGAAAACGAACCGCTTCCGAAACTCCCCCTACCCCTGCGAAACCCGGCCCGCGCAAAAAAGCGCCCGCCGCCGGTCAGGCCCGCCGCCCAGCGCGCGCCGGCGCAAAAGCCGCCGCCAAGCCAAAAACCGCCCTGGGTGACGAAGAGATTCTGGAAAAAGAAGAACCCGATGAGCAGTCTCTGACCCAAACCAGCGAAGATTGGGCTGAGGTGGGGTTGGAAGACCCGTTAAACATTCTGGAAGACCCCAATTTGGCGGTGGAACTGTCTGAGGACCCCGTCCGCCTCTATTTAAAAGAGATTGGGCAGATCAACCTGCTGGACGCCGACAGCGAATTCCGCCTGGCCACGCGCATTGAGGCTGAACAGGTGCTCATCGTACTGCGCAAGCGCGTGCAGCCCACGGCTGGCGTGGCGGGGCACTACCTGAGCGTATACACGGCCGTGGTGGAAGAGCTTTTGGCCAGTTGGACGGCTGCCCAGGAGGCCATGAGCCAATCGCGGCAGGAACTGCCGGATTTAAGCCTGATGTTGTCCGAAGCGCAGATGCTGCGCCGCCAATGGCACAGCGAGACGCCCTCGTACCTGCGCCACTTTTTGGATAACGGCCAATGGGGCAAAGACGCCGCCTGGGAGACCCTGGTGCGGCTGCTCTTCGCGGTGTTTATTCACCTGTACCTGTTCCCCACCTATAAGGCCGCTGAGCTGCTCAGCTACCTGCAAAAGGAAGGCACTTTGCCGGATCAGGCCTTCTTTGAGGCCAATCCGCCCACCGAATCGCAGATTGAAATTGACCTGGAAGAAATCCGCTGGCGGGCCGAAGAAGCCAACCAGACCCTCATCCGCGCCAATCTGCGCCTGGTGGTCAGCAT
>DAIOUB010000241.1:0-3011 GCA_036751735.1 Levilinea sp. | reverse complement strand
ATATTCCAGCGAGAGGCTGCCGTAGTGCAGGCGGTCTTGCAGGGTGAAGCCGTACGGGTCGGCGGGGAAGCCCGGCAGGCGGTATTCCACGTTGAGAAAGGCGGGGGTAAACAGCAGGCGGATGGCGGCGAGGATGAGCCAGAAGGGCACGGCCAGGCTGAGCAAAACAAGCAGAAGGGGGCGCAGGGTTTTCATTGTACGGCTTCCGGATTGGCAAAGAGATAGCGGACGATCATATCGTTGGTGATCCACTCGATGGGGGCCAGGTCGTCGGTGAAGACCACGCCGGGTTCGGGGGCGGGCTGCAGGGCGGCCAGGGTCAGGCGGGCGGTTTCGGTGAGCAGGGGGTGGGCGTGGGCGCTGCCTTCCAGATAGACGATGTTGTTGATGAGATTGTCGGGGGTGGTGGGCTGCACCGTGGCGTAGAGGATGGAATTAAAGGTGTTGGGGATATCCATGACGTGGATGGAGGGGAAGATCTCGCCGATGGTGGCGGCCAGGGAGTTGATCAGGCGGCGGTCTTCGGGGGCGCGGCCCACGTTGATGACCAGCACGCCGTCGGCGCTGAGATGATCGTAGGCGGTCTGGAAAAATTCACGGGTGGTGAGGTGGGCGGGGATGTAGGGCGGGCGGTAAGCGTCCACGGAGATGATTTGATAGGTGTGGGGGCTGTGTTCCAGCGCCCAGCGCCCATCCTGCACGATCACGTTGAGGTTGGGCATGGTCATGCCGAAGTACTGCTGCCCGGCGCGCACGATCTCGGGGTCAATTTCAATGCCGTCAATCTGCACCGGGCCAAACACGGCGGTGGCCTGGCGGGCGGTGGTGCCCGCGGCCAGCCCCACGATGGCGATGCGCTTCACATTGGCGGGGTCGTAGGGGGCAGGGTTAAAGAAAGGCCCCACCAGCACCTGTTCCCAGGGGCCAAAGTAGCGCAGGGTGTCGGGGTGGTAAATGGAATGGACGCCCTGTCCTTCGTTGAGGCGCAGGAGGTGGTAGCCGTTTTCTTCCAGCACCTGAATGTAATTGTAAGCAGAATCTTTTTCGAAGATCAGGCCCTGGGTGGTTTTATCGGTGCCGGGCAGACCGCGCACCAGTAAAAAGATCACCACAACCGGCGCCCACAAGTAAGGCAGCAGCTTGCGCCAGCCGGCCGCGAACCACAGGCCAAACAGAGCGAAGGCCATCAGCAGAATGCTGAGGGCCAGGAAGGTGCGGTAGATGCCGATGAGGGGCACGAGCACCAGCACGGGCAGAAAGGTGCCCACGAAGGACCCCAGGGTGGAAACGGCGTAGATGCGCCCGGCCACGCCGCCTGCCTGGACAGTGCCTTGCAGGGCCAGACGCACGGCGAAGGGCGAGGCTGTGCCCAGCAGGATGGTGGGCACGCTGAGCAGGATCATCACCGAGGCAAAGGAGCCAAACAGGATGCCCAGCTGGAGCTGGTCAAAACCGTTGGCGGCCAGGCGCATGACCGGCCGGGCGATGAGGGGGATGACGGCGATAGCGATGGCGGCCCAGGTGAGGATCTGGTAAAAGGTGGTGTAGCGCGGCGAGCGGTCGGCCCAGGGACCGCCCACAAAGTACCCGACGGCCAGGAAGATGAGGATGAGGCCGATGATGCTGGCCCAAACGAGGTTGCTGGTGCCGAAGACGTTGCCCATCAGGCGCGAGGCGGCCATTTCGAGCGCCAGAGAGGTGAGGCCGGAGATGAAAACCGTCAGGTAGAGATATTTGCGCATGAAGTCCTCATTTCAGAATAGTGGCTGAATTATACCGTAAGCGCAAGATGTGCACGGTTGCGCGCTATAATAGGGTGTACAGCAGAGGGTCTGCGAATATGCCTGAGGAGGATGGATGATGAAATTGGTGACGGTGGCCGAGATGCGGGCGATGGAAGCGGAGGCAAACGCGCGCGGGGTCAGCTATGAAACGATGATGGAACGAGCCGGATTGGGGGTGGCGCGTTTTGTAAATGAGAATTTGTATGTGGGCGAAGATGAAAAGATCGCGGTGGGGCTGGTGGGCAGCGGCAACAACGGCGGCGACGCCTTGGTGACGCTGGCGGCCCTGGCGCGCATGGGCTGGACGGTGCGGGCGTATTTGACCAGCGCACCGGACCGCAGCCACCCGCTGATCAAGCGCCTGCTGGATTTTGACGCCGAACTGGTGGAGATGGCCCAGGACGCGGAATTTCAGCGCCTGGACGGCTGGCTGGAATCGGCGGCGGTGGTTTTGGATGGGGTGCTGGGCACGGGCATTCATCTGCCGCTGCGCCCAGAGACGGCGCGCCTGTTGGGGCATGTGGCTGCCTTTGATCCGCCGGGGACGGTGGTGGCAGTGGACTGCCCCTCGGGGGTGGACTGCGAGAGCGGGGAGATGGCCGAGGAGACCATTCCGGCGGATGTGACCCTGTGCATGGACGCGGTGAAGGTGGGGCTGATGCGCTTCCCGGCTTACGCGGCCATCGGCGATTTGCAGGTGATTGACCTGGAACTGCCGGAGGATTTGCCCACGGAACAGGGCTTGCGGCGCAGTGTGGCGGATTATGACATGGTGGGCGAACGCCTGCCGCTGCGCGCGCTGGACGCGCACAAGGGCAGTTTTGGCACGGTGATGGCGGCGGTGGGTTCCATCCCCTACACGGGGGCGGCCTACCTGGCGGGCATGGCGGCTTACCGCGTGGGGGCGGGGCTGGTGCGCATGGCTGTGCCGGGGCCGCTGCATGCGGCGCTGGCGGGTAAATTCCCTGAGGCCACCTGGCTGCTGCTGCCGCATGAGATGGGCGTGATCGCCGCGGCGGGGGCCGAGCTGCTGCTCAAAAATCTGGATCGAGTGACGGCGCTGCTGGTGGGGCCGGGGCTGGGGCTGGAAGAGACCACGGGTGAATTCTTGGCGCATTTGCTGACGGGGAAATCCAGCAAGACGGCTCGTCATCCGCTGGGGTTCAGCAGCGCGGCCCAAAGCCATGAAACCGCCGAACATCTGGCGGCGCTGCCGCCGCTGGTGAT
>DAIOUB010000240.1:0-3037 GCA_036751735.1 Levilinea sp. | reverse complement strand
GCGCCTCCGCGGTTCAAACCGTTCGAGCGCCCCTCCTACTCGAAGCGGGCGAACATCCCTGAAGAAATTATACATCCCCCACCCGGTTGAGGGAAAATCGGGAATTAAGGAAGCTCATCGGGTGACTTTTGTGAGGTGATTCCCCACCGGATAAAATGTTACAATACCCCTATCCATGCTTGACCCATCACCTTTCGCGTAAAGGAAAAGTCATGAGCCAGACTTTAAAAATCGCAATCCCAATGGCTGGGCTGGGCACTCGCATGCGCCCCCATACCTGGAACAAACCCAAACCACTGATTGCCCTGGCCGGTAAAACCGTTCTGGATTACGTCCTGGAACAGTTCAACACCCTGCCCGACCCTCAAAACGTCGAATATATCTTCATCGTTGGGCAGCAAGGGGACCAAATCCGCGCCTATATGGATGAGCGCCACCCCGACAAAAAAGTCCACTACGTCCTGCAGGCCGAAATGCGCGGCCAGTCAGACGCCATTTACCTGGCCCGCGAACACCTGCAAGGCCCCATGCTCATGGCCTTTTCCGACACCCTGGTGGAAGCCGACCTGAGCTTTGTGGGCAGCGAAACCGCCGACGGCGTGGCCCTGGTGAAGCCCGTGCCCGACCCGCGCCGCTTTGGCGTGGCCCTGGTGAACGAACAGGGCCGGATCACCCACATGGAAGAGAAGCCCAAAGACATGCACAACAATCTGGTGTTGGTGGGCTTTTACTACTTCCGCGACAGCCAGGCCCTCATCAGCGCCATTGAAGCCCAAATGCAGCGCGGCATCACCCTCAAGAACGAATATTTCCTCACCGATGCGCTCAACATCCTCTTGGAGCGCGGCGCGCACCTGCGCCCCTATGCCATTGACACCTGGCTGGACGCCGGCACGGTGGACGCATTGCTGGACACCAACCGCTACCTGATGGAACACGGCCACGACACGCCCCTCACCGAAGCCGCCCGCCCCGGTGTGGCCATCATCCCGCCGGTCTTCATCCACCCCAGCGCCACCATCGAAAGCTCGGTGATTGGTCCCTACGCCTCGGTGGACTGCGACTGCCACATCAGCGACTCGGTGGTGCGCAATTCCATCATCGGCGAAGGCTCGCACATCAAGCAAATGATCCTGCAGGAATCGCTGGTAGGGCACAACGTCCAGCTCGAGGGCCAATCCATCCGCCTGAACCTGGGCGATAACTCCTCCACCCGCTAAAAGGCACACCAGGGCGCATGAGCGAACGGGTTGAATGTCACTCCGGGTATGAATATGCCGAACGGCCGCTGGCGCTGGTTTGGCAGGATGAACGCCTGGAAATTGAAGAAATTGAGGCACAATGGCGCATCCCCGGCGGCAAATGCTTCCGCGTGCGCACCGTCCCGACCGCCGCCGAAGGCGCCCCCCGCCGGTTTGAACTGTTTTACGGCGAACTGTATGACGAATGGCGAATCCATCCGCTTTAAGTTCGTAAGGAGAATCCAAAGTCTATGAGCCAGGAAATCACTGCACAAGGAGCAAAAATGCGTGAGTCTTACATTTCCAGCCGCGTGGCTGGGCTGAAACCCTCCGGAATCCGCAAGTTCTTCGACATCGCCGCCACCATGAAAGACGTTATTTCGTTGGGCATCGGCGAACCCGATTTTGACACCCCCAAGACGATTGTCGAAGCGGGCGTCGCTTCTTTGCGCAAAGGCCAAACCCACTACACCTCCAACGCCGGCATTTTGGAACTGCGCCAGGAACTGGCCACCCACCTGAAAAAGCTGTACGGCGTTGAATTTGACCCCGCCACCGAAATCATCATCACCGTCGGCGGCTCCGAAGCCCTATACCTGGCCAACACCGCTCTGCTGGACCCCGGCGATGAAGTCATCATCCCCACCCCGTGCTTCGTCTCCTACCAGGCCGAAGCCGTCCTGGCGGGCGGCGTGCCCGTGGAAGTGCCCTGCCGCATGGAAGACAACTTCGATCTGAACATCGAAGCCGTGCGCAAAGCCATCACCCCCCGCACCAAAGCCATCCTCATCGGCTATCCCAACAACCCCACCGGCGCGGTGGCCTCGCGCGAAACCCTCACCGCCCTGCTGAAACTGGCCGAAGAGCACGACCTGATCGTCATGTCGGATGAAATCTACGACCAGCTCGTGTACGGCATCCCGCATGTGTGCTTCCCGGCTCTGCCCGGCGCCCGCCCGCGCACCCTGCTCTTGGGCGGCTTCTCCAAAGACTACGCCATGACCGGCTGGCGCATCGGCTTCGCGGCCGGCCCGGCTTCCATCATCCAGGGCCTGGTGCGCATCCACCAGTACACCATCATGTCTGCCCCCACCACCGCCCAGGTGGCCGCCATTGACGCGCTGAAGAACTGCGACGAAGACGTGATCGAAATGCGTGAAGAGTACGACCGCCGCCGTAAATTGATCGTCAGCGGCCTCAACCGCATCGGCCTGCCCACCTTTGAGCCGCGCGGGGCCTTCTACGCCTTCCCCAAGGTCTCCGTCACCGGTTTGGATGACGAAACCTTCTGCAACCGCCTGCTCAACGAAGAGCACGTGGCCATCGTGCCCGGCTCGTCCTTTGGCGCAGGCGGCGAGGGCTTTGCCCGCTGCTCCTATGCCACCGCCTACGAAAAAATCGAAGAGGCCCTGCGCCGCATCGAGAAATTCGTCAACCGCCTCTAAACCTTCCTGGATATCCAAGCCTGGGCCTGCTCAATCCCTTTGAGCAGGCCCTCTTTAAACTGAAAACCACTTGTAAGCGCGAGGGGGTTCCGGAATGCAAATTACCCGTTATACTATAAAAATGATAAGGTATTACCCCTATCCATGATCATTGGACCCTCAAGTGAGCGCTGAGTCATCCGACCTCTTTCGTTTATTGTTAGATCATCTTCCCGATGCCGTTGTGGTTCATCAAAAAGGGAAGATCCTTTTTGCCAATCCTGCTGCCCTGCAAATGTTCCGCGCCAGCCGACTGGAAACCCTGGTTGGCAAAGACATCCTGGCGCTGCTGCACTCCCAGGAACAGATCAA
>DAIOUB010000239.1:0-3054 GCA_036751735.1 Levilinea sp. | reverse complement strand
ATTATCCTGCTCATGTTTTCCAGTTCATCTAACCCCATTATTTAGCCACTCCCCATGCCGATCAGTTCTTCACAATTTCTAAATCTGGGTGCTGTATCCTATGTCTAGTCTTCAATCGAAGATCAAGACACAGTCAACCATTTAGAACTTAGGAGATCGAAATGAAAACCTGGATGAAAATTTCTCTCGGCGTGTTCGCCGGAATTACAATGATTGCCCTGACAGCCGCTTTGCTGCTGCCGGCCCACAGTGTGGCAGCTGCCGCCATTGAACGGCGCGGCGGCCCTAATAACGGCCAACCCGGAAACGGCAGCGGCATTGGAAACGGTAATGGGAATGGGAATGGGAATGGGAATGGGAACGGCACCGGCACCCCGCTGCAAAACCCTGCCGCCACCCCCCTCACCGCCGCCGAAGCGCAAGGCCTGCAGGATGCCATTTTGGAAGAATACGGC
Organism: Levilinea sp.; assembly: GCA_036751735.1. GTDB lineage: Bacteria > Chloroflexota > Anaerolineae > Anaerolineales > Anaerolineaceae > Levilinea. The sequence continues at coordinate 2,599 of DAIOUB010000239.1, read as the reverse complement.
GCGCTGAATCTGTACCAGGGGGTGATGGACACCCTGGGGGCCGAGCTGCCCTTCACGCAAATCGCCCGCTCCGAGCAGCAGCACGTCAACGCCCTGCTGCGCCAGGCGCAGATCTACGGTGTGGAAGCCCCCGCCAACCCCGGGCTGGCTCAGCCGGTGAGCTTTGACAGCCTGACCGAAGCCTGTCAGGCGGGGGTGCAGGCCGAAATCGCCGATGCCGCCCTCTACGACACATTGAAAGCCGTCACCACCCACGCCAGCCTGCTGCAAGTGTATGACAACCTGCAAAGTGCCTCGTTGAACCAGCACCTGCCCGCCTTTGAAGTCTGCCAATAGGCCGCCAAGCCCGCAGCGTGCACAAAAAAAGCAGCCGCCCTTCCGGGCGGCTGTTGTGTGTTTTCCCAGCCCATATCCAATGAAAATGATCGGCTAGAACGCGTCCTCTGGCTTCCACTCTTTCCAGACCTTGCCCACCAGGGCGGGGCCCGGTTTCAAAGTGGGTTTGCCCGGCTGCCAGCCCGAAGGCGTCACTTCGCCGGTCTTGACCACATGCTGGAAGGCTTTCACCTGGCGAATCAGTTCGCTGACGTTGCGGCCAACCTCAGGGGTCAACACTTCCATCGCGCGGATGTTGAAATCAGGGTCAATGATGAACCGCCCGCGGATATCTACCCCGGCGTCTTCGTCATACACCCCATACACGCTTCCAACCCGTCCGCCGGCGTCCGAAAGCAGCGGGAAAGGTACGCCGCCCGGCACCATCTTGGAGAGTTCTTCTTCCTGCCAAATTTTGTGGGAGAAGCGGCTGTCGGTGCTGAGCGCGAAGATCTCCACACCCATTTCTTTCAATTCCGGATATTTGACGGCAACTGCCGACAATTCGGTCGGTCAGACAAAGGTGAAATCACCAGGATAGAAGCAAATGACGATCCATTTGCCCTTATAGTCTGAAAGTCGGACGTTCTTAAAGCCGCCATCCAAATAAGCGGCCAGTTCAAAATCGGGAGCGGGTTTGCCCACGCGCGCAAGCATTTTCGAGACCTCCTTTCCTAAGGTTACGGTTAAAGGTTCCTGATTGGGAGCCTCCAAAGCGATGGGGCCTTTGGAGGGCTTGACACAGCCGTCTTTGGCTTCTGCCATACTGCCTCCTTTCGGGTCAAGCTGGATATGGGGTGGTGTCCTTTATTGATTATAGCAAGGTTTCTTTATCAAAACAAATGGAACAGAGCCAAATTTCCCCTAAATTATCGTGAAATTTTCCCGCGGGCAGACTGGCCTGCGCCCGCCAAAACGGGTACAATCCTCAAATCCCCCTTTTTTGGAGCCGTCCCCCATGCCCCTCCTCTGGACCCAGCCGCAGTGGCTGGAAGAAGCGCAAGATTGGATTCGCCAACAGGCTGACCGCCTGGGGCTGCGCTTGCAGACGCCCATCCGCCAGGAGCATGTGCGCCCCTGGTCCACCATACTCACTGCCGAAAGCCAGCGGGGCAAATTGTTTTTCAAGGCCAGCGCGCCCTACCTGGCCCACGAGGCGGCCCTCACCCAGGCGCTTGCCGCATGGCGGCCCGACTGCATGCTGCCGGTGTTGGCAGCCGATGTGGAGCGCGGCTGGTTGCTGCTGCCGGACGCGGGCACGCCCCTGCGCGCCTATCTGCACGCCCCCGCTGACCTGCGCCGCTGGGAAGAGATTTTGCCGCTCTTCGCTCAGGTACAAATGGAGCTGGCCGCCCGCGCGGATGATCTGCTGTGCTTGGGCATTTTTGACCGACGCCCCGCCCGCCTGGCCGCGGATACCGCCGCCCTGCTGGAAGATGACCGCGCGCTCATCACCGGCGGCGAAGACAGCCTGACCCCTGAACAGGCCGCGCGCCTGCGTCAGCGCCTGCCCGCCCTGGGCGCCCTGTGCGCCGAGCTGGCCGCCAGCGGGCTGCCCGACACGCTGCACCACGACGATTTTCACGATGCCAACATCTTCGTGCACAGCCAGGGCTGCTGGTTCACAGACTGGGGCGAAAGCGCCCTGGCTCACCCCTTCTTTTCGCTGCTGGTGACTTTGCGCAGTGTGGAAAACCGCCTGGGGCTGCTGCCCAGCGCGCCGGAATGTGTGCGCATGCGCGACGCCTATTTGGAAGCCTGGACCGGTTTTGCCCCCCGCCCGGCCCTGCTGGAAATTTTTGCCCTCTCACAGCGCGCCGCCATGCCCGCCCGCGCCCTCACCTGGCATTGGGTCATCCGCCACCTGCCGGCTGAGCTTGTGCCCGAATATCAAGACGCGGTTCCGGGCTATTTGGGCGAATTTTTAGCGCTGGAAGAAGCCCGTTCTGCCTGAACGGCCGCCTTAATCCCCGGCCAAGAAGCCGTATTTGGCCAAAATCTGCTGCCCCTCGGGGGAACGCACCAACGTCACAAAGTCCGCAGCCAAAGCCGGATCCGCGGCATCCTTCAGCACAGCGATGGGGTACACCGCGATCACGTTGAGCGCCTCGGGGATCTGGAACTGCACCACCTGGGCGGCGGCCGACTGCGAAATGTCGCTGGTGTACACAATCCCCGCGTCCGCCTCGCCCAGCACCACCTTGGTCAGCACGGCCTTGACGTT
>DAIOUB010000238.1:0-3083 GCA_036751735.1 Levilinea sp. | reverse complement strand
TTGTGCTGCTGTTTGGGGCCTCGGAAGACAAGGATTTAGAGGGAATGTTCGCGGAACTGCTGCCGCGGGTGCGGCAGGTAGTGGTGACTGAGTCTTTTCATCCGCGGGCAGCTAAGGCTGAAGACCTGGCCGCTTTGGTGCGGCGGTTTGGACGGCCCGTGGAGATTGTGCGGCCGGCACGAGCGGCTTTGGAACGCGCCATGACTCTGGCGGGCAGCCAGGCGGCGGTTGTGGTGGCCGGCAGCCTGTTTATCTCGGCAGAGGCCCGCGACGCGTGGCAAGCCCTGGGACTGCCTTTGCGCCGGTTTGCGACATGGGATGAAATGGATGCTGAATCGCCGCTGCGGTGAGGGTACAATAGGGATAAGGAAAAAATTGTGAATATGAAGTCTGACGATTGGTATTCCCGGCAAAGTAACCCCGAAGATTTTTCGTCCGCGATTCATCAGCGGACGGAAGAATTGTACCGTGTGCCGGATTGCGAGCCGGACGATGACGGCATCATTGAATGCCCGGTGATGATTTTGCGGGACATCGTGGTGTTCCCGCGGATGATCTCCCCGGTGTTTATCCCGCCAGGGGCCAACCTGCTGGCGATTCAGGAAGCCCAGTTCAATTTCATGACGGTGATTGGGCTGGTGCAGCGCGACCCTGAAGTGGACGAGCCGACCGCGGAAGATTTTCTGCCGATTGGCACGGAGCTGGCGGTGGGACGGCTGCTGTCTATGCCGGAGGGCAATAATTCGGCGCTGGTGCAGGGGCGGCGGCGCGTGGAAGTGGTGGAATTTGTGCAGGAAGAGCCGTTCTTCCGCGTGCGGGCACGGGTGATTGAAGAGCCCACGGATGTGGATCGGACGGTTGACGCTTTAATGCGCACGGCGCGGGATCTGTTTGAGCGCTGCGTGCAGCTTGACCGCAGTCTGCCGGACGAAGCTCATCTGTACTCCATGAATTTGAGCGAGCCGGGATGGCTGGCGGATATGATCGCGACGGCCATCTCCCTGCCCTTTAAGGAGCGTCAGGCGCTGCTGCTGCTGCCCGATCCGATTGAACGCCTGAAGCGGGTGAACTGGCTGCTGGCGCAGGAACTGGACGTTTTGCAGTTGGAAGATGAGATCCAAACGCGGGTGCAAAGCGAAGTGGACCGCAGTCAGCGCGAATATTACCTGCGCGAGCAGATGAAGGCCATTCAAACCGAGCTGGGCGAAGGGGATATCTGGCTGCGGGAGATCAACGAGCTGCGCGGGCGGGTGGAGCAGGCCGATCTGCCGGATGAGGCCAGGACGGCGGCTGTGCGCGAACTGGAGCGGCTAACGCAGATGCCGGCTATGGCCCCTGAGGTGGGCATCATCCGCAATTATCTGGATTGGATTCTGGACCTGCCCTGGCGCACGGCCACCGAAGACAACCTGGATGTGCGCCACGCGGCCAAGGTTCTGGAAGATAACCATTACGGATTGGGGCGGGCCAAAGACCGCATCATTGAATATATCGCGGTGCGCAGTCTGAAGCCAAGGCGCCTGCGTCAGCCGATTCTGTGCTTTGTGGGCCCGCCGGGGACGGGCAAGACTTCTTTGGGACGCTCCATCGCGGAATCGTTGGGACGCAAATTTGTGCGCCTGTCGTTGGGCGGGGTGCGCGATGAGGCGGAGATCCGAGGACACCGGCGCACCTATATCGGCGCGCTGCCCGGGCGGATTCTGCAGACGATCAAGCGGGCGGGGAGTATTAACCCGCTGTTCATGCTGGATGAAATTGACAAGCTGGGCGCAGATTTTCGGGGCGACCCGGCGGCGGCGCTGCTGGAGGTTTTGGACCCGGAGCAAAACAACGCTTTTTCGGACCATTTCCTGGAGCTGTCTTTCGATTTATCACAGGTGATGTTCATCACCACGGCCAACAGTATGGCTTCCATTCCGCCGGCGCTGCTGGACCGCATGGAAGTGATTGAATTCCCAGGCTATATCGAGGAAGAAAAGCTGGAAATCTCGCGGCGGTTCCTCATTCCACGCCAGTTGGAAGAAAGCGGCCTGGAGGATCAGGAGATCAAGTTCCTGGATGAGTCGGTCAAACGTATTGTCCGTGAATACACCTATGAGGCGGGGGTGCGCAACCTGGAGCGCGAGATTGGGCGCATGTGCCGTAAAGTGGCGCGCTTGAAATCGGAGAAGCGGCCGTACCCCACACGGCTGGGGGCCGCCCAGGTGGAAAAGTTCCTCGGCCCGCCGCAATTCTTCCAGACGGAGGCGGAGCGGCAGGACGAGGTGGGCGTGGCCACGGCTATGGCCTGGACCGAAAACGGCGGGGAAATTATGCCGGTGGAGGTTCTGATTTTGGAAGGCAAGGGCAACTTACAGATCACCGGTCAGGTGGGCGAGGTGATGCAGGAGTCGGCCCAGGCGGCTTTGTCGTACCTGAAGTCGCGGGCACGCGAGCTGAAAATTGACAGCGAGGTATTTGAGGGGCTGGATATTCACATTCACATTCCTGAAGGGGCGATCCCGAAGGACGGCCCCAGCGCAGGCATCACCCTGGCGACAGCGTTGATTTCGGCTTTCACCGAGCGGCCGGTCTTTAAAGAGGTGGGCATGACCGGGGAAATTACCCTGCGGGGGCGGGTGCTGCCGGTGGGCGGCGTGCGCGAGAAAGTGCTGGCCGCGCACCGCGCCGGGCTGAAAACGGTCATTTTGCCCGAACGCAACATGAAAGACCTGGTGGATGTGCCCAAGCGGGTACGCGATGAACTGAAACTGGTGCCGGTGAGCCATATGGATCAGGTGCTGGCGGTGGCAATTGCCCCAGAGGCCAGCCGCCCGCCGCGGGTTTCGAAGAGCAAGCCGAAAGAAAAGGCCAAAGCTGGTGCGGACAACAGCCCAGCGACACCTCCGACGGCGGCTGAGTGACAGGTCATTGATCAAAGTGAAACAAAAGGGCTGCTCGTTTTCTGGGCAGCCCTTCTTTTATGATGAAATTGGAAATTATTCCCTGGGCGTCTGGCTGGGATATTTTTCAACGATGTCGGTCTGCACCTTGCGGATGCCGTTGCGCACCTGATTCAGGGTGCGGTCCAGCTCGCCTTCCAG
>DAIOUB010000237.1:1882-3090 GCA_036751735.1 Levilinea sp. | reverse complement strand
GGGCTGTGATAGAATGGGGGCATTATGACCGCCCTCACACTGCGCATCCAACATGCTTCCCGTGAATTGAAATTGTTTGCCCTGGCCTCTTTCGTCATGGGCGTGGCCTACAGCCTGTTCGACTCCACATTCAATAATTTCCTGAATGAGCGCTTTGCCCTGAGCGGGTTTGAGCGCTCTTTTTTGGAGGCCCCGCGCGAACTGCCCGGCTTTTTGGTGGTGTTTGTGACCGCGGGCATGTGGTTCCTTTGCAGCCGGCGTTTGGGGGCGGTCTCGCTGCTGCTGAGCTGCGTGGGCTGCATCCTGATCGGCTTCGCGGCCCCCAGCTACCTGCTGCTGGTATTCTGGCTGTTTATCTACAGCCTGGGGCAGCATGTCTTCATGCCGGTATCTTCCACTATCGGCATGGAACTGGCGGCGGAGGGTAAAACTGGCCGGCGGTTGGGGCAGTTAAATGCGCTGCGAAATCTGGCTACCATTTTGGGCAGCTTTTTGGTGTTTTTGGGCTTCCGCTACCTGGGGCTCACCTTTCAAATGACCTTTGCGCTGGCGGCGGTGGGATTCGTCATCGCGGCGGCTTTGATGTTCAGGATGAAGAAAGAAGAGGCCCAGCCCGCCGGGGTGTACTTGCGCCTGCACCGCGAATACCGGCTGTACTATCTCCTGGCGGTGCTGTACGGCTCGCGCAAGCAGCTCTTTATCACCTTTGCGCCGTGGGTGCTGGTGACCATCTTTAAGCAGCCCACCGAGCTTTTGGCGCAGCTTTTGATGATTGGCGGCATCATCAGCATCCTCTTCCAGCCGCTGCTGGGCTGGATGATTGATAAACTGGGCGAGCGCTTTGTGCTGGCGGGTGAGGCCGTGCTGCTGGTGGGGGTGTGCTTTGGCTACGGCTTCGGCCCCGATTTCCTGTCGGAGCAGGCGGCTTTTTGGGTGGCGTGCGTGTGTTACCTGCTGGATTTCTCGCTCATGTCGGTCAATATGGCCCGCTCCACCTATATGAAAAAAGTGGCCGTGCAGCCGCAGGATGTGCAGCCCGCCCTGACCACGGCTGTGACCATTGACCACATTTTCTCCATCACCATCGCCCTGGTGGGTGGGGTGATTTGGAACCGCTTTGGTTACCAGTACGTGTTTATGATGGGCATGGTGATTGCCGCGGTCAATTTCTTCGCGGCCCTGCGCATTCGCCTGCCGCAAAAGGCGGT
>DAIOUB010000237.1:0-1782 GCA_036751735.1 Levilinea sp. | reverse complement strand
TGGCGCGCGCCGCGGAACTGCCAGTGGAAGAGGGGGACGAGAACCTGCTGGATTCCAGCTGCCGCGGCAGTGCGGTTGAGCGCATCACCCTGCTGCGCCGCCACGGGTTTGCGGACAGCCCGGTGCGCACCGTGCACTATGTGCACCGCCTGAACACCCCTCCGCCGGCTCCCCAGCTGCCCGCGGGCTTCCTTTTGCGCCCCCTGGCGGGGGAGAGCGAGGTGGGGGCGGTGGTGGCGCTGCACCGCGCGGCCTTTGGCACCGAGCAGATGACCGAAGAATACCGCCTGGCCATCATGCACTCCAGCGAATACTGCCCCGAAATGGATTGGGTGGTTCAGGCTGCGGATGGGCGCCTGGCGGCCTACTGCACCGGCTCGCTCAGCCCGGTGGGCGAGGAGACGGTGGGCTATACCGACCCTGTGGCCGTCCACCCCGATTTTCAGCGCCTGGGGCTGGCCAAAGCCATGCTGTGCGCGGGGGCGGCGGCGCTGCGGGCGCGCGGGGCGGTGTGCGTGCGGCTGGGCACCACCAGCGATAACACGGGCATGCGCCGGGCGGCTGAGGCCGCCGGATTTGAGCTGGATTATGAGGTGCTGTGGTTTTCTCACCCGTTTGATTCGCCCCATCTGCCCAGCTGACCAGGAACAAACTCCCTGACCGGGGGAAGCGCCTGGGCGCGGACGTGTTATCATTCACCTCGAAAGGAGCGTGTATGAACCCTACCCTGACCTACTTTACGCAGCAAGGCCGCATTTCAGACCCGGGGCCGCTGGGCTCCCTGTATGCATCCCTGCCCACTTCGGCGGCGGAGCTGGCGCGGCTGGTTCAAAATCTGACCCTGCATGTTTTTTGGGCCGAACGCTACGGTTACAAGGTCCCGGCGGAGCGCGCCGCTGAGCTGCAGCTGCGCACCATCCCGCGCCGCCTGGAACGCACCCTGGAGCTGGACCCCCGTCCCTTGCTGTCGGAGCGGGCGTTGGACAAGAAATTGATCGGCAACTGCCGCGACCATTCCGTGCTGCTGACCTCTCTGCTGCGCCATGTAGGCATCCCGGCGCGCGCCCGCTGCGGTTTTGCCACCTATTTTCAGCCCAACCACTTTGAGGATCATTGGGTGGCCGAATATTGGGATGAGGCGGCCGCGCGCTGGGTGCTGGTGGACCCGCAGTTGGATGCCTTCCAGAGCAGCGCGCTCCAAATCAACTTCAGCCCGCTGGATGTGCCCCGCGATCAGTTCCTGGTGGGCGGGCGCGCCTGGCAGCTGTGCCGCTCTGGGCAGGAAAACCCAGACCACTTTGGCATTTTTGATATGCGCGGCCTGGGATTTGTGCGCGGCAACCTGGTGCGCGACCTGGCCTCGCTGAATAAGGTGGAACTGCTCCCCTGGGACTGCTGGGGGGTGATCCTGTCGCGGACTGTGGACGACCCCGCCGACCTGGCAGCCCTGGACGCCGCCGCGGCGCTGACTGCCGGGGATGTGCCGGATGCGGAAGCTGTGCGCCAGTGCTACCAGACGGATGCGCGTTTCCGGGTGGAGAACCCAATTTTGAGCTACGTGAACGGACAGATGCTGCCCGTGGAGCTGCCGCCCGCCCAGGAATGAGCCATGTGCTGTGTGTTTTTTCAACTCCCCCCCGCGGGGGAGTTTTTTATTTTTGCGATTTGATGGTAAACTGGGGAGCGGCATACATTTTGGACAACGACGGCAGCTTAGGAGCGGTGCAATGCGCGAACCGGTGAACGGGTTGACCCATGCGTTTTCGGCGGTGGTTTCGGCGG
>DAIOUB010000236.1:0-3159 GCA_036751735.1 Levilinea sp. | reverse complement strand
GGCTGACCACATCCGCCACCGCCATGGGGATCTTCACGTCCGTCGCCAGGCTCAAGTAGCCGTGCTGCTCGGTCGAACCCAACACCAAAATCAGTCGGTCGTCATGTTCCAGGTATTTCTCCACATCCATCCAATTCAATTCTTCGTAACGCATGTTTTTTTCTCCTTCGGGGCTGCAAGCGCCCACATTGTTGGCCTATGGTTAAGTGTAGCCTGCCTCAGCGGGGGAAGCAAGCCCAATTCCCGGCAAAAAAAGAGGGCTGCGCTCTATCCTTCTGGCGCAGCCCTCTAGGTGTTTACACCCCAATGGGTGTTACACCACAATGTTGATCAATTTCTTGGGCACCACGATGATCTGCCGCGGCGTCTTCCCTTCCAGGAACTTCGCCACCCCTTCGTTTTCCAGGGCTGCCGCCTTCACCGCTTCTTCGCTGGCGTCCGCCGCCAACGTCACCCGCCCGCGCACCTTGCCGTTCACCTGCACCACCACGGTGATCTCATCTTCCTGCACGGCTTCCATATCCACCGCCGGCCAGCTTTGGGTGTGAATGGAATAGCTCTTGCCCAGGTAAGCCCACAATTCCTCGGCGATATGCGGCGTCACCGGCGACAGCATGCGCAGGTAAATGTCCACCGCCTCGCCCCAGGCCGGGCTGCCGTAGGTGGCCGGTTTCAGGCGGGCCATCTCGTTGGACAGCTCCATCAGGCTCGACACGATCGTGTTGAACTCAAAATGCTCATAGTCGTGCGTCACCCGCCGCAGCGTCTGGTGCACCTTGCGCCGCAGCACGCGCACCGCACCCTCATCCACAAAGCCGTCCTTGCCCGCTGGCTCCACCACCATCGCCCACACCCGCCGCAGCCAGCGGAAGGTGCCGTCAATGCCGTTGCTCGACCACGGCCCGCCCTGATCCCAGCGCGAGAAGAAGATCAAATACGCGCGCAGCGCATCCGCCCCGTAGGCCTGCACCAGATCATCCGGCGCCACCACGTTGCCGCGGCTCTTCGACATCTTCTCCGAGTCCTCGCCCAAGACCATGCCCTGGTTGCGCAGCTGCAGCATGGGTTCGTCCCCATGCGCAACGCCCATATCCCGCAGGGCCTTGTGGAAGAAACGCGTGTAGATCAAATGCATGTTGGCGTGCTCAATGCCGCCCGTGTAGGTGTCCACCGGCATCCAGTAATCGTATTCTTTCGGGTCAAACGGCCCCTGATCGTAATCCGGGCTCAGGTAGCGCAGGTGATACCACGACGAGCACATGAAGGTGTCCATCGTGTCCGTGTCGCGTTCCGCCGCCCCCCCGCACTGCGGACAGGTGGTCAGCCGCCAGGTGGGGTGCAGCTTCAGCGGGCTTTCACCCGTCGGCCGCCATTCCACATCGTCTGGCAGCATCACCGGCAGCTGCTCCTCCGGCACCGGCACCACGCCGCACTTCTCGCAGTGCACCATCGGGATGGGCGCGCCCCAATAGCGCTGGCGCGAAATCAGCCAGTCGCGCAGGCGGTAATTCACCGCCCGTTTGCCCATGCCGTTGGCCTCCAGGTATTTCAAGACCTGTTCAAAGGCTTCTTCGCCGGGCGTGCCGCTCATCGGGCCGCTGTTCACCATCTTGCCGTGCGCCGGAACGGATTCCGTCAGGGCTGCCCCATCCAGGGCTTCCATATCCTCCGGCTGGATCACCACGCGCACCTCCAGGCCAAACCGGCGCGCAAATTCAAAATCGCGCTGGTCGTGGGCCGGCACCGCCATGATCGCGCCCGTGCCGTAGGTCATCAGCACATAGTCCGCCGTCCAGATCGGGATACGCTCACCGCTCACCGGGTTCACCGCATACCCGCCCGTGAACACGCCCGTCTTTTCCTTATCGGTCGCCTCACGCTGCACATCCGTCTGGCGTACCGCTTCCGACACATATTGATCCACCGCCGCCTTTTGCTCCGCCGACGCGATCTTCTGCACCAGCGGGTGTTCCGGGGCCAGCACCATAAAGGTCACCCCCCACAGCGTGTCGGGGCGGGTGGTGAAAACTTCCAGCTCGTCGCCCTGCTCCGTGTGGAATTTGACCACCGCGCCTTCTGAGCGGCCGATCCAATTGGTCTGCAGCACGCGCACGCGCTCCGGCCAGTTGATGCCCTCGTAGGAAAGCAGCTCGTCCGCGTAGCGGGTGGTGCGGAAGAACCATTGGTCCAGGTTCTTCTTGGTCACCGGCGTGCCGCAGCGTTCACAGTGGCGGTCATCGCCCCACACCTGTTCACGCGCCAGGGTGGTGTTGCAGGTCGGGCACCAATCCACCGGGCTCAATTTGTGATACGCCAGCCCATGCTGATAGAGCTGAACGAAGAACCACTGCGTCCAGCGGTAATACTTCGGGTCGGCGCTCACCGCTTCACGCCGCCAATCAAACATGGCGCCCATACTCTTCAATTGATCGCGCATGCGGTTGATGTTGCGGTAAGTCCACTCTTTGGGATGCACATTTTTCTTAATGGCGGCGTTTTCCGCGGGCAGGCCAAAGGCGTCAAAACCCATCGGGAACATCACGTTGTAGCCGTTCATGCGCATGTACCGCGCGCGCGCGTCCGAAGGGGTCATCGCAAACCAATGCCCAATGTGCAGGTCGCCGGAAGGGTACGGGAGCATCGTCAGCGCGTAGTGCTTGGGCCGCTGCGGGTCCACATCCGAATGATAGAGGCAGTCCGCCTCCCACCGCGCCTGCCACTTCTTTTCAATCTCTGCCGGGTTATACGCCGGAATTTGTGACTCTGCCATGCTGCACGCTCCCTGTTTCAGATAAAAAAACTCCGTCCCAATCAGGGACGGAGGATTCTCCGCGGTACCACCCTGCTTGCACAGCCGCTGGAATGCGCTGTGCCGCTCTGGCTCGCGATAACGGGCGAAACCCGGCTGAGGTTACTGCTTTCACCTCAACGGCTGGCCCCTCAGGGCAGCGGGCGAGTTCTGTCTTCTGGCGGTTCACTTCCGCCGTTGTCGGGCTTCCACCGGGCTTTCCCGACTCGCTGGTGAATGACCTACTACTCCCGCATTCGCCGTTCGTATGAACAAAGAGAGAGTAAAAACGTCAGGCGTCTCTACTCTCTAATTAGTGGACCCAGAGGGATTCGAACCCTCGGCCTTCTCAATGCCATTGAGACGCGCTC
>DAIOUB010000235.1:0-3337 GCA_036751735.1 Levilinea sp. | reverse complement strand
GAGAGGAAGACATCTTCCAGCGTCACCGCGCGCATGTGGATGTTCCCGGCGCGCCTTTCACACAGATGAATGCCGTCCAACACGTCCGAAAGCTGCCCGGCCAGATGCGCACCGCGGATGGAAAGGTGCCCACCGGCGATCTGCGCACCTGGGAAGCGCGCCTGCAGGCAGTCCAGCAGGCGTTGAGTGGCTTCCTCCCCGCCGGGCCAATCCAGCTCAATCTCCAGCAGCTCATCCGCGCCCAGGCTGCGCTTGAGACCGTCGGGGGTATCCATTACCAGCAGCCGCCCGTGATCCATAATGGCCACGCGCGAGGCCAGGCGTTCGGCTTCGTCCATGTTGTGGGTGGTCAGCACCACCGTTTTGTGCTGGGCCAGGCGGTGGATCACCTCGCGCACCAACACCCGGCTTTGCGGGTCGAGGCCGGCTTCAGGCTCATCCAAAAAGACGATCTGGGGGTCGTGCACCAGGGCCAGGGCCAGGTTGAGGCGGCGCTTCATGCCGCCCGAAAGCCGCCCGGCCAGTTCGTTGGCTTTGGCGCTCAGCCCCAGCTCGCCCAGCAGGGCCGCGCCGTTCTTGCGCGCCTGCTGGTTGGGCAGGCCGTAGTTGGCGCCCACGAACTCCAATTGCTCCAGGCAGGTGAGCTTTTCCCAGAGGATGTTTTCCTGGGGGCAGACCCCCAGGCTGCACAGCACCTCGGCGCGGTGGGTGCGCAGCGAGCGCCCCTCGATGAACACATCCCCCTCGCTGGGTTCGAGCAGGCCGACCATCATGTGGATGGAAGTGGTCTTTCCGGCACCGTTGGGCCCCAGGAAGCCGAAAATTTCCCCGCGGGGAACGTCTAAGGTCAGGCGGTCCACGGCCAGGACGGCGCCGTAGCGCTTGCTCAGGCCGCGCGTTTGCAGCATGCAATCCGTCATAAAAAATGTCCGTTGGGCAGGAATGGAGACAACAGAGCATATTATACTGTCGGTGTGAATTTTTCTCCAAACGCGTGATCCAGCGTATAATCGGTGGGGATCTCAAAATCAAAATACCGCAGCCGGATCCCTTCATCACAGGAGGTTGTGCCCCCGTCCGCTGAATGACCATGAAAAACGAAACCAATGCTTTACCCCCTTTTGACCGCGAAGAGGCGGATGCCCCCGCTCGTTCTGAAATTCAAGAATATCTGACCGCCCGGCAGCAGCGCCGCTGGATCTTTCCGCGGGCCGCGCTGGTGGGGCTGTGCGCGGGCATCACCGCTTTGCTGTTCCGCGCGGCTTTAACCGGTGCGGATGCGCTGCGCAATCAGCTCATCACCTGGGCGCATGGCCTGCCCGCGCTGGGGTGGCTGTTCCCAATGCTGTTGGCTTCGCTGGGGGCCGCCATCTCGGTCGGCATCACGCGCCGCTATGCGCCGGAGGCCAGCGGCAGCGGCATCCCCCATCTGGAGGCTGTGCTGCACCGTTTTCGAAAATTGGATTGGAAGCGGCTCTTGCCGGTGAAATTCTTGGGCGGCGTTGTGGCCATCGGCAGCGGGCTGGCTTTGGGGCGGGAAGGCCCCACCGTGCAGATGGGCGGAGCGGTGGCTGACGCGGTTTCGCGCGCGATGAAGGTTACGGAACGAGAACGCCTGACCTTGACCTCAGCGGGCGCGGGGGCGGGGTTGGCCGCGGCCTTTAACGCGCCGCTATCGGGCCTCATCTTCGTGCTGGAAGAGGTGCGGCGCGATTTTCAGCCCATCGTCTTTGGGGCGGCCTTCGTGGCGGCTGTGGTGGCGGATATTGTGGCGCGGGTAGGCTCGGGGCAGTTCCCCATTTTCGCGGTTCCCAGTTACCCTGTGCCGCCTTTGGCCGCCTTGCCGATCTTCGCCTTGCTGGGAATCTCGGCGGGTTTGCTGGGCGTGGTGTTTAACCGCAGCCTGCTGACGGTGACGGCTTTGTACGCGCGCATCCCCGCGCGCTTTATCCTGGCCGCGGCTGCACTGACGGGCGCGCTGGTGGGGCTGGTGGGGTGGTTTTCGCCGGTGATGATCGGCAGCGGGCACACCCTGGCCGAAACCGCCCTGCGGGGGGATATGCTTTTGGGGGCCATTCCCCTGTTCTTTTTGATCCGCTTTGTGCTGACCGCCGCCAGTTACGGGACGGGCGCGCCGGGCGGGATCTTTGCGCCGATGCTGGTGTTGGGCGCGCTGCTGGGGCTGGCGGTGGGCGAGATTGCCCACCAGTTCTATCCAGCGGCCGTGCCTTTTCCGGCGGTTTTTGCGGTGGTGGGCATGGCGGCTTATTTCACCGCCATCGTGCGCGCGCCGCTGACGGGCATCATGCTCATTCTGGAGATGACCGGCAATTACAATCAGATGCTGCCGCTGCTGGTGGCCTGTTTCTGCTCCTACGCAGCGGCTGAATTCATGAAGGACCTGCCCATTTACGAGGCGCTGCTGGAACGCGATCTGAGGCGCAGCCGCGAAGCGCATTTATTGAAGGAACCCGCGGTGGTGGAGTTTATCCTCCAGGCGGGCGCGCCTTTTGTGGGGAAGGAAGTGCGCTTTCTGGGGCTGCCGCCGGGCTGCATCCTGGTTCGCTGCTCGGACGGCAAGCGCGAATGGCTGCCCAAGGCCAATACACGCCTGGGGGCCAATATGCGCATCACGGCCATGGTGGCGCCAGAGGCGGCCGACGGCCTGGAGATTTTGCGCCGGGGGTGTCAGGCCAGCGGCTCGGACGCGGCTGCGGAGTGAGGCCGAGGGATGGGCTGATCGGAGGAGCGGATATGCCCGTGGAGATTGAACGCCTGGTGCTGTGGTTCCCCATCGTCTTCATGCTGCACGACTTTGAGGAGCTGCTGCTGTTTGAACCCTGGCTGAAAAAGAACGCCGGGGACATTTTGGAGCGCGTCCACGGCCGGGTGCCGCCCTGGGTCGAGGCCCAACTGCACACCGTGCTGCACAAATCCACGCTGCAATTTGCCTTCCCCATCGGTTTGATCTTTGCCCTGACCGCCGCGGCCTCTTTTTTGGCGGTGCAGTTCCATTCATACTCATTTTTCCTGATCGCCAGCAGTCTGTTCTTCCTGCACGGCTTTTTGCATATCGGCCAGGCGGCCGTGCTGCGCCGCTACGTGCCTTCCCTGCTGACCTCTGGGCTGCTGGTGCTGCCCTATGGGGGGCTTTTGTTCACACGGCTGCTGGCGGCGGGGGTGGTGACGCTGCCCGCTCTGCTGCTGTATTTTTTGGCCGCGGCTGTGCTGGCCGGGCCTTTGCTGCTGGGGATGCACCGCCTGGGCGAAGGCCTGTATGGTTGGGCGGCGCGGCGCTGGGCAGGCTGAGCCTGCGCGGTGCGGCCGCGTGTGGAGG
>DAIOUB010000234.1:0-3341 GCA_036751735.1 Levilinea sp. | reverse complement strand
TGACCGGCGAAGGCCTGAATGACCTCCGGGCGGTTGGCGTGATTGTCCAGATCGGCGGGATCTTTCCAGGTTTCGGCGGCGACCGAGCCGTCGGGCAGGATGAGGGTGATGCGCGCGCCGGTCAGGCGGGCGTTTTCGGCCATGAGCTGGCTGAGCTGCGGGCCGGGCAGCCCCTGGGCCAGCGCAGGGGCGGACTGCAAGGCCACCAGGCGGACTTCGCGGCGCAGATTATCCCGGAAGGATTCTAGAGTGGAGGCGCGGATGTCGCTGTAAATGTAGGCGCTGAACGCACCCAGACACAGGGTGACGAGGAGGGCGGAATAGAGGATGACACGCAGGCGAAAAGAATTGCGCATGAGATTAACCCTCAAAGCGGTAACCGGCCCCACGCACGGTGACGATGCGGGAGGGAGCGGCTGGGTCCGTTTCAATTTTCTCTCGCAGCCAGCGGATGTGAACATCCACGGTGCGGCTGTCGCCGGTGAACTCCCAGCCCCAAACGCTCTCCAGCACGCGGTCGCGGGTGAGCACCTGCCCGCGGTGTTGGGCCAGGTACAGCAGCAGATCGAATTCCTTGGGTTTCACGGCCAGGGGCTGACCGTTGAGGCGGATTTCACGGCGGGTCTGGTCAATTTCCAGATTGGAAAAGGTCAGCACCTTGGCGGGGGCCTCCGCGGGGGCTGCGGCGCCGCTGAACTCTTCGCGCAGGATGCGCACGCGGCGCAGGAGGGCTTTGACGCGGGCTAAAAGCTCGCGCATGCTGAAGGGCTTGGTCAAATAGTCGTCGGCGCCGACTTCCAGGCCTACCACCCGATCAATTTCGTCATCGCGGGCGGTGAGCATGAGCACGGGAACGGTCATTTCCTGGCGCAGGATGCGGCAGACCTCAAAGCCGTCCAGCCCCGGCAGCATGATGTCCAGCAAAATCAGATCCGGCTGAGTGCTGCGCGCCTGGGTCAGGGCTGTGGGGCCGTCGCTGGCCAACTCCACTTCGTACCCCTGGCGGCGGAGGTTATAGGCGAGGGTTTCCTGCAGAGTTTGTTCGTCTTCCACCACCAGGATTTTTTCAGGCATGCACCCTCCGCATTTCTTCTAATAAGAGAGCCAACTGGTCGGAAAGCGCGGCGCGGTTGAAGTGGGCGGCGACGTAGGCGCGGCCGGCCGCGCCCATGCGCTGGGCGGCCTGGGGGTCGGCGGCCAGGGTGCGGACGGCCTGGGCCAGGGCCTGGGGGTCGCCGGGCTGGGCAAAGATGCCTGCGCCGGCCTGATCCACCACTTTGCGGATTTCGCCGTCAATGGCCAGCACCACGGGCTTGCCCGCGGCGAGATAATCAAAGACCTTGTTGGGGTAGGTGGTTTTGTACAGCTCGATGGGTTTGAGGATGGCCAGACAGGCATCCGCGGCGGCCAGGACAGAGGCCATCTCTGTTTTGGGCACGGGCGGGAAGAAGGCCACGTTGCTGAGCTGGTGTTCGAGTGCGTAGGCCTGCAAGGCGGCTTTCTCTTTGCCGTCACCCACCAGGGCAAAGAGGATGTGGGGCTGATCGCGCAGCAGGTCTGCGCTTTGCAGAACGATTTCCAGGTCGTTGGAAAGGCCGTGCGCCCCGGCATACAGCACCACAAAACGGCCGTCGAGGTGGTTGGCTTGCCGGAAGGGGTTGGGGCCAGGGTCGGAGGGGAACATTTCAGGGTCAACGCCGTTGGGAACCAGCTCCACCCAGCGCGCACCCCGTTGGGTGACGTGCTGCACATAGCCGGGCGAGTTGACCATGACGCGGTCGGCGCGGCGGTAGAGGAACTTTTCCAGCCAGAGGGACAGGCGGATAAGCAGAGGGTTTTTGAGCACGCCCACGGCGATGGCAAAAGCCGGCCAGAGGTCGCGGATTTCAAACAGGAAGGGGACGCCTTTCAGGCGGGCCAGCAGCCAGGCGGTGACGCCCTGGAAAATGGGCGGGGACGTGCCCCATACCAGATCCACATGGCGGACGCCTAAGCCCACCAGAAACGAGGAAAACATAAAGCTGAGGAAGCTGAAGACGCGGTGGACGAAGCTTTTATGCAGGGCGGCATAGGTGTAGGTGCGCAGAATAGTGATGCCGGGTTCCGGCGTGCTGCGGTCTACCCAGGCAGTTTTTTGCTGGCGGGATTTGCCGGTGAGGTAGGAGACCGGCGATGAGATGATGGTGACCTGATGGCCGCGGGCAACCAGGTAACGAGCCATTTCCACATGGCGCGTTCCGCCGGCTTCATCCAAAGCGGCAAATGCCTGGTGAACGATGAGGATATGCATAAATTGATTTTACCGTTAACCGGGGAAAAAGTCTGCTGCGGGTTGGGGTGGGGCGGGCGGAAGGGTGAATTCGGTGTGGATCATGAGGGGAGGCATCGCGGATACCTCTAATCGCAGGGAGAGGGCGGGCAGTTTGTGCGCGTAGGTAGGGGAAACCCAGCCGTGGTTGGGGAAGGAACCGGCGGGGCCGCTGAGAACCTCACCCGCGCGGATGAGGCGCACTTGAAGGGGTTGGGGCGCATGCGCATCCTCAGCCCAATAGTGGATGATCAGCGGGCCGTGGGGCAGAGAAAGGGTGAGATCGGTCTCGTTTAAGACCCAGGGCAAATCAGGGAGAAGCCAATGCACCACCGCCTGGACGGGCTGCACGGGCGCGGCGGGCAGGGGCAGCAGATCGTCGCGGATGTGCCAGCCAGTTGGGGTGCGCTGGAGGGTGCGCTGGTGGCGCAGACCCAGGGCGCGGTAGGCGCTGTGTTCGGCCGTGAGGGTGTCGGGGGAAGAGCTGGGCAGGATTTGGGCCTGATCCCAATCCAACCAGAGAAAGCGCCCGGCGCGGCGCATGGGTTCCAGACCGTTGAGGGTGAGGGTGTTGTGAACTGCGGCGGAGGCCAGGGCGTTTTGCCAGGGTGGAGGGGTATTGTAGCGGAAGGTGCCGGCGTCCAGAGCGATGTTTTGCCCCTGATGCCACAGATCCACATGCAACTGGTCGGCGTGGGCGGGGCGGACGGAAAAACGCACCGCGCGCAGCAGGGCCCAATCCCGCGGTGTGCCCAGGCGGTGAACGGCGGGGGAGGTGAAAGCCTCGGGGGGCAGGGCGAGGGAGGAGGCGGACAGCCCCAGGCGCAAGGCCAGCTCATCCCAGGGGCCGGGGGGGAAGGCGGGCGCGCCCAGGAAGGCGAGAGAAGCTGCCTGCAATGTGGGGCGGTAATCACGGATGGGGCCGGAAGCCAGCGGCAGAAAGAGCGCGCCGTCGTGGTGGCCCAGGTTGGGGATCTGACCGGAGGATCGGTCCACATGCGCCAGCAGCCAGCGGACAGCGGCGGCCAGGCGA
>DAIOUB010000233.1:0-3368 GCA_036751735.1 Levilinea sp. | reverse complement strand
CGAAGCAAGCCCCACCCCGACCCAGCCACCGTCCGAACCGCCCGCGCCGGATCAGCCCACGCCGACCCCCGCTCAACCCGCCCCCACCAGCCTGCCGCCCAAAGACCGCACCGATGTGGCCGCTTATTTGGAGGACGTCACCATCCCGGACGGGACCGCGTTTAAACAAATCGTGCCCTTTATCAAAACCTGGCGCTTTCAGAACAAGGGAACCTGCACCTGGGGGCCCAATTACGCGGTGGTGTTTCACTCCGGAGACCCCTTGGGCGCGGCCTTCACCAACCCCCTGCCGCCCGCTGCGCCGGGGGAGGTGGTGGAGGTGTCGGTGAACATGGTTTCGCCCGCCAGCGGCGGCGCTTTCACCGGCTACTGGCAGTTCCAGGACCCCTACGGCACGCGCTTTGGCACCAACAGCAGCGGGCAGGATCTCTTTTGGGTCAAAATTGGGGTGAGCATTTATGATGAAAGCGGCGCGCTCGTGCCCGTGGTGGGCGGCGGCAGCCCGGTGACTTTGCCCGCGGGGTGCAGCCCGCAAACCGACCCCCAGGCAGAAGCGAACTTGCTGACCTGGATCAACGCAGCCCGCGCCGCCGAGGGGCTGGCCGCGCTGACGCGCCAAAGCACGTTAGACGCTGCCGCCGCCGTGCACAGCGCCGATATGGGCTGCAATCAATTTGTGGATCACACCGGCTCCAACGGCTCCACCTGGAACACGCGCATCCGCGATCAGGGTTACAAAGCCGCGGCCGCCGCGGAGAATATCTACGTGGGCGACCCGGCTTTTGGCGGCGACGCTCAGGGGGCCTGGGAGTGGTGGATGAACAGCCCCGTGCACCGCGGCAACATTCTCAGCACCAAAGTGACCGAGGTCGGGATTGCCTATGCCTATGTGCCCGGCAGCCCCTTTAAAGGCTATTACACCCTGGTGTTCGCCCGCCCCGCGGCGGGGCCGTAACGCTAAGGTGTGCTGGCTGCGGCTGTGAGGGTGGGGGTAGCCGTGCGCGTGGGGGTGGGCAGGATCAGGCGCAGATAAATTTCTGGAATCCAGCCTACCCGCCCCTCTGCATCGCGCACTTCCACCCAGGTCAGCCCGTTCAGCGTCTCGCGCCCGTAGAGCTGGGTCAATTTTTGCCCGGGGATCAGAACGCCAATGCTTGGCCCGCCGGGGAACTGCACCATGCGCATATCCGGCAGCCCCACGCGAACCACCATGCCCTCGGCAGGGGTGGCCGTGGCGGTGGGTGTGGCGCTGGGCAGCGGTGTGAGGGTGTGCGTGGGCAGGGCGGTGGCCGTGGGCAGGGCCGTAGCGGTGGCGGTGGGCGTGTAGGTGGCGGTTGGGCTGGGGCCCGGCGTGAAGGTGAAAGTCGGCGTGGGCGGGATGAGCGGGTCGAGGTTCTCGGCAATCACCTGGCTGACCTTCAAGGATACCGGCTGGTGGATCCCTTCCACGATGGCCTTCTGTAAGGCCACCACCTGCTCATAGCGCAGCGAAGAACCCGTGCGCAGGGTCAGCAGCATATCCAGCTTGGTGCCGTTGCGGTTCACCTCCAGCTCCACCAGCTCTGCCCCGCCCAAATTTTCCACCTCGCGCAGGACTACCGATTGAATCAGGCGGTTGGCGGAAGCCTCGCGGAAGAATTTGACGCTGAAAAAGGTGAGGGGGATGAGCAGCAGGCCGGTGAGGGCTGCCGAAAGCACCAGGCTGCGCGGGAGAGAACCGTTTTTTACCCGCCAATTGGATGAAAAGCCGCGCAGGAAAAACACCAGCACCGAGGCAAAAGCGATGGTCACGGCGTTGGTGATGAACAGCAGCAGCGCCCCCCCGGCCACATCCCAGCGCTGCAAAGCCAGCCCAACCCCCACCGTGCAAAGGGGAGGCATGAGGGCCGTGGCGATGGCCACCCCCGGCAGGGCCGCGGAGATGTTTGGCTGGGTCATGGCATAAGCCGCTGCCACCCCGCCAGCCAAGGCGATCACCAGATCAATGGGGCTGGGACGGGTGCGGGCCATCACCTCGTGCGGCAGTTCCTGAACGCTGAAAAAGGGCAGCAGGTTATTGAGCAGGGTCATCAGCGCGGCCAGCGCCACCGCCAAAAGCGCCCCGCGCAGCAGGGCCGAGGCCGCATTGCGCAGCAGCAGCGTGTTGCCGGTCAGCGAAGCCAGGCCGATGCCGATGATGGGCGACATGAGCGGGGCCACCAGCATGGCCCCAATGATCACCGCAGGCGAATCGGTGATCAACCCCAGGGTGGCGATACTGCAGGACAGCACCACCAGCAGGAAATAATCAAACCCGGGTGAGGCCGCCGGCGTGACCTCGGCGATCACCGCGTTGCAATCCTCTGGCGGCAGGGGCTTGATGAGCGAACGGTACCAGGGTCTCATGAGCCTCTTCTTCCTCCTTCGTCCATGCGGTCTTGATAGTATTGTACCCTGGAAGGCGTAAGGCTGCTCCGCATACCGCCCGACAGCAATGATCGACCAAAATTGATTCAATTTCGGTTGACATTTGTGTCTCTTCGTCTGTATAATGAAACAATAGTGAGCTTCAATTGAAAACTCTCCGATTCTCTGATTCCGTCTCGGATAGGAGAACGATAGGGCATGAGGAGCAATTCTCATCGCCTGCCAGTGCGCAAAGGAGACCCCCAACTGCTGCGGAGCAGGGTCACTTTGCGTTTTTTTGCGCGCCCTGCCCACCCCAGGAGGCGCGCTTTTTCTTTTCCCTCGCTCCATCCCCGCCCAAAAGAAAGCCCCTCTTTTTATGTTCCATCCAGTGGAGGAAGCTATGTGGATCTTACGCATTAACATGACAGACCGCACGTCCAAATGGGAAGCCGTCCCAGAACGCTTCCGTACTCTTTACGGACGCGCCCTGACCTCAAAAATTGTGGCGGAAGAAGTGCCGCCGCTGTGCCACGCCCTGGGCCCCAACAACAAACTGGTCTTTTCGGCGGGCATCGTCACCAGCACACCGGCCCCCACCTCGGCCCGTGTCTCGGTCGGCTGCAAATCGCCCCTCACCGGCGGCATCAAAGAAGCCAACGCCGGCACCTCCTGGGGCCCCGATCTGGCCAGCCTGCGCATTCGCGCCATGATTGTGGAAGGTCTGCCTCAGGATACCGACAAATTCTGGGGAACCCTGATCCGTTGGGATGCGGACGCCAAACAACCGGTGGTGGAATTCTTTGACGCCAGCGAATACACCGGCAAGGATGTGTACGAAGCCTACCCCATGATCTACCAGCGCTTCGAGGGCCGCATTTCCATCGCCAGCATCGGCAACGCGGGCGAATACGGCTACGGCAACTCCGGCATCGTCTTCAACGACCAGGCCAAGCGCCCCAGCCGCTACGCTGGGCGCGGCG
>DAIOUB010000232.1:0-3405 GCA_036751735.1 Levilinea sp. | reverse complement strand
ATCACCGAACGCAAAGCGTCCGAAATTGCGCTCAAAGACGCCCAAGCCCAACTGGCGCAGCGCGTGACTGAGCTGGAGAACCGCAACCGCGAAACCGCGGCCATGGCCGAGATGATCAACCTGCTGCAAATCAGCACCGGCTTCGACGAGGCTCTGGGCATCATTGAACAATTCTGCATACGTCTGTTCCCCGAAATGGCCGGCGCCTTCCTGGATCTGGACGAAACCCACACCCAACTGCGCCTGCGCCGCGCCTGGAACCAGCCAGCCCTCACCGGGGAGAACTTCCAGCGCAACGACTGCTGGGCGGTGCGGCGCGGACGTTCCTTCGTCTCCACCAACCTCGAAACCGGCCCGGTTTGTCAGCATGTGGGCATGCCGCTGCCTTCCAGCTACCTGTGCGTGCCGATCTTGGCCCAGGGGCAAATTGTCGGCCTGCTCCACCTGCAAACCCCCGCCGAACAAGCCGGCCTGACCCCCGCCCAGCAGCAGTTAGCCGCCCACGCCAGCGAACAGATCGGCCTGGCCCTGTCCAACCTGATCCTGCGCGAAAAGCTGCAGCGGCAAGCCGTGCATGACGATCTGACCGGCCTGTATAACTACAGCTATATGGAAGGCAGCCTGGAACGCGAGCTGTATCTGGCCCGCACCACCGGCGCCCCGGTCAGCATTATCATGCTGGACCTGGATCATTTTAAAGACCTCAACACCCAGTTCGGCCATCCGCGCGTCAACCAGTTCCTGCGCCAGTTTGGCCGCCGTCTGCGCCAGGTGGTGCGGGCCGAAGACGTGCCCTGCCGCTACGGCGGGGATGAATTTCTCGTCGTCCTGCCCCATACCAACCTGAACCAGGCCGCGGAATTGGCCGAAACCCTGCGCATTCAAATTCGCTCCCTGCCCATCCAAAGCGAATCCGTCCCCACCCACTTCATTTCCGCCTCCATTGGGGTGGCCTGCTCACAGACTCACGGTCTGACCATCGAAGAGCTGCTCGAGGCGGTGGATCAGGCGGTGTACCAGGCCAAGACGCAAAACGACTGCGTGATCATCGCCCCGTCCCGCGCGCCGAATCCCTAAAAAGCGGTAAAATTAGCTCCGTACAGCCAAACCATCTACCTGAACGGAGTCACCCCATGAAAAACCTCAAGCGCATTTTGGCGCTGCTGAGTCTGCTGTTTCTGGCCGCCTGCGCCCCGGCCGCCAAGCCTGTTCTGCCGGGCGGGTGGGTCAACGGGCCAATCAACGAAGCGCAGCCCGGCGCATCCGACATTTTCGTGGTCACGGTGGCCGCCGCGGGCGACCCCATTGGCATTGATTTCAGCGGATCGGTCACCAGCGGTTCGGTGCGCGCCGTCTTGAAAGACCCCAGCGGCCAGATCCTGTGGGAGCAGGCCGCCCCCGCCGTGCCCGGCCCCTTCGCCTACACCACCACCCTGCGCCCCGAAACCCCTGGGGATTATCAACTGGGATACGCCTGGGAGGCCAACACCCAGGCCTCCTATTCCATCGTGTGGCGGCCTGAAGAAATGGTGCGGCCCGGCCTGACCCCCGTGGTCCTCGTCCCCGGCATCAGCATGATCCTGGTGGCCCTGGCGTTTTTGGCGTACAGCCTGCTGCGCCGCCTGCCCTTCCGCTACTTCCTCTTCGGCGGGCTGGCCTGGGTGGTGACGGTGGCGCTCAAGTTTGCCTGGGCCATCCCCCTCAACACCCCCATCTACAAATTCCTGACGGAAAGCCTGCCCGCAGGGCTGGGCTTCCCCATTTTCTATTTGTATGTCGGGCTGCTCACCGGCGTTTTCGAAGTGGCCCTCACCTGGCTGGTGCTGCGCTACACACGCCTGGGCAAGGCCCCCTGGCGGGCGGCTCTGGCCTTTGGCATCGGCTTTGGCGCGCTGGAGGCCTTTTTGCTGGGCGCCAATTCGCTGGTGGGCACAACCACAGCCCTGCTCCTGCCGAATATTCTGCCCCTCTCCACGCTGGAGACCGTGGCCCAGGCCAACAATTGGATCTACAGCCTGATGCCCCCGTGGGAACGCTTCTTCACGGTGTGGATTCACATTTTCTGCAACACCATGCTCTTCCTGGGCGTGGCCCAATCACGCCCCAGCCGCATGTGGGCGGCCTTCCTCTACAAATCCCTCATTGACGCCCTGGCCGCCTGGGTGCAGGTGGCGGGGATAACGGATGTGGGCTCGCTGTGGATGGTGGAGGGCGCCATCGCCCTGTGGGGTGGGCTGGGCTGGTGGGCCGTGGTGCGCTGGGTGCAGCCGCGCTACCCCGCCGAGACGCCGCCCGCGCCGGAGCCGGAGGCCGCGGCCCTGTAATTTTCTTCCCCCTGGGTATGCACAAACGCGAGGGGCGGCCCCAAAGCCGCCCCTCGTTGATTTTCGATCCAATGCAGCAGGCCGCCCTACACCCCCAGGCCCTTCAGCAGGAACCCCACCCCATAGGCCACGCCCGCCGCCAGCCCGCCCACCACCAGCATCTCCAGGCCGCTGCGCCAAAAATTGCGCTCGGTCACCAGCACCTTGGCCGCTCCCAGCCCAAATAAGGCCAGCGCCGAAAGTCCCAAAGCCGTGAAGAAGGTGGTGTTCTGCGGCAGGCCCAAGGCAAAAATCCAATCGGCCAGATAGGCCAGCAGGGGAATGGCCCCCGCCAGACAAAAAGCCCCAAAGGTGGTCAACGCCTCCCACAGCGGGTTGCGCGTCTCCTTCAGCAGGCCCAGTTCTTCCACCATCATGGCGTCCACCCAGCGCTGCGGGTCGCGCGTCTTAATCGCCACCATCTGGGCCGCATCTTCCGGCGGGTAGCCCTGCTTAAGGTACAGATCCAAAAGTTCGGCGCGCTCGCCTTCGGGGAAATTTTCCACCTCCCAGGCCTCGCGGGCGCGTTCGCGCTCATAAAATTCCTTCTCACTCTTGGAAGATAGGTAAGCGCCGGTGGCCATCGAAAAGCCGTCGCCCAGCAAATTGGCCAGCCCTAAGATCAAGATAATGCTGGCGTTCAGCTCCGCCCCCACCACGCCCGAAACCACCGCAAAGGTGGTGATGATCCCGTCCAGGCCGCCGTACACCAGGTTGCCCAAATAGGCCGACCCCACCCCACCGTGATGCTCATCCGCCTGTTGAATGCGTTTCACCTCGTGCGCGCGGGCCGCCGCTTTACGGTCTCCGGCCGCGTACGCCTTGCGCGCTTCTTCCAGCCGTTTCGAAATGCTCATACTTCACCTCAATGCTGTCCAGGGTTTTCAAACCGCCGTTCATTATACTCCCGCCGCCCGCAAAAAACCCGGCTGGACGACTCTCCCTGCCTATGGTATAATCCCCCCGCTTAATCCATCTCACACGCCTGCCTGACCGTCCGCTGCGTGCCCCCCTGGGGGTGGCGGCCGGAGTGAGGGCGGCG
>DAIOUB010000231.1:0-3446 GCA_036751735.1 Levilinea sp. | reverse complement strand
GGGACCAGCACCTGGCCGATTTCGGTGCTGTGCGTGGCGGTGCGGGTTTCTTCCGGTTGGGCGGAGACATCCGTGTTTTTCAGGCTCACCAGCTCTTCGCGCGTGTATCCGTACATGGCCGGGCCGGCTTCGTTCACGTCCAGAATCTGACCGGTCTCGTTATCAATAATGAAGATCGCGTCGGAGCTGACCTGTACCAGGGTGCGGAATTTGAGCTCGCTGTCCTGCAGGGCCAGTTCGGCCTGCTTGCGCTGTGAGATATCGCGCAGCAGGATCAAATGCCCCACAAAAGAACCGTGGTTTCTTAATGGGATGGTGCGCGCTTCCACAAACCGTCCAGGGGAAAGCTCAATTTCGCTCTGCGGCACGGGGTTGGCCACCAGTGAGTCCAAGAACGGTAAGGCGGCATGCACCGGCCGGCTGATGACTTCTTCTTTGGGGTTTGACAGCATGGCCCGCGCTGCCGGGTTGATGTCCAAAATGCGGTTTGCGGCGTCCATCACCACCACGCCGTCCTGCAAGGCTTCAATCAGCGCGGCGCGCGCCACCGGCAGCAGCACATAGCTGCTGTCCCAGGCCACCGCCAGGCCGTACACCAGGGCAGCCAGCCCCAAACCCGCGGGGGTCAGATCCAGGCCGTTGAGCTGCTGGCGAAAGATCAGGTAAGCCAGGTTGGCCGCCACCGGCAGCGTGCTGATGCCCAGCAGCAAAGTCACCTGGCGGCGGTGAACGCTGAGCGGGCGGCGCAGCTCCTGCACCATCCACACCCAGGAAAGGGCCACCAAAAAATAGGTGTAAAACACGTTCAGCCAGAACCAGGGACCGTGTTCAAAATGCAGCGGCCCGGTGGCGTCGCCCACCGAAAGGGTCACCCGGCTCCAAACCAAACCGTGGGCGTCGTTGCTCCACACCATCGCCATGGTGATCATGGGCAGCACCGCCAGCCAGCGGATGCGGGGGGGCTGAAGCCAACTGCTTTGATGGGTGGCTTCGGCCACCAGCAGCGCCCACAGCAAAGGCACCCACACAATGCCAAGATACTGCACCTGTGCCCAAAACAGCTTTTGGGTGAAAACCTGTGTGCCCCACTCCAGGCTGTAACCCACCTGCCAGGCGATGAGCGCCACCAACAGCATGCAAAACTGCGGCCGGGCCAACATGGCCGGGCGCAGGCGAGCCAGCACCAGCAAACCTAGCGGGATGACGGCTGCCAGCAGGATCAATCCTGAGAGAGGCGTGAGGTGCCAGTTCATCATTTTTATTGTAGCACGGCGCACAAATAATCCAATCGGTTGATGCGCCGTGCGGACGCCTCTAGATGGGACGAGCTTTGCGCCCGTGCGCCCACAGCATCACTGCGGCCGCCGGCAGGGACAGAGCGGATACGCAGCCTGGCAGACGCGGACCTTTGGCGCTGGGCGGCACGGTCGCCGTGGGCGGCGGGGTAGGGGTGGGCGAGGGTAGGGCGGCCTGCTCCTGCGCGGGGGGAACCGGGCTGGGAGGCGCCTGGGTGGGAGTGGGCGGTGCGGGCGGGGTGGGGCTGGCCAGCAGGGCTTCGATGGGGATCTCGGTCGGTTTGGCCGTGGGGGTGGCCGTCAGAATCAAATAATCCGCGCGGGAACCGTCCCACCGCACCAGATCGGGGGCCGAAAGCCCCACCTCCTGCAGCAAATCCAGCGCCTGGGTCAATTTGGGGTCAATTTCCAGCGCGCGGCGCAGTTCCAAAACCGCGCGGCGGGCGTCGCTGTACTGGGATGCAAAAATGCCCTGGTTGCTCCAATAGGCGCGCAGCCACAGCAAATCGGCAAAGCCGTAATGCCACAGCGCATCTTCCGGCAGCAGCTCGACGGATTTTTCATACGCGCTGACGCTTTCCGCGTACAATTCCTGCGCCGCCGCGTCCATGCGCATGCCGCGCCGCAGCCGCAGCACGTCTTTCAGCGCCTTGCCCAGCCGGCCCCAGCCTTCGCCGTCGCGCTGGGTGCGCTGGGTATATTCGCGCTCTTTCAGCACCTTTTGCCAGGCTGCGGGCAGGGTCACCAGCACGTTCAGGTTATCCTGCGGGCCGGGTTCCAGGTCTTCGAACACCCAGCGGATGGA
The DNA here is from genome assembly GCA_036751735.1 of Levilinea sp. Taxonomy (GTDB): domain Bacteria; phylum Chloroflexota; class Anaerolineae; order Anaerolineales; family Anaerolineaceae; genus Levilinea. Next base: position 1,346 of record DAIOUB010000231.1, on the reverse strand, counting down.
CTGCCCGGTAAAGACCCCCCCAGGGGTCATCCCGCCAAAGCCCACGCCTTCATCGAAAATGACGTTCTCTGGGCTGGCGGGGTAGGGCAGGCGCACCTCCAGCTCGGCTTTGCCGATCGTCCCCTGCCAGCCCGCGCCCGTTTCCAGGATATAGCGGAAGGAGACGTTGGGGAATTCTCCCATGCCGTCGCAGCCGTAGCGCACCCACAGCACCACTTCCTCGCCGGGCGGGAAGGTCACGTCAAAGGCGGCCCAGGGCAGGGGGGTATCCTCGTATTCGCTGGGGTTGGGGCTTTCCACGCGGCGGGTGGGGACGCTGCGGTTGTTGACCTTGACTTCGATGCTGCGGATCTCTGGAAAGCGGCCAAAGCCGTCGGAAGAACCGTTCCAGAAGGAGAGCGGGAAGCGCACGGTCATTTTCTCTTCGGCGCTGCCCAAATTGCGCAGGTTAAACACCGCCTCCACCACGGCCGAGCCTGGGGCGGCCCCGTTGGGTTTGGGCAAAACCGTCAGGATGACCTTTTCGGATTCCATGCGCACCTGGGTGATCTCTGCGCCTGGGGCGGGGTTGGCCCCCGGCGGCCAATCCGGCGGGGCAACATCGGCTTGAACCGGCAGGGCAGCCTGCCACAGCAGGCCGAAAGCTAAACCAAAGACGGCAACACCACGGATCAGAAAGGCTAATTTTCGCATGGCGCACTCCAGGGGAATCAGTGAGTATATGGAGCATTGTACTCGAATTAATCCCAAAGATTTCCATCTAAAGGGATTCGCTGATACAATCATTTTGCGGGTACGCAATTTTAAGAAGGAGCAACCGATGACGGCTCATGATTTTTCCTACGACTTTATCGGCGAAATTCTCTTTTCGCAAGAGGAAATCGAGCGGCGTGTGCAGCAGTTGGGCAACACCATCACCCACGATTACCGCGGCTCGGAGAAGCTGCTGCTTTTGGGCCTGCTGCGCGGCAGCGTGATGTTCATCACCGACCTGATGCGCAAGGTGCAGCTTCCGCTGACCATGGACTTCATGTCGGTGTCTTCTTACGCCGGAGCCGAATCCAGCGGCTTCATCCGCATCGATTCCGACCATAAAACCAACATCGCCGGGTGGGATGTGATCCTGATTGACGACATTGTGGACACGGGCTACACCATCGCCACCATCCGCAAGCTGCTGCTGGACCGCAAACCGCGCAGTCTGAAGGTGTGCGCCCTGTTAGACAAGGTGGAACGCCGCAAGGTGGATATCCCCATTGATTACTGCGGTTTTCAAATGCCGGACTACTTTGTGGTGGGCTACGGCCTGGATATTGACGAAAAAGGCCGCAACCTGCCCTATATCG
>DAIOUB010000230.1:0-3491 GCA_036751735.1 Levilinea sp. | reverse complement strand
CCGCCGTTAAACGCCCCGGATAAGATTTCATCTTTAGACCAAAAACCCGCCGTCACCAAAGGGAAGCCCGAAAGAGCCAGCCCGCCCGCCAGGAAGGTCCAAAAGGTCACCGGCATCTTTTTGCGCAGGCCGCCCATGTGCTGCATATCCTGCGGGTCAATGTGCTGCTGGGTGTGCAGCACGCCGTGTTCCATGCCGTGAATCACCGAACCCGACCCCAGGAAGAGCAGCGCCTTGAAGAAGGCATGCGTCACCAGGTGGAACGCCGCGGCCACATACGCCCCCACCCCCAGGGCCGCAATCATATAGCCCAACTGGGATATGGTCGAATAGGCCAGCACGCGCTTGATGTCGTTTTGAGCCACGGCAATCGTAGCCGCAAACAGCGCCGTCACCGCCCCCACCACCGCCAGGGTCATCATCGCCGGGGTCAGCGCCCCGCCGCCGTCCCAGCCCGCCGAAATCAGCGGGAAGAAGCGGATGGAAAGGTACACGCCCGCCGAAACCATGGTGGCCGCGTGGATCATGGCCGAAACCGGCGTGGGGCCTTCCATCGCGTCCGGAAGCCACACATGCAGCGGGAACTGGGCGCTCTTGCCCACCGTGCCCATGAAGATCAAAATGCCAATCAGCCCCGCCCACGACAGCCCTAAAACGGGCGCCGCCTGGCTGGCCAGCATCTCCAGCACGGCCGGGTTAGCCAGAATCTCCTGGTAATTCAGCGTGCCGGTCATCTTGTACAGAGCAGCCATGCCCAGGAGCATGAACATATCCCCCACGCGCGTGGTCAAGAAGGCCTTCACAGCCGCGTCGCGCGCCGAGGGTTTGGCGTACCAGAATCCAATCAGCAGATAGGAGCACAGGCCCATGATCTCCCAGGCCATGTACAGGGTCAGCAGGTTGTCCGTCACCACCAGCAGGAACATGCCAAAGGCAAACAGCGAGATCATGGCAAAGAAGCGGCTGTACATCGGCTCCACCGACGGAACCTGATGGCCGTGCCCCTTGACCTTCACCGTCGCCCCGTGAGGCGGCAGGCCCGGCTTGTCATGATCGCCCGCGGGCTGACCAAAGTTATGGTAGCCCACGCTGTAGACAAAGATCATCAGCACCGTCCAGGCCACGAAGAACAGGATCACCGCTGACAGCGGATCGACCTGCACGCCGATCATAAACGTGCCCTCGCCCAACGGCAGCCAGTCCACCTTCAGATCCACCCCCAGCGGGTGCTTGGCCAGCTCTTCGCGGCCCACCGCCGTAAAGAACACCACCATGCTCGCCAGCCAGGATAACCCCGCCGCCCCAATTGCCAGGCTGTGGCTGAGTCTTTTGGAGCGGTTGGTAAACAGCACAATCGCCGCGAATGCCAGCAGCGGGGGAAGCGGGATGAGCCAGATCAACAAGTCCATATTCATACGCCCTCCGCGGCCTAGCCTTTCATCAGGTTCAATTCGTCTGCCATCACGGTTGTGCGCCGCCGGTAAACCGATATGATCAGCGCCAAACCCACAGCCGCCTCAGCTGCGGCAGCCGCAAAGACAATGGCCACAAATACCAGGCCGTTCATCTGCCCCGCGTACCGATAAGCCCAAAACGCCAGAAGGTTGATATTGACCGCGTTGAGCATCAATTCCACGCCCATCAACATGCCGATGGTGTTTTTGCGCGCCAACACACCGAACAAACCAATGCAGAAGATCGCTGCGCTGAAAATGAGGAACCAGGAAATGGGGATCATCGCTTACCTTCCTTCCGGTCGGTCGCCAGATAAATGGCCGCCACCATCGCCCCCAGCAGCAGCGCCGAGGCAATCTCAAAGGGAAGCACAAAACCATTAGGATCCACCAGGGCCTTGCCTAATTCCATCACATTCTCGCCTTCGGCCCCCACCGTTCGCGTGCTCAGCCCAAAATCGCCCCAACCGGATAGAACCACCACCAGCCCCACGAACAGCAGCACCACAACCACCAACGGCAGCCACCATCCGCGGTTCACCTGCGGCCCCACATCTTCCATTGAATTGCGCGTCAGCATCACCGCCACAATGATCAGCGTGGCAATGGCGCCGATGTACACGAACACCTGAATCACCGAGAAGAAGCGGCTGCCCAGCATGGCAAAGGTGGCAGCCACCCCCATCAGCGCCAGCACCAGCCACAGGGCAGCGTGCACCAGCTTGCGCGAGCTGACCACCTTGACCGCCGCAAACAGCGTGATCAGCGCGTTAACCAGGAAAAAGCCTTGCAGTCCAGTTATCATCTTCTTTAATCCCCTGGGTCGGTTGGAGCGGGTTGTACATAATGCGCCACAGGCCGCGGAGCCTGGGCCACCTGCCGCCGCGCGGAGCGCCGCCGGGTCATCAGCCGGTCGGCAGCCACGAAAATGATCCCGTTCAAAGCCAGCATCACCACCAGGCGCAGCCCCGCCATCTCCGCCGGAACCACCTTACCAGCCACCGCCGTTGCGGCCACCAGCACCAGAGCCAGCGGCGTCAAATACTTCCAGTTCAAATCCATCATCTGATCAATGCGGAAGCGCGGCAGCGAAGCCCGCATCAGAATGCCGATGAAATACACCACTGCGGTTTTCAGCGCGAAATACACAAAACCCAGCATGGGGTACTGCTCAGCCCCAGGGCCGCGCCATCCGCCCAAATATAGGGCGGCAAACAGCAGTGAAATGGTGAAGGCATGCAAAAAGTCCGCCACATAGAACATGCCGAACTTCAAGCCCGAATATTCAATGTTGAAGCCCGAAACCAGCTCTGATTCCGATTCCACCAGGTCAAAAGGCGTACGTCCCACCTCGGCAATAGAAGAGATGAAGAATATCAACGCGGCTACCGGAGCCAGGAAGATGAACCAGATATCCTGCTCTTTCACCAACGCCTGCAAACTCATCGAACCGGTGAACATCACCGGGATCATCAACGCCAGCACCATCGGCACTTCATAAGAAATCAGCTGCGCCACAGCGCGGAAGGCGGCCAACATGGCATATTTGTTGTTGGAACCCCAACCTGCCAGGATGACGCCCATTTCGCCCAGCGCGCCCACCGCCATCAGGTACAGCACGCCCGCGTTAAAATCCACGCCGACCACCGTGGCAGTGAAGGGGATCACCGCCCACACCATCAAGACCGCACCCACCGAGATCACCGGCGCCAGGTTGAAAGCCACGCCGTCTGCCCCATCCGGGGTGATGTGCTCTTTGGTGAAAATCTTCAGCATATCCGCAAAGGTTTGGAAAATGCCCCACGGCCCCAGCCGGTTCGGTCCCAGGCGGTCCTGCACACGGGCAATCAGCTTGCGCTCCAACCAGATCAGGAACACCACCAGCAGCATAGCCAACAGCGTGGTCACAAAGGCGCCAATCAGATACATCACAAAAGTCACCAGGCCGGGCTGTAACCCCCAGGATTCCAGCAGCCCCTTTAACCAGGCGATCACAAAATTGATGGGATCAATCCAGAAGCTCATGCCACCTCCAGC
>DAIOUB010000229.1:0-3533 GCA_036751735.1 Levilinea sp. | reverse complement strand
GCCGCGACCTGACCGAAGAGGCTAAAACCGGCAAGCTCTCAGCCCTGCTGGGGCGCGAAGCCGAAATTCAGCTCACCATCGAAACCCTCTGCCGCCGCACCAAGCGCAACCCCATCCTGGTGGGGCCTGCCGGTGTCGGCAAAACCGCCATCGTCGAAGGCCTGGCCCAGCGCATCGCCGCGGGGGATGTGCCCGCCATGCTCCAGGATCACCGCATCATCGCCCTGCAGCCCTCGGTGCTGGTGGCGGGTTCTTCCATGCACGGCCAGTTGGAGCAGCGCATCAAAGAAATTTTGCAGGAGGCGCGCCACCCCGGCATTTTGCTCTTTATAGATGAAATTCATTCCATCATGGGCGCGGGGGGCATGCTGGGCACCTCTGACCTGGCCTCCATCCTCAAACCCGCCCTGGCCCGCGGCGACCTGGCCTGCATCGCCGCCACCACTGACGACGAATACCGCCGCTTCATCGAAACCGACGCCGCCCTCGAGCGCCGTTTCCAGCCCATCCGTATCAACGAGCTGACCCCCGCCCAGACCCTGCCCATCATGCAGAGCCTGGCCGCCGATCTCAGCCGCCATTACAGTCTGAAGGTGGATCCCAAGGTGCTGCCCTGGCTGGTGGATTTTGCCGACCGCTACCTGCGCAACCGCCACTTCCCCGATAAGGCCGTGGATCTGCTGGAACAGTGCTTCGCCCACGCCGCCACCCTCAACCAGACGGAAATCACCGAGGCCGGCGCCAAAGAAGTGGCCCAGCGCCTCATCGGCATGCCCCTGGCCCTCGATCAGCGCATGAGCAACCTCACCACCGCCCTGGATAAACTCAACCTCTTTAACAAAGAGGACCGCGCCGCCCTCATCAACCGCCTGCAGGTCACCCTGCGCGGGCTGGATCTGCGCAACACGCGCCCCAACATCGTCGTGCTGCTGGGGGGGGATGCCGCGCACCAATCCGACCTGCTGGCCGAAACTTTGGCCGAACATCTCTTTGGCGACCCCGACCGCGTCATCACCATTGACCTGTCGCGCATGCTGCACCCCGAAGATGTCAACCTGCTGGTGGGGGCTCCTCCCGGCTACGTGGGCTATTCCGACTCGCTGCCCCTGCACCGCCTGCTGCAATCCCCCTGGAGCGTGGTGCGCTTTGAAAATGTGGAAGCCTGCCACCCCTACATCCGCGAAGTTCTCGCCCAGGCGCTGGCTGACGGCTGGATCTTCGACGGGCGCGGCAAGCCCATCTATTTCAGCGACTCGGTCATCCTGCTCACCGCCGAAATCGCCGCGCAGTCTCGCCGTCAGGCCGGGTTCATGGGCGCGGCCGGCGCCGAAGAGCCGCTCTATCTGGAGCAGCTCCTCACCTCCGCCCTGGGAGACGCGATGGCCGCCCAGGTGGATCTGTTTGCCCTGGGGCTGCCTTCGGCCAACACCTCGCCGCAAGATTGGATTCAGGAGACCATCTTCTCCCGCCTGGAACAGCGCTACCTTTCGCTCGGCATCCGCCTGCGCTGGTCGCCTTCTGCCCTGGCCTGGCTGAGCGAACAGGCCCAGCAAACCCTCTCGCAGCACAGTTGGGAAGAATGGGCCGACCGCGTTCTGACGCCCAGCGTCCTGCAAGTGCTCAACAGCCAACCCCAGCCGCCCGCCGAACTGGAAGTCCAGGTCATCGAGGGCAAGCTGCATATTCAGCCTGTCCCCACGGAGGCCCCTCCCGCGCCATGACCAACCAGCTTTCCATTCCGCCCCCCACCCGCCTTCTGGTCGTTGAAGATGAGGCCATCATCGGCCGTTATCTTCAGCGCAGCCTGGAAAACCTTGGATTTCAGGTGGTCGGTCTGTGCATTACGGGAGAAGAAGCCGTCCGCAGCGCGGCAGAGCTGCAGCCAGACCTGATTCTGATGGACATCTCCCTGCAGGATGACTTGGACGGCGTAGAAGTGGCGCGCCGCATTCAGGCCCAAAATCCCATCCCCATCATCTATCTCACCGCCTACACCGACCCTGAAACCCTCGACCGGGCGCGTTCCACCAACCCCTACGGCTACATCCTCAAACCTTTTGACGACCGCTCCCTGCAGATCGCCGTCAACATGGCCCTGCACCGCTACGGCCTGGAAATGCGCCTGCGCAAAAGCGAGAACCTCTTCCGCATGGTGGTGGAACATCAAGGCGAAGGGGTGGTCATCGCGGATCCCGATGAAAACCTGATCTTTGCCAACCCGGCCGCCGGTGAAATTTTCGGCGTTCCCGTAGAAGACCTGATCCAGATGAACATGCGCGACTTCACCAGTGAAGAGGTCTTCCAATTCATCCGCACCCAGGTGCCGGCCCGCCGCGCCGGGCAAAAATCCGTCTACGATATTCAGATCCTCCGTCCCAACGGTGAAGCGCGCGATCTGGTGGTCACCGCAACGCCCTGGTTCAACGAACAGAACCACTTCTCCGGTTCTTTTGGCATTTTCCACGATATCACCGAGCGCAACCGCGCCATCCACGCTGAACGCGACCAGCGCGCCCTGGCCGAAGCCCTGCGCGATTCCGCCGCCGCCCTGAACAGCACCCTGGAGCTGAACAACGTCTTCGACCGCATCCTCACCAACATCGGGCTGGTGGTGCCCCACGAAGCCGCCAACATCATGCTCATCGAGGGCGACATGGCCTGCGTCAAACGATCGCGCGGCTACGCTGAACACAACGTGGCCGAAACCATCGCCGAGCTATCCTACAATTTTCGCCAACTGACCACCCTGTCCGAAATGTACCGGAACGGCAAGCCGGTCTTCATCGCCGATACCCACGGCGCGGGGGGGTGGGCTGTGGACGGCTCTTCGGCCTGGATCCGCTCTTATGCCGGCGCGCCCATCATCGTGCAGGGGCAGGTGGTGGGGTTTATCAATGTAGACAGCGCCCAGCCCAACTTCTTTAACGAAACCCACGCCGAACGCCTGCAAGCCTTCGCCGATCAGGCCGCCACCGCCATCCGCAACGCGCAGCTTTTCAGCGAGGTAGAACGACATGTGCTGCGCCTCAGCCAGTTTAACACCCTCACCCACACTGCCCTGCACGCCTCCAGCCTGGCGGAGCTGCTGGATGATATCGCCCTGCAATTAGGCAAAATCTTTCAATCGGCCGATGTGTATATCTACATTTCCGAAAGCCAGGACGACCAACCCGCCTATGCCGCACACACCCTGCGCACCCCGCCCACCCCTGCCCAGCGTGACCAATATCAGCGCATAGCCCTGCAGGCTATGAACTTCCACAGCGCGCAAGTCATCACCTCCCCGGCAGACATCCCCTGGAAAACCATTTTGGGCCTGCCGCTCATCCGCCTGGAAAACACCCTCGGCGCGGTTCTCATCGGCTATGCGCAAACCGTCCAATTCACTGCGGATCAACTACTGGAGCTGGAGGGCGAGACCGACCAGGTGGCCCTGGCTGTGGCCCTCGTGCGCCTGTTGGAAATGGAACATCAAAAATCGGCCCAACTGCTGCACGCCAACCATCTCATCACCGCCCTGGCGCATGTGGCCA
>DAIOUB010000228.1:0-3679 GCA_036751735.1 Levilinea sp. | reverse complement strand
GACGGGACAGCCGTGCCCCAACCCGGACTTAATCCGTGGATAAAGAAAACACCCCGTCATTTTCAGACGGGGTGTTTGTGATTTTGATGGAGTGATTAGCGAACGATGGTGACGTTCGACGCCTGCAGGCCCTTGGGGCCTTTTTCGATGGTGAATTCCACTTTCTGGCCTTCTTCGAGGCTGCGGTAGCCGTCGCTCTGAATGGCGGAGAAGTGAACAAACACATCCGCGCCGTTATCCTGCGAGAGGAAGCCAAAACCCTTGGTGTTATTGAACCACTTGACCGTTCCGATGATACGTTCTGCCATTGCTGTTTATCCTTTGTGAAATGAAAAAAATTGTGTGACTTACTGGTAGTAACCACCGCCGCCGCCGCGTCGATCTCCGCCGCCGCGCCCGCCGCGATTATCCCGATTCCCGCCGGGGCCGCCAGGGCGACGCCCGAACCCGCCTTCTGAACGGCGCGGGCCGCCGAAGCCGCCCGACCCGCCTTCTTCTTTGGGGCGCGCCACGCTGACTTTCAGCTCGCGTCCGCCCAGGCGGTAACCATTCAGCATACGGATAGCCTTTTCCGCCTCGGCCTGGGTGCTCATTTGCACAAAGGCGAAGCCCTTCGAGGTTCCCGTCATGCGATCCATGATGATATCAACAGACGATACCGTACCTGCCTCAGCAAACGCCGTGCGGAGTTCTTCCGCGGTGGTGGTGTATGACAGGTTTCCAACATACAGTTTTACTTCCATCTTTCATCCTCTCCTGAGGTTTGACAGGCTGCGTCTGTAATAAAACACCGCCGAACCTGAACTGTTCCGGCGGTGATTCAACGCAACACGAGACGAACAAGGCTCGTGTACTATAACACAAATTTAAGTTAAATGGTTAAAATTGCCCAATTTTTCCTCAAATTCGTCCCTCTTTGGCGCATGAATCGCGGGGGGCTGATATTCGGCCAGGCGGGTGTGCACGGCCAGGGGCTGCCCGCGCAGGCGCAGCCAGCCAGCCGTCAGCAGGATGCCCAGGAACATGGCCAGCAAGCCCAGCAGACCGGCTTCGGGTCCAAAGGCTGCCCCCGTCCACAGGTCGGGGCCGCCCTGACGCAGCGCCAGCCAGGCCACCGCGGGCGTGCCGCCGCTCACCGGAAAGCCGAAAATGCTGCCCTGGAAGAAATTCCAGGTGATGTGCAGGCCGATGGGGATGGCCAGCTCGCCGGTGAGCACGTAGGCAAAGCCCAAAAAGATGCCCGCCAGGATCAGGTTGAATGTGCTGATGAGCGAGGAATTGGGGTTAAACAGGTGCAGCAGTCCAAAGATGGAAGAAGACAGCAGGTAGGCCAGGAAAATGGCGGTCTTTGGCGAGCGGCGGCCGAGGTTAAAGCCTTCGGCCAGGTTGCGCAGATGGTAGCCGCGCGAGAGCATTTCCTCATAGAAGCCGACGCAGATATAAAACACCAGTGAGGACGCCAGGCCCAGCCCAAAGGGGATGCTGGTGAAGGCGTGGTAGCGCACGGCGGTGATGGTGACCCAACCCAGGGCGTATTCCACGGCGAAAATGAGCACCATCAGGAATGCCCCCAGGAAGAGACCAAAGCCGAAGTCGCTCCACCAGCGCGGGCTGAAATGAAAGCCGAAATCGCGCACAGGCCGCCGGTCGAAGAAGCGCGCGGCCAGCCAATAGCTGAAGCCCATCGCCGCCAGGCTGATCAGCCCCGTCAGCGGGCGCAGCAGGAATTGCAGCCACAGGTTGCTGGCGCTGGTGAGGTTGGGCAGGGCGGCCAAGAGGATGCCCAGGGGGATTTGCACCAGGAAGGTGATCAGCAGAAAGACGAGCAGCTGCAAGAGCAAGCGCCACCCGGCGCGCAGACGGTGTTCCTGGGGGTTGATGAAGACAGCTTTCATGGGTGAGTCTCCTTCGGCTTGAGGATTACAAGGTTAAGAAAGACCCCTGGCTTTGACTTGAACGGCGGGTCGAAAACCAGGGGAAACAGTTTGTGGGGATGGGTAGCCTTTTCAGGCGCGCTGCATGGCGATGGCCATGCGGCGGATGCGCACTTCGCTGGCTTTGGCCATCACGCGCTCGGCCAGGGCTTCGGGGACATCCACCAGGGAGGATTTCTCCTGAATGTGGATTTTGCCGATGGCCGAACCGGGGATTTCGGCATGGCGGGCGATGGCGCCCACGATGTCCGACGGGCCGATGCCGTGCTTGCGGCCCAGGTTGAGGCTGAGGCGCACCATGCCCGGCTCGTGAGAGGCGGCTTCGTTCCAGGCGCGGGGCTGCGGACGGCCAGGGCCGCCGCGGCTGGCGCCGGCGCGTTCGCGCGTGCGTTCGACGGGCAGGGGTTCCACCACCGGGGTGATGGCGGCGATGGGACGCTGTTTTTCGTCCGCACGGGCCACCTTCAGGGCGGCGGCGGCCACGGCCAGGGGGTCGTGACCTTCGGCTACCAGGGCTTCGAGCAGCTCGCGTTCATGCAGGCAGCGCCCGCGGCGCAGCCACATGCCCACTTTGTCCATGAGCTGTTTTTCGCGGTAGGCGATGATATCGGTTTCGGAAGGCAGCGTGCCGCGCTTGATCTTGCAGCGGGTGAAGTGTTCGATGTAGCCCAGGCGGCGGCGTTCCTGCGGGGTCAGCAGGGTGATGGCGGTGCCGGTTTTTCCGGCGCGCCCGGTGCGGCCGATGCGGTGGACGTAGGATTCAGCGTCTTCGGGCAGGCCCACGTTGATCACATGCGAAATGTCGTCAATATCCAGCCCGCGGGCGGCCACATCCGTGGCCACCAGCACCGTGATCAGGTTCTGGCGGAAACGGGTCATGGTGCGCTCGCGCGATTCCTGGTTCATGTCGCCGTTGAGGGCTTCGGCGGGGAAGCCGCGCAGGGTGAGGGCGTTGGCCAGCTCACCCGTTTCGCTGCGGGTGCGCACGAAGATCAGCGCGCTGGTGATGTCTTCCACCTCGAACAGGCGGGTGAGGGCGGCCAGTTTGTCGCTGTCGTTCACCAGATAGTAGCGCTGGTCCACGGTCTCCACCGTCATTTGTTCGCGGCGGATGGTGATGGACTGCGGGTCGTTCATGTACTTTTCGGCCAGGCGGCGAATTTCGGCCGGCATGGTGGCGGAAAAGAGGGCGGTTTGACGGGTGAAAGGCGTGGCGGCCAGGATCGATTCGATGTCTTCGATGAAGCCCATGTTGAGCATCTCATCGGCTTCATCCAGCACCACCGTGCGCACGCGGCGCAGGTCGAGGATCTCTTTGTTCATCAGGTCAATCAGGCGGCCAGGGGTGCCCACCACGATGTCCACGCCGCGGCGCAGTTCGTTGATCTGCGGGCGGTAGGGGGCGCCGCCGTACACAGCCAAAACGCGCACCGATGAAAACTGGCCGTATTCGCCCACGGCTTCGGCCACTTGCAGGGCCAGTTCGCGCGTGGGAACCACCACCAGCGCCTGAACGTAAGACTGGCCGGGTTCCAGGTTGTTCAGCAAAGGCAGGGCAAAAGCAGCCGTCTTGCCAGTGCCGGTCTGGGCCTGGCCGATGACGTCTTTGCCGGTGAGCATCACCGGGATCAGGGCGGATTGAATGGGCGTGGGGGTTTGGTAGCCGCGCTCGGTCACAGCCTGCACCAGCTGCGGGTGCAGGGACAGTTGGGTAAAATCGGTTGTCATCAAAACTCCTCAAAATT
>DAIOUB010000227.1:0-3708 GCA_036751735.1 Levilinea sp. | reverse complement strand
TGCGCTTTTACGGGCGGCTGTACGGCCTGGACGGGCTGGAAGGCCGCGTGAGCGAGCTGCTGGCGCGGGTGGGGCTGGCCGAGCGCCGCCGTGATCTGGTGCGCACCTTTTCCCGCGGGATGCAGCAGCGCCTGGCGATTGGGCGCGCGCTGATCCACCGGCCGGATGTGCTGCTGCTGGATGAGCCGCACACGGGGCTGGATCAGGACGCCTGCGAGATGCTGGATACGATTTTGCGGGACGTGGCCGGGCAGGGCCAGACGGTGGTGATGACTTCGCACGATCTGGCGCGGGCCGAGGACCTGGCCACGCGCTTTGATGTGCTTTCGCGCGGGGTGATTGTGGCTTCAGCCGCGGCCCAGGCGCTGCCGCCGGAGGGACTTTTGAGCTTTTACCGCCAGGCGCTGCGCGCCCCGGCGCAGAAGGGGGCGGCATGAAGCCTTTCCTGCGCACGATGGGCGCGATTGTATGGAAAGACCTGGCCGCCGAATGGCGCAGCCGTGAGATGATCTCCGGCATGTTGGTGTTTGCCCTGCTGGTGGTGTTCATTTTTAACTTCGCGCTGGAACTGAGCCCGGCCACGCGCAGCTCGGTGACGGCGGGGGTGCTGTGGGTGACGTTTTCGTTCGCGGGCACGCTGGGGCTGAACCGTTCGATGGCGGCGGAAAAAGACCGCGGCTGTTTGGATGGGCTGCTGCTGGCCCCGGTGGACCGCACCGCGCTGTACTTTGGCAAGATGCTCTCCAACCTGGTGTTCATGCTGGCGGTGGCGCTGATTGTGATGCCGGTGTACAGTGTGCTCTACACGGTGAACCTGATGCAGCCGGGGCTGTGGGCGGTGGTGGCGCTGGGCTCGCTGGGGTATGTGAGCGTGGGCACGCTGCTGGCTTCGATGGCGGTGCAGGCGCGCACGCGCGACATTCTGCTGCCCATTCTGCTCTTTCCGGTGCTGATTCCGCTGCTGGTGGCGGCGGTGAAGGCCAGCAGCGGCTTTTTGCAGGCCGTCCCTATGGAAGAGATCTGGCCCTGGCTGAATTTGATGATTGTGTACGATGTGGTGTTTATCTCCACCGCTTTTATGGTGTTTGAGGCGGTGGTGGAGGAATAGCAGCAGCCATTCCCACGGGCGGTGAGCGGCCCTGGGTGGTATCACCCTTCTTGGAGGTGCGCATGGATGCAAAGCCAAAATTGTTGAGTGTTTTGGATGTGGTGACAGGGGTTCTCATGGCCGCGGCGACCCTGGCGGTGTTCTTTTATGCTCCCACAGAGCGCGTGATGGGAGCCGTGCAGAAGGTGTTTTATTTCCACGTGGCCGCGGGCTGGGTGGGCATGCTGGGCTTTTTAGCGGCGCTGGCGGCCGGGGTGGCTTACCTGCGCACGCATGACGCCAAATGGGACATCATCGGCCTGGCCGGGGTGGAGATCGGCATGGCCTTCATGCTGATCAACATCATCACCGGCTCCATCTGGGCGCGCCCCATTTGGGGAGCCTGGTGGACCTGGGACCCGCGCCTGACCACTGCCACCATTATGGAACTGGCGTACGCGGCCTATCTGATGCTGCGCCAGGGGATTGAAGAGCCCGACCGGCGGGCGCGCTTTGGGGCGGTGTACGCCATTGTGGCTTTCATCAGCGTGCCGATGACCTTCTTGTCCATCCGCATTTTCCGCACCATTCACCCGGTGGTGATTGGCAACGGCGGGGATGTGCCCGGGGCGGAAGGCGGCTTTTCGATGACGCCTAAGATGACCCAGGTGTTCATGTTCAGCCTGATCACCTGGTCGGTGCTGTTTGTGGACATCTTCTGGCACCGCATCCGGCTGGGCAAGCTGGCCAACCGGGTGGAGCAGTTAAAACTCAAGTTAGGCGGAAGGACAGCCTGAGATGGAAGAAACGCTGAATACCATGTCGTATTTGATCGCCGGTTATGCGGTGATTTTTGGGGTGACCCTAGGGTACATCGTCAGCCTGATCGTGCGCACGCACAACCTGCGTCAGGATGAGGGCTTGCTGCTTTCCCTGGATCAGGGAGAGGACGAGGGCTAAGGGAGCGGCGGTGAAAGCGGAGGGCGGGGGCCGGAACTGGCTGGTGGGGCTGGTGTGGGGGGCGTTGGTCCTGGGCGTGCTGGCGGTGTGGGCGCGCGCAGCCAGCGGGGCCATCCCCAAATTCCTGCTGTTCAACTCCGATGCGCTCTACCTGCCCGCCCTGGTGCAGGATTGGGCGGCGGGGGCCGATTTGAGCGGGTGGCGCTTCCCTCCGGCGCCGTCTGTGTTCCCGGATGCGGTCGTCATGGGGTTGTTAAATCAGTCGCTGGGCGATCTTCGCCTGGCGACTTTGCTGTACGGCGGCCTGCAGGCCCTGGCTTTGGCTTTGGTCTGGCGGGCGGCAGCGCGGGCCGGGGACGGCGCACCCAATTGGTTCCCGCTGGCGGTGGGGCTGGCGCTGGTGCTGCTGGCCAGCGGACGCTACTTGCTGTGGTCGCCTATGCTGGTGAGCGGGCATCACTTCAGCCTGCTGGTAGGCCTGGGGGCCGGGCTGGCGCTGGTGCTGGGGTTGGTGCGCGCCCGTCCGCGGCGCATGGGCTGGGCTTTGGCCGGGCTGGGCTTTTTGGTGGGGGCGCTGACGGCCTCCGACCCGCTCTTTGCGCTGGTGTTTGCGGCCCCGGCGGTGGGTAGCCTGGTGCTGACGGCGGCGGTGGGGCGGCTGGGCTGGCGGCGTTGGCTGCCCGCGGCGGGGGTGACGGCCCTGGCGGCGGCGGTGGGGGGGGGGGCGCAGACGCTGCTGTGGGGGGCAGGCGCGGCGGAGCTGAGCCCCTATTGGGGCTGGGATGCGCAGGGGTTGGCGCGTTTGGGCAGTTGGGCGCTGCGCACGGGCAGCCAACAGATTCTGCTGGCGGCGCTGTGGCTGGCGGGGATGTGGGCGGTGGTGTGGCGGCTGCCGGGGCTGGCGCAGGAGCTGCACCGCGGGGCGCGCCTGGAACGCCATCCGGAGGCCCTGGTGGTGGAGCTGGTGACGCGCCTTTTCCTGCTGGGGGTGGTGCTGGGCTGCGCCCTGATTCCGGTGCTGAGCGGCAGCGTGGTGGAACGGCAGATCCTGGCGGGGGTGATGCTGCCGGTGTTTTTTGTGTGGGGCTTTGTGGGCTGGCCGGTGCATATTCCCCTTTCGGGGGGGACCTGCGCGCGCCAGCGCAGCCCAGAACAGCGCCTGCGCAGCGCGATGACACTTTTAGCAGGGGTGACCTGCCTGGCGGGGCTGACGTATTTGGGCGGCTGGGGGCAGATGGGGGCGTTTTTGCGCTGGCGCCCGGCGGAATCGGCCTGTGTGGATGCGGCCCTGGCGGCGCGCGCGGCAGAGGGCGGCACCCCTGGCTGGGGGCTGGCGGATTACTGGCAGGCGCGCCCGCTGCGTTTGTTTTCGCAGGGCGGGGCGCGGCTGGCGCCGGTGCAGGCGGACCTTTCGGCCCAGGCGTGGATCCACAATTTTAACGATTACCGCCAGCGCTTCACCTATGCGGTGGTGGATACCGACCCCAACTGGCCCGCGCGGCTGGATGAGGGTCTGCTGCGGGCGCGTTTTGGCTCGCCCCAGGCGGTGTTCACCTGCGCGGGCGAAGACGGGGGGGCCGAGTCACGGGTGCTGTTTTACGACCGCCCGGAGAACGCCGATTTTCAGGAGCAGTTTTGGGGACACCCGGCCTTTGCGCGTT
>DAIOUB010000226.1:0-3800 GCA_036751735.1 Levilinea sp. | reverse complement strand
CTACAACGGTCCCCGCCCCTACACCCATATCATCCCCATCGCGTAGGAGGATGATTCCATGCACATGATCCGGCATGATGCAAAACGCGCCCAATTCAACCTGGGCATAATGGACGGGCAAATCATGCCAGGCGCGTTCAACGATTTTGCCAAATTCATTCAAAAGCATGACGCCGTCATGGATCTCACCCAGGGACGTTTCGTGCCCGTGTGTTTTGATGGTGACGAAATAGGCGCCGGCCCGGGTGTAATCGTAGCCGGGCAGGCGGATGGAACGGCGGTGATGTTTGCGAGGGTCGTAGGCCATGCGGACGCCTCCCATAACTCCGCGCCTGGGGGATGCTGCTGCCAGGCGCGGGAATCCCTTATGAGTTTTTGAAGATCATATCACCCCTCAGCACTCCGAGTAGCCGCAGGCGTAACATTTGCGGCAGCCCTCCTCGTTCACCACGGCGGCCTGGCCGCATTCGGGGCACAGATCGCCAATGCGGGGCAGGCTGCCCATGACGGGCGCGGGTTTTGGCGCCTCTGGGATGAGGGGTAGGGCGTCCTGGCCGGGGTCATCCGCGTCAGATTGGGCCAGGCGCTCCTGGCGTTCCTGCAAATATTCTTCCAGCACCTGGGCCACGCCGTCGGGCAGAGAGCGCACGCGGTTGGGGCCAAAGCCCAGGGAGCGCCCGCCGCCGATGCCCCCTAGCTGGCGGGTGATTTCGCTCAGGCGGCGCGAGGGTTCGATGGGGGAGGCGATGCGCAGCACGTAAGAGACCAAGCGACCGATGGCTTCGGAGACGGCAGCGGTGTCGGAGCCGGCCTTGGCGGTGTTGATGAAGACTTCAAAGGGCTGCGAGCCGCCGTTTTCGTTGATGGTGACAAAGGCTTTGCCCAGGGGAGTTTCCACCGTGTAGGTGTAGCCCGGCAGGGAACGCGGGCGGGGCTTTTTGGCGTCGTGCCAGATGTGGAGCTGATCCGCGGCTTCGGCAGCGGGGGTCTTTTGCTTGGCCTGCAGGGTGGCGTGGGTTTCCAGCACCACTTTTTCGCGCGAGCCGGTGACATACACGGTGAGGCCCTTGCAGCCCAGCTTCCAGGCCAGCAGGTAAGCAGTGGCCACATCTTCGGGGCCGGCCTCGGCGGGGAAGTTAATGGTCTTGGAGAGGGAGTTATCCACAAAGGCCTGCATGGCGGCCTGCATGCGCACGTGCTCTTCGGCGGAGATATCCGCGGAGACGACGAAGACCTGGCGGATGGATTCGGGCAGGGCTTCCACCGCCTGGCAGGAGCCGTCGCGCATGGTCTGTTCATAGACGGCCTGTTGGGTTTCGGGGTCCAGCCCGGCTTCTTCCAGGGCGCTCTGGAAATGGGGCGAGGTGTAGGTGAGCTGCAGATCGCGGCCGTTGTCGTTGACGTGGCGGATGTAGGCCAGGGCAAAGACCGGCTCGCAGCCGTAGCCCTCACAGCCAGCCACGGTGGCGATGGTTCCCGTGGGGGCGATGGTGGTTTGGGCGGCGTTGCGGATGCCGTACTGGCGCAGATCGGCTTCCAGGCCCTCCCAATCCACCGCCGGGCGGCCCCAATCGCTGGTGTAGTCTTCCAGCGGGGCGGGCGGCGACCAGCGCAGATTGGCGGAATCATACAGCGAGCCGCGGATAGCGGGGAAGGGGCCGCGCTCGCGGGCCAGATCCACCGAGGTGCGCATAGCCTGATAGCGCACAAATTCCATCACCTGGGCGGCGAATTCCTGACCCTGGGGGGAGCCGTAACGAATGCCGACGTGGTACATCAGGTCGGCCAGGCCCATGATGCCCAGGCCGATGCGGCGGGCGCGGTGGGCGGCCTCGGAAAGCTGGGGCACGGCGGGAACGTACTGATTGGCGTCAATGACATCATCCAGGAAGCGAGTGGAAGTCTCCACCGAACGGCGCACGGCCTCCCAATCCACGCTGTGATCGGGGCCGACATGCTCGGCGAGGTTGACGGAACCCAGGCAGCAGTTTTCATAGGGGCCCAGCCACTGCTCACCGCAGGGGTTGGTGGCTTCCAGGGGGTAAAGGTGAGGGACGGGGTTGTAGCGGTTGGCCGCGTCCAGGAAGAGCATGCCCGGCTCACCGTTGTGGTGCGACTGGCGCACAATCAGTTCAAACAGCTCGCGGGCGCGCACCGTGCGGTAGGTCTTGAGGGGGATGCCGGCGGCTTCGGCCTCTTCCAGGGTGCCGGAGAAGCCGCGGTAGGCGGGGTGGTGAACATCGGGGAAGCGCAGATCCCAATCGTCGTCGGCTTCCACAGCGCGCATGAAGGCGTCGGTGATGCCCACGGAGATGTTGAAATTGGTGATCTGGTTTTCGTTGGTCTTGCAGGCGATGAACTCTTCGATATCGGGGTGATCCACGCGCAGCACGGCCATGTTGGCGCCGCGGCGCGAGCCGCCCTGGGCGACCTCGCCGAAGGCGTGATCATAAACGCGCAAAAAGCCCACGGGACCGGTGGCCTGACCGGCGGAGGATTTGACCAGGGAGCCCTGGGGGCGCAGGCGGGAGAAGGAGAAGCCGTTGCCGCCGCCGGTCTGCTGGATGAGGGCGGCGTCGCGCAGGGTCTGGAAAATGCCGGTGGATTCGCGGCCCATGTCGTCGGTGATGGGCAGCACAAAACAGGCCGCCAACTGACCCAGGGGGGTACCCGCGCCGGTGAAGGTGGGCGAATTGGGGAAGAAACGCCGGGCGGTGAGCAGGGTGTAAAATTCGCGGGCGCGGGCGGCCACATCCACGTTCCAGGATTCTTCCACCTTGGCTACGTGGTAGGCGACGCGCCAGAACATCTCGTCCACGGTTTCGGCCGGAGAGCCGTCATCCGCGCGGCGCACGTAACGGCGGATGAGCACCTGGCGGGCGTTATCGGTCAGTTGAATCGAAGGAAGATCGGCGGGAATGGGGGGGGTGGGGAGGACGGCGGCACGCCGGTTTTTGGAATCGGTGGACATGAGGGCACGCTCCTGGAGGGGATAATTAGTTGTCCAATAAACGGTCAATTTCTTTGCGGATGGATTGCAGATCGTCGAGGTGCAGGTAGACGATGGCGTAGCGGACGTAGGCGATCAGGTCTAATTCCTTGAGACCGGCGACCACCATATCGCCGACCACGCGCACGGAGACTTCGGCGCGGCCCATGCGCTGCAGGGCAACTTCGATTTCACCGACGAGGCGTTCGATATCGGCGGCAGAGACGGGACGCTTGGCGCAGGCGATGCGGATGCCGCGGGCCAATTTTTCACGGTCAAACTCTTCGCGGGTGCCGTCTTTTTTGATCAGCAGGGGGGTGGCCAGGATGGGGCGCTCGTAGGTGCTGAAGCGCTGGTGGCAGGCCTCACATTCACGGCGGCGGCGCACCCCACCGCGGGTGTCGTGGGTGGTGTCGAGAACGCGGGATTGATCGTGCTGGCAATAGGGACAAATCATACACACCTCGCAAAGCGGCCGCATTTGGAGTTCGGCAAGGGGACTGCGTAAATTTGGGTTAGTGAAAAATAACCCCCCACAGGTGGGGGTGTGCGGTGTATGTCCCCGTATATTTAGGGATAGAGGTATTTTAGCACAAACGCTCTATGGATGCAATAGAGGGGGGAATATCTTAAGGTTAAATGTTTGCAACGTATCGACTGCCAGAGGCGTGCGGAAAAATGACGGGTATATATGCGGCGCGGAGGGGTGAGGATGGGGGCACAGGCCAGGGATGGGGGTGAGCTGCGGCGAGGGCGCGCTGGGAGACGCGCATTTGGCGCGAGGGCGAAGGGCCACCCTTAACGCGGCAAG
>DAIOUB010000225.1:1162-3838 GCA_036751735.1 Levilinea sp. | reverse complement strand
CGGTCAAAATGGGCCAGTTTTTCGAGATACCACACATCTTGCAGCAGCATGGGGCCGCGCGGGCCGGCCGTCATGGCGTTTTGATTGTCCGGAACGGGCGCTCCAGCAGCAGTGGTTAGGCGTTTCTTTTTTTCGGTCATGGCTTATCCTTTCCTTTTATAGGTGATGTGAAGAGAGAGTCCAGCAGGGGCTTTTGGGGCTTTACCGCTGGTTTGAATTGAGATAAATTCTTATTAGATAATCATTTTCCAATATTGTTAAAAAAATAACTATGTGCTGGGTTCCGCCTGCAAACACTCCTGGCACACGCCGTAGAAGACCAGTTGATGGCGCGAGATACGGAAACCGTAGGTTTGTTCGATCTCCTGGTTGAGAGCCGCCAGGGTGCGCACGGAGTCGCCGTCAAGGATGGCCCCGCAGCGGCTGCAAATCAGGTGGGGATGGGGGTAGGGTTTGTTGCCGTCGTAGTGACTGTCGCTGTGCAGATCAATTTCCAGCACCTCGCCCTCTTCTTTTAAGAGGGTCAGGGTCTTGTAGATGGTCGCCAGGCTGATGGTGGGAAACTGGGTGCGCAGGGTTTCGTAGAGCTGAGAGGCGTTGGGGTGGCCTTCGGAGATGGAGAGCAGGCGCGCCAAAGCCAGGCGGTGCGAGGTGAGGCGGCAGCCGCGCTGCTGCAATTTGTGGAGGAGGGATTGGTAACGGATTTCAGGATCGGTCATGTTTAGAGAATGATTATCCAAAAAGAATGATTTTCTATAGTATAACGCCTTTCTCTCCGAAAATCCAATACGGAATCCTTAAAAATTGCACCCGATTGCGGATTTGCGGCGGCGGACCGGCGGGGAGTAGGCTTTGACAAACCAGGAATTGCATGTTAAACTAACAGAGGCGATCTTCGACGCTCTCAGCCGAGGGCGTTTTTTAGTGTAAGGTATGAAACATGCGAACCTTAGAGTGGAATGCTGAATCTGGCGAAATGATCATGATTGATCAGCGCATTTTACCGGCCCGCTTCGAGCGGGTCATTTGCCGCACTGCCGAAGACACCGCCGAGGCCATCCGCAATATGACCGTGCGCGGCGCTCCGGCGATCGGCGTTTCGGCGGCTTACGGCATGGCGCTGGCCCTGCTGCGGGCGCGCACCGACAGCGCGGACGCGCTGTGGGCGGAGTTGGAACGGGCCGGGGCGCTTTTGACCGCCGCCCGCCCCACGGCTGTGAATCTGGCCTGGGCGGTGCAGCGTGTGCTGGCCGAGTGTCAGCCGGCGCGCGGCTCGGCGGCTGCCCTGCGTGAGAAGGTGGTGGCCGTGGCGGAGCGCATGGCGGATGAGGATGTGGAAGTCAACCGGCGCATTTCGGCCTTTGGGGCGGAGCTGATTCAGGACGGCGACACGATTATTCACCACTGCAACACCGGCGCGCTGGCTACGGTGGATTGGGGCACAGCCCTGGGGGTGATCCGCATGGCCCACGAGCAGGGCAAGCGCGTGCATGTGCTGGTGGATGAAACCCGCCCGCGCCTGCAGGGCGCGCGGCTGACCGCCTGGGAGCTGAGCCAGTACCGCATTCCCTACGAGATCATCAGCGACAACATGGCGGGCTATTTCCTGCGCAGCGGTCAGGTGCAGAAGGTGTTCTTCGGCGCAGACCGGGTGGCGGCCAACGGCGACGTGGCCAACAAGATCGGCAGCTACATGCTGGCGCTGGCGGCCCACAGCAACCATGTGCCGGTGTATTCGGTTTTCCCCACCTCCACGGTGGATTTGAGTCTGGCGCACGGCGATTTGATCCCCATTGAAGAACGCGACCCGATGGAAGTCTTGGGCCTGGAATTTGAGGGCCAGCGGGTGACACCGGCGGATGCGCAGGCGCGCAACCCCGCTTTTGATGTGACCCCCAACCATTTGCTGACCGGTTTGGTGACCGAAAACGGTGTGGTCTACCCGCCGTTTGTGGAGCACCTGCCGCGGTTTGTGCGGCCTGCCGCATAACTTTTGGATGAAAAACGGAACAGTCCTATGAGCATTTTATGTACCGGCTCCATCGCCTATGATTATTTGATGACGTTCCCCGGCTATTTTCGGGAACATATCTTACCCGACCGCTTAGACACCATCAGCCTGTCTTTCCTGGTGGATTCGATGGTGCGGCAGCGCGGCGGCGTGGCCCCTAACATTGCCTACACCCTGGCACTGTTGGGCGAGCGGCCGCAGATCATGGCAACGGCCGGGATTGACTTTGAAGAATACCGCGCCTGGCTGGAGGCGCAGAACATTGACACCAGCCTGATCAAGATCATCCCCGATAAATACACCGCCTCTTTCTTCGCCAACACCGATAAGGTCAACAATCAGATCGCCAGCTTTTACACTGGCGCCATGGCCAACGCCAGCGAACTGTCGCTGCGGGATGTGCCCATCAAGCCCGAACTGGTGGTGATTTCGCCCAACGACCCGCGGGCGATGGAAGTGCTGGTGGATGAATGCGTGGCTCTAGGCATCCCCTACCTGTATGACCCCAGCCAGCAGATCGTGCGCGTGAGCGGCGAGACGCTGCGCAAGGGTGTGGAAGGGGCCTATTCCGTGTTTGTCAACGAGTATGAATTTGAGCTGATCCAAAAGCACACCGGCATGAGCGCGGCAGACATCCGCAAGCAGGTGCAGCTTTTGGTGGTGAC
>DAIOUB010000225.1:0-1062 GCA_036751735.1 Levilinea sp. | reverse complement strand
TTTGGGCTGCGGCCCTGGAGGAACCTGAATGTCGAACTACGATATTAAAGATAGCAAGCTCGCCGAAGGCGGCCGCCGCCGGATCGAGTGGGCTGAGCGTGAGATGCCTGTGCTGCGCCAGATTCGGGAGCGCTTTTTGCGAGAGCGCCCGCTGGCGGGTGTGCGCGTTTCGGGCTGTCTGCACGTCACGGCTGAAACCGCCAATTTGATCAAAACCCTGGCCGACGGCGGCGCCGATGTGGTGCTGACCGCCTCGAACCCGCTTTCCACCCAGGATGATGTGGCTGCTTCGCTGGTGTCGCACAATGAAATCCCTGTGTTCGCCATCAAGGGCGAAGACAACGTCACCTATTACAAGCACCTGAACGCTGCCCTGGATCACAAGCCGCATGTCACCATGGACGACGGCGCCGACCTGGTCAGCACCCTGCACAAAGACCGCCGCGATTTGCTGCCCCAGGTGATCGGCGGCACGGAAGAGACCACCACCGGCGTGATTCGCCTGCGCGCGATGGCGGCGGACGGGGCTTTGGAATTCCCGGTGATCGCGGTCAACGACGCCATGACCAAGCACTTCTTTGACAACCGCTACGGCACCGGCCAGTCCACCCTGGACGGCATCATCCGCGCCACCAATATGCTCCTGGCGGGCAAGGTGTTCGTGGTGGCTGGGTACGGTTGGTGCGGCCGCGGGCTGGCCAGCCGCGCGCGCGGTTTGGGCGCCAACGTGATCGTCACCGAAGTGGACCCCATGCCGGCTTTGGAAGCGGTGATGGACGGTTTCCGCGTGATGCCGATGGAAGAAGCCGCCCGCATTGGCGACATCTTCTGCACGGTGACCGGCGACCTGAACGTGATTGACAAGCACCATTTTGAGGTGATGAAAGACGGCGCGATTGTGTCCAACTCCGGCCATTTCAACGTCGAGATCAACATCCCGGCGCTGGAGACGATGGCGGTATCCAAATCGCTGGTGCGCCCCTTCGTGGAAGCCTACGATCTGAAAGACGGCCGCCGTATTCACATTTTGGGCGAAGGCCGCCTGATCAACCTGGCTTCGGC
>DAIOUB010000224.1:0-3868 GCA_036751735.1 Levilinea sp. | reverse complement strand
CTGTAGGGTTCTCCATTAAGACACACGCCTAAGATTTCGCGGCCTCTGCAAAGCCCACCATCTTGCCGCGCGCCTCATCCCACAAGGCCAGCTGCACCGTCCGCAGACTGGCGCGAAGGTCCAGTCGTTTGGCGTATTTTTGCACCAAGGCCACGTTTTCATAGCACGCCGCCAACTGGTATTCCGGTATGCGCGGGCTGAGGTGGTGAATGTGGTGGTAGCCGATATTGCCGGTGAACCAGCGCAGCACCTTGGGCAGATCGTAAAAAGACGCCCCCGCCAGCGCCGAAGCCACGTAATCCCAGCGCCCGCTGCGCGCCCAATACATATCCTCATATTGGTGCTGCACGTAAAACATCCAGATGCCCACCATGCCCCCCAGCCACAGCACCGGCAGCTGGATCATCACAAAGGCCTTCCAGCCGATCCACCAGCTCATCCCGGCGATCAGCGCCGCCAGCGCCAGATTGGCCAGAATCACATTATTGCGTTCCTTGCTCCCGCTGCCCGGCCGCCAAAAACGGTGGCTGATCACGAACATATAAATCGGCCCCAGGCCAAACATGACCAGCGGGTTGCGGAACAGGCGGTAGCCCAACCGCCCCATGCGTCCCATCTTCTGATACTCCTCCACCGTCAGCGTGGTCACATCCCCCCGCCCGCGCTTATCCAGATTGCTGCTGGTGGCGTGATGCACGGCGTGCTCGTGCCACCAGTGCTCGCTGGGCGTAAACACCAGCAGCCCCAGCCAAAAACCCACACGTTTATTCCAGACGGTGGAACTGAAGAAGGAATTGTGCCCGCAGTCGTGGAAGAAGATGAAAATGCGCACCAGAAAGCCCGCCGCCAGCACGGCCAGCAGCAAAGTCAGCGCGTAGGAAACTTCCAGGCTCCACACCATCACCGCCCACAGGGCCGCATAGGGAATCAGCGTGTTGGCCAATTCCCACAGCGCCCGGCGGTTGTCGGCTTTCTGATAGGGTGCGATCAGGGGGTTAATTTCGCCCATGCGCGGCATGCGTGCGCCTGAATCAAGTTCGCGGGTTTTTTTCTCAACCGGTATGCTCATCTTGGTGCCTGCCTCCACAGAGAATAGAACGATCCATTATCTTTCATCATGTCCTTTTTGGGCTGCGCGCGCAAGGGACGCAGGGCACGTTGTGGGTCATACCTGGGCTGTGACCTTCGCTGGAATCAACAACCGCGCTGGGGTTGCCAGCGCGGTTGTTCTGTATTTGATTTCGATCAGGCCCACAACAGCTGAAGGAACACCAGCCCCCCCAGCACCGCCGCCATGAGGGCACCGGTGGCAAAGGCGCGCCCCGTGTTCGTGTCGCGCAGGCGCAGCTGGTCTCCCCACCCTTCCACCTGGAGCACCGGCCCGGCGAACCACGCGAAAGCCAGCCCGCCCAGCAGCCCGCCCAAATGTCCCCAGTTATCAATGCGCGAGGACAACCCCAACACCAGGTTCAGGCCCAAAATCACCAGCAGATTGGTCAGCATCGGCCGCATGCGCTCGCCGAAGAGCTGCCGGTTGCGGTAAATGAACACCGCCTGCGCCGTGATCAGCCCAAACACCGCCGTCGAAGCCCCCACCGAAATGCTGGGTGAGACCACAAAAGACAGGGTATTGCCGGCCGCGGCCGCCAAAAAATACAGCGCCAAAAAACGCCAGCGGCCGTAAAAACTTTCCAGCCCCGGCCCCACCGCATACAGCGCGTACATGTTGAAAGCGATGTGCATAAACGAGGCGTGCAGGAAAACCGGCGTCAGCAGCCGCCAAAACTGACCCACCAGGATCGCCTCGCGAATTTTGGCCCCATACAGCAGCAGCAAATCCGTCCCCACGGCCGATTCCAACGCCAACTGGCCCAAGAAGACCAGGATGGTCACGCCCATCAGCACATAAGTCACCACCGGCCGGGCGGTGTCCACGGCCACGCTGACCGTCCGCGGGCGCTCGGGGGGTGGGTAGGATGAGGAAGGGGAATTCGGTTCGTAGCTCATAGTTGAATCCGCCGCGGCGTTGTGCGGTGATGTTCGGCTTCGATGATGGACAGGATGGTTTGGGCGGCGTCATCCAACTGGTTGTGCGCGTTGATCACCACGTAATCAAATTTCTTAGCGTCTTCCAGTTCCTTTTTGGCCGTCTCAAAACGAACCTGAAAGGCTTCATCCGTTTCCGTGTTGCGGGTGTGCAGCCGCAGCAGCCAGGCTTCTTCACTTTCCGGCGCCAAAAAGATCAGCACCGCGTCCGGGCACATCTTGCGCACCTTTTCAGCCCCCTGCACATCCAGGCGCATGATCACATCTTTGCCGCTGGCCAGCGCATCGCGTACCTGAGATTTATGAATCCCTTTAAATTGATTGTACACGGTCGAATATTCCAGCAGCTCATCCGCCGCGATCATGCGCTCGAATTCCTGGGTGCTCACGAAGTAGTAATCCACCCCGTGCACCTCTCCGGGGCGAGGCTCGCGGTCGGTGGTTGTCACCACAAAATGAAACGAATAGTTGGTCTGCTTTAAGGCTTTCACCACCGCGTCTTTACCCGCGCCGGATGGCCCCGAAATGACCACCAGCAAAGGCTGCGGCTGGTGCAGGTTTCGTAAGTGTACGGTCTCTTCCATCATCATAAAGTGCGCACCCATTTTGCTGCGAGATTCTTACGTTTTTTTGATACCACCCTGATTATAATGGATAAATGATCTTCTATCGCCGGAGGCTATCCCTTCATGCCAACTTATGATTTCCGCTGCCTGGATTGCAAAGCCCGCTTTGAGGTGTTCCTCACCTACCAGGAATACAGCCAGAAGCCGGTGCACTGCACCCGCTGCGGCAGCGACCATGTGCAGCGGCGCATTAACCGTGTGCGCGTCGTTCGCTCCGATCACAGCCGGCTGGCGTCCATGGCCGACCCCGCCGCCCTGGACGCCCTGGACGAAGATCCCCGCAGCCTGGGGCGCATGATGCGCGAGATGAGTTCCGAGGTCGGCGAAGAGATGGGCCCGGAATTTGACGAGGTGGTCCACCGCCTTGAATCCGGCCAAAGCCCTGAGCAAATTGAAAAAGAGCTGCCCGAACTGGCCGATGCCGCCGGGGGCATGGGGGACGACGGCGGCATGGGCGATTTTGGCGGTTTCGACGGCGACCTGTAATCCCCCCGCCTAGGGCTGCAAGGCCTTCTGCAGATCGGTGAATTCGTCCATCCAACTGATCCGATTCAAAAATTCCCGCAGCGATCCGCTCTGCGCGCGCAAAGCCCGCACCGCCGGGCCGACCGGGTCTTCTCCGGCAGCCCCCAGGGGGGTATCCGCATAGGCCCCGTGGAAGGCAAAATAGGCCTGATTCAGCCGCCGCAGCACGTAGCCGTTGGCATAAAATACCTGCCGCCGCGCTTCCATATACGCCTCAGCCTCATCCACCTTGCCCTCCGCTAACAGGCGGTCCGCCTCCACCCGGGTGATGTGCATCTCTGCGCGAAAATCGAAGGCGGGTGGTTCCGCGGGCGGCTGCTGCGGCTGGGGGGCCGCCGGGGGGGCGGGCGGCGGCGGCACCAGATCGGGGTAATAGCGCTCCAGCACACGCAGGCCAATCTCCTTGCCCGCCAGCGAAGCCGCCGTTTCGTTCATCGAGCGCAGCTCCGGCGTCGCGTCATACAGCATGCCCAACGGGCGCAGGGTCAGGTAATTGTGCGTCCATTCGTGCGCCACGGTATCCGTCAGGTACACCAGATTAGTGGTCTCCATCACCATGGTGGGGTACACTGCCACCCCGCCGATCTGCACCACCAGAGCAGAAGCCCCCAGTTCCCCTTCCACACGCTGCTCCAACGCGGTGATCTCATCCAGCCCCATATCGGGCAGCA
>DAIOUB010000223.1:0-3885 GCA_036751735.1 Levilinea sp. | reverse complement strand
TTGGGGATGCCCAGGTTGCCGGTGTTCACGCCCATCATGGTCATCTTCATGCTGGTGTTGGCCACGGGCGCGATCTCCAGCCGGTCCACGCGGTTCTTGTTGATGAGGTCCATGCCCCAGAAAGTGAAGAAGATGGTGACATCAATGCCGTTGCCCAGCGCCGCCCAGCCCATCACCAGCGCCGGGTAGGCCATATCCAGGGTGCCCTTCGAACAAATAAAAGCAACTTTGCGGTCTTCAGCCATGTTTAACGCTCCTTATGATCCATTACAGTGGGTTGATTTAGACACAGCCTTCGGGCTTGCCCAGACCGGCGATGTGGGCCACTTTCTTGGCGGGGCCTTTGGGGAAGAGGGTGAACATCTCTTTGGTGGTGATGCCCGCGCCGTTGGTGATGGTGCGCAGGGTGGGGGCCTTGCCAGATGCGGAGCCCACCTCGCGGCAGAAGTTAATCACTTTCCAATGGGCTTCGGTGAGTTCCTCAATGCCCTCTTCTTTGGCGATCTCCACCGCGATTTCCTGGGTCCATTCCGCGGGGTTGGTCATGAAGCCTTCTTCATTGACCGCGACGGTTTTGCCTGCAATTGTACGAGTAGCCATGTGTTCCTCCAGATGTGTTTACTTTCCAATGGTTGATGAATTCACGAATTAAGCGGGGCGTGTGGAAGCCCCTAAAGCCTTCAGCGCGCGCAGCGCCAACGCCAGCCCGCTCCGTACCGCCGGGTCATTCATCTGCCCCAGCAGGCCCAGCAGCGAGGGCGGTTGGGCGGGGGGAGCCGCCTTGACCGCCTGCAGCACCGGCACCAGCGTGCCGCCCAGGCGTTTCAGGTCGTCTTCGGTCAGCGCACCGGCCACCTGATCGGCCAGGTGAGCGCCCCCGCGCGCCAGGCCAAAATAGCCTTTGGTTTCCAAATCACCGGTCACCGCGGTGACCTTATCCATGCCCTCGCGCACCACCGGTCCCACGGTATCCAGCAGATCGGTGACCGCGTCAATATTATCCAGCAGCATTTCCAGCTGGGGGGTGTGCTGGATGGCCTTCTTGAGAATGCGCACCAGGTCTTCGGGGTTGAGGTATTCCTGCACCTCTTCCATCTCATCCGAGGCCAGGCGCATCACGTCTTTGGCCACGGGCATGGCCGTTTCCAGAAGTTCCTCGCGCGATTCGCGCTCCAGGGCGTTCAGGCGCGCCTGCTCAGACAAATAGGCCACCTGCGCGGTGAGCGCGTCCAATTTTTGGTTGAGTTCAGTCCACTGCGGATCCATCATGCCTCCTAGGCTTTCCATTTACCCGCCATGGTCATGGTGGGCGGGAAAGGCAGTTCCTGACCCTTGAGGAGAATGTTCCAGTACATCCAGCGGAACATCAGCTTGCCCCAGTGGTTGGCTTCGGATTCTTCCAGCAGGGTGAAGGGACCTACACCCGGCAGGGGGTAACGCCCGGGCAGCGGCTCCTGGGTGTAATTGAAGTCAATCAGCAGGCCCTTGCCAAAGCCGGATTCCAGGAAGCAGTTGGCGTGCCCGTCAAAATTTTCCACCAGCTTTTGGCCCGAGGTGTAGCGGATGAAATTCTCGCCGAACAGGTCAATGGCGTAATGGGTCACCGAACCGGCTTTCGAAGCGGGCGCGTTGGAGGCGTCGCCCAGGACGAAAATATTGTCGAATTTATCCGAAAGGAAGGTGTATTTGTTGACCGGCGAATAGTTCAGCTCGTCGCCCAGGCCAGATTTGCCCACCACCTCGGCGCCCTTGTTGAGCGGGATGGTGACCAGCAGGTCGTAGGGCACTTCGCGCTCGTCGTAAGAAACGATCTTCTTCTCGTCCGGGTCGGCGCGCTCGATGTAAAACTCCGGCTCCACATGGATGCCTTTCTGCACCAACAGCTCGCCCAGCATTTTGGACGCCATGGGTTTGGTGAATGCGCCCGGCAGGGGGGTGGCATACACCAGTTCCACGCGGTCGCGCATGCCGCGCTCGTGGAAGAACCAATCCGCCAGCATCAAAAATTCCAGCGGGGCCACCGGGCACTTGATGGGGTTTTCCACCACGTTCACCACCATGCGCCCGCCTTCCCAGGTTTGCAGCTTCTTCCACAGTTCCACCGAGCCTTCCAAGGAGTAGAAGGTGAAAATGGACTGGTTCCATTCGTGTTCGGCCAGGCCGGGGGTCTCTTCGGGGTGAATATCCGCGCCGGTGGCGATGATCAAATAGTCGTAGTCCAGGTACAGGCCACCCGCCAGCCGCACACGGTTATGATCCGGCTCGATGATCTCAATGGCGGATTGGATCAGCTTGATCTGCGGAGGGATGAAATTGCGCTTGGGCTTGATCACATCCTTTTTGGAATACACGCCAAAGGGGATGAACAAATAGCCTGGCTGGTAGTAATGCACAGGGTCTTGATCTACCAGGGTGATTTGCCATTCATCCATGTCCAACATACGGTTCAGGCGGTTGGCCACCATCGTGCCCGCCGTACCAGCGCCCAAGATCAGCAATTTCTTCATAGGTTACACTCCTTTGGATAACTGCGTGAGATTCGCAATTTGCTTCAAACGTTCCATAAAGCCGGTGCGTTCGCACAGGATGCTTTCCACCGCCCGCGCGGCCGTGAACGGCCAGGCTTCGGTGCGAACGTGTTGATCCGGCGGGATGACGGCAATTTCTTCAGCAGCCGCGGCCAAATCGGCCGGCGGGATGCCGTGCGCCTCGGCCAGGCGGCGGATGCGCTCGGCCTGCTCACGGGGATCGGCGGGCTGCCAGTAGAACTGGCCCGCCAGGAAGGCGCCCACCCGCTGGCCGCGGTCCTGGATGGGGGCGGCCACGTACTGCAAGCCGGCGTGACAGGTGAAATATTTGCTGCCCGCCGTGCAGTTTTGGGCCACGTTTTCCCAAGAGGCCCCACAGGCGCGCCGCCCGGAGGGGGAGGCCAGGATCAGCTGGCAGAAAGCGCACGGTCGGCTGAGCTCGGTGACAGCAGCGCCGGAGGAATCCACCACTACCGCGCCGATCTGCCCCACGTCGGAGAACAGATCCTGGATGGTCTGCACGCAGTGGGTGGGGAAAGGGCTTTCGGGGTCTTGGGCGGGGCTGGCGGGCTGAGGGCTGCCCCCCACCATGCGTTCCACCTCGCTGCGCTGAAAGCGCCACTGCTGCCCGATCTTAACGCCTTTCAGGCGGCCGTCCTGCAGCATGCGGTAGACCGTGATCCGGTCTACTTTGAGGATGTTTTGAACCTGGCGGGAGGTGAGGAAGTCGTCCATATACTCTCTTTGCTATAACATTTAGCAGCACTTAGATCATATCAACCTATAACATCTTATTACAGTGATGAATGTCATGGACGAATGTCACATTTGCGCAAATGTTCACAAATCCCCCCCCGACGTCATCCCGAACGAAATGACGCTATCTCTCGGCCAATGGATGGGTAAAAAAATGGTATGATTAACCCGTCCGCTGATCACCCTCTCCCCACCTTATCCCCATGATTGAAATTACCCCTACCCTTTCTATCCCTGAGAGCGACATCCAATTTGAATTTATCCGCTCCTCCGGCCCAGGCGGCCAAAATGTGAACAAGGTCGCCACGGCGGTGCAGCTGCGCTACGACATCACCGCCGCCAGCCTGCCGGAAGACATCAAAGACCGCCTGTCCAAACTGGCCCGCAACCGGCTGACCGAAGACGGCGTGCTGCTCATCGAAGCGCGCCGTTTCCGCACCCAGGAGCAAAATCGCCAGGACGCCGTGGAGCGCCTGGTGGACCTGATCCGCCAGGCCAGCGTGGTGCCCAAGGTGCGCAAGGCCACGCGCCCCTCCGGCGGCAGCCGGCTGAAGGATAAGGCCCACCGCTCCGAGGCCAAGCGCTGGCGTCAGCTGGAGCC
>DAIOUB010000222.1:0-3892 GCA_036751735.1 Levilinea sp. | reverse complement strand
GTCCAGGGGCCTTGCAGGAAGCTGGAAATCTCTTCGGGCGAAAGCGGGCCGGAAGACTGAAGCTGGGAAGTGGGGTGATAGTGAAAGGGGGTATAGGCGGGCGCGCCCATTTGATGCGAAAGGCGGGCGGCCAGTGCGCGCTGTTCGGGCAGGTGGCGTTCCAGAAAGGCCTCGGAACGCCAGCGGAAGCGCGGCGCGCTGAGCAGCAGGGCGGCCTGGGGGGTGGCGCCGTCGGGGCATACCGGCAGGGCCAGCTCCAGGCTGTCTTCATTTTCGCAAAAGTGATAACCGTAGGTCTGCACCTCGGCGCCGGGGAATTCCGCCAGCACTTCGGCCGCGGCGCACAGGTTGGGGTACACCTGACCGGGCTGGAGCACACTGCGCACCTGCTGGCTGCCCTCCACCTGGCCCACCACCAGCACACCCGCCTCGGCGCGCACGGTCAGCGCCAGGGTTTCGGGGCTGTTGAGGCGCGCACCTTCCTGATAAAAGGCGGTGAGCAGATCCCGTGAGAGGGGCGGGCTGGACTGCTGCCAGGCCTGTAAGCGCGGGCCAGGATAGTAGCGGCCGCGTTTCTCGGCCTGCTCCACATAGCCCAAAGCCTTCATGCTGCGCAGCAGCAGAAAGAGGGTGCTGCGCGAGATATCCAGCTGTAAGAGCAGTTCCTGGGGAGTGAGGCCGTCTGGGGCCGACAGCAAAAGCTCCACCAGGCGCATGGTGCGTTCGACCGCAGCGCCAAGGGGTAAATTATCGGACATGCAGCACCTATCGTCTGAGATGTTGGACTTAAGTCCAATATACCAGACGATCTGTGCCGAGTCAATGGGTTAAAAAGGGAAAATTCGCTTGGGCCTCAGGCAAACATCCACAGGGCTGCCCCCGCCAGCAGGAACTGCCCGACGTGGTAGGTGATGATGACCGCCAGTTCGCTGTAGCGCAGCGGGCGGATGAAACGCGCCGCCGCCAGGGTGGAATCGGAGAGCACAAACAGCAGCGCCCCGGCCACCGCCATCCAGGCGGGGCCCACCGGCCAGGCCGGGCGGAAGGGGGTCAGCAGCGCGGAAATCAGCATCAGGCCGATCACCAGGCTGTAAGTCACCACCAGGAGGATGGTCAGGCGGGTTTCGGGGCCGCGGCGCATCTTGTTCAGCAGGCGCTGATTAAAGAGACCCATGGGCAGCAGCACAGGCAGCAGCAAGAACAAAGCCGTCCAACGGAACGCCAGCGGAGAGGCGTTGAAGCCCACCACATAAAAGGCGTGCGCGGTTAAGAAGGCCAGCAGCCCGCCCAAAAACAAGCGCGGCGGCAGCAGCAGAATATCCCCCAGCATGGAGAAGACCAGCGCCAACCCAAACCACAGCAGCGGGCCGCGCCAGGCGCCCACGGTGGTGAACCACACAATCATCAGCAGCAGCGCCCCGGGCTTGGTCAGCCAGCGCAGCCGCCCCCCGCCGCGCGCCACCACCAGCCAATCTGCCGCCGCCATAATTACTGCCAGCCAAAACCAAAAGTTGAGCATAGTCCCTGCTTTCGTAGATGAATCGAGGTTGATCAGGAATCTTGATCGGTGGAATAGCCAAACCCGCGCAGTGCGTCGGGGTTATCCCGCCAGTTTTTATCCACTTTCACCCGCAGCTCCAAGAAAATCTTGCGGTCCGACATCTCTTCAATCTTCTGGCGGGCCAGCGAGCCAATTTGCTTGAGCATGTCGCCGCCCTTGCCAATCACGATGCCTTTGTGCGAATCGCGCTCCACGAAGAGGGTGGCGGCGATGTAGGCATTGTTCTCGCTGCGCTCGGTGTATTCATCAATGCGCACGGCGATGCCGTGGGGCACTTCCTCGCGCAGCAGCACCAGGGCGGCCTCGCGCACCAGGTCGGCGGCGATATCGCGCTCGTACAAATCGGTGATTTGATCCGGGTCGTAATAGGGCGGGCCTTCGGGCAGGGCTTCGATCAGAGCCGCCAGCAAGGCATCCTGCCCCTGGCCGCGGGCCGCTGAGATCAAGAAGAGATTTGCCCCCGGCAGCAGGGCGGCAAACTGCCCCCGGCGCAGCTCCACATCCGCCGCGGAACAGGTATCCACCTTGTTCAGAGTCAAGAAGACCGGCGGGGGCTGGCTGAGCGCGGCGATGCGGGCGGCGATGGCCTCATCTTCGGGGGTGGGCGGCTGGCTGGCGTCCACCAGCCACACAATCGCGTCCGCGTCGCCCAGGGTGTCGGCGGCCTCGGCGTTCATGAATTCGCCCAGCTTGTGGCGAGGGGAATGCATGCCGGGGGTGTCCATCAGCACCATCTGGGCTTGCGGCAGGCTCAAAATGCCCAGTTGGCGGCGGCGCGTGGTTTGCGGACGGGGCGAAACCGCGGCCACTTTCTGCTTCAGCAGCGCGTTCAGCAAGGTGGATTTGCCCACGTTGGGGCGGCCCACCAGGGTGACAAAACCAGAACGAAAGGATGACTCTTGACTCATAACTCCTCCAATAGATGCACCCCGGACGCCTTGCGCGGCGGCCAGAACCACAGGCGGCGCGCGTTGACCAACACCACGCCGCCGATAATTAATAAGCCGCCCGCGAAAAGCTGCCAGGTGAGCGGTTCCGCTAAAAGCCCCACCCCCAGGATCACGCCCACCAATGGAAAGAGATAACTTACCAGGGCGGTGCGGGTGGGGCCCACCGAATTTAATAGCGAATAAAACAGCAGATTGCCCGCGCAGCTGCCCACAATTCCCAGCCAGCCCACCGCCAGCCAGGAGAGCGGCAGGCGCGGCAGCGCCAGCGGGCCTTCCACCTGCCCGGCTATGGGCAAAATCAGAGCGGCGGCCACCCACATCTGCCCCAACGCCTGCACGCGGGGGTTCAGCCCGCTCAGCCGGCGGCGGGCGTAAATGGGGCTGACGGCGTAGCAGATGGACGCCAGCAGCATGCCGATGTGCCCAGACAGCGAGCCGCTCAGCCCGCTGGAAAACGCCTGCGGCGACAGCAGCACGATCACCCCCAAAAAGCCCACCCCCATGCCCACCACGCGCGGCGCGGTCCAGCGGTCTTCCGGCACAAACCAGGGCGACAGCAGAATGGTGAAGAGGGGCACGGTGCTGTTGAGGATCGAAGCCACCCCCGAAGGGATGTGCTGCTCCGACCAGGTGATTAAGAAGAAGGGCAAGGCGGCGTTCAGAATGCCGATGACCAAAAAGTCGGCCCAGCGGCGCAGCCCGCCCACGGGCACGCGCCCCGCCCAGGCCACGAGGGTCAGCCCCACCGCCGCCAGGGTGATGCGCAGCGCCACCAGGGTCAGGGGCGGCAGTTCGCGCAGGCCCAGCTTGATCCAAAAGAAGGACGAACCCCAGATCAAACCCAACAGGGCAAACTTACCCCAGTCTTTGATCGACAATCCGCACTCCCTCTAACTGGAGCAGCCAGGCCTTGGTGGCGATGCCGCCGGGCGCGCCGAAGCCGTGCAGACGGCGGTCGCTGCCCACCACGCGGTGGCAGGGCAGCACCAGGGGCATGGGGTTGCGCGCCAAGGCTCCGCCCACCGCGCGGGCCGCGCGGGGCCGCCCCAGGTCGTGAGCCAGATCGGCGTAGGTGCGCACCTCGCCAAAGGCAATCCGCTGGGTCAGCTCCAGCACCTCGCGCTGAAAACTGCCCACGCCGCGCCAATCAATGGGCAGGCCAAACAGGCGGCAGTGGCACTGCAAAAAGTCACCCACCTGCCCCAGGGCCTCGCCCAACGCGGCGGGCGCGGTCTCAGGCGGCTGGGGCTGCTCGCCGGGCTGAGGCGCCCAGGCGCGCAGGGGTGCAAAAGCCACCTGGCGCAGTCCCACTTCTGAAACGGTCACGCAGATGGGGCCGATGGGCGTTTCCGCCAACTCACCCGACCAAACTGGAATCCCC
>DAIOUB010000221.1:0-3943 GCA_036751735.1 Levilinea sp. | reverse complement strand
ATCCGCCGGCGCCGCCTTCCGCCGCCCGGCGCACCATGGCCCCTGAGCCCACATTTGGCCCCGCCGCGGGAATAATGGGATTGCGAAACGTGTGCCCGAAAACTTTAACGGAAAGATCAATGTTGGTGGTCATGGGTTACCTGTGAATGGAAAGGGTTGGATAATGGGGGTTCTTTACCTGGGCTGCTTCAAGCCGCTTCCTGCGTGCAAGGCTATAAAGAATTATACATCGGCCTCCCTCGAATTCCCCCAAAAACCCGCTTTTCCCCGTTTTGGCCAGGGACGGGATGTTGTACAATGAGGGCAGTACCCGGGAGGAGCGCACACAGAGGAGCGGAATCATGGCAAACAGACGGCAGAAATGGTGGGTTTGGGGATTGGCAGTGGGGACGGCGCTTTTGCTGGCGGCGTGCGGCGGGCCTGAGAAAACCCTGCCGACCCCCGCGGACCGGACCACGGTGCCGGAGCACACGGCCGTCCCAGCGGCGCCCACAGCCGCGCCTGCCGATGAGGCGGCGTTCACGGGGATTCAGCCCAGCGCCTGGGTGGGGGATGGGGCGGGCGGAGTCATGCGCCTGCGCTTTGACCGCGGGGAGGCCAGCCTGATTCTGGAATTTTTGGCCGACGACCGCCTGCATTTTGAGATGGGCAAGATCCCCGCCGAGCGCAGCCTGGACGAGCCGATCTTCACCACGCCTTCGGTGCTGCAAAAAGAGGGCGCGGGCCTCAGCGCCTGGCAGTTAGCGCCGGACGGTCGCATGGTGAGCGGGGGGCTGGCGGCCGCGGTGGACGCGGAGCTGTGCATCCACCTGGAGGATACCCGCCTGGGCGTGGACGGGGTGCTGGGGGTGATCTGCCCGGAGAATTTGACCCAGCGCCGCAAGCGGCTGCTCCTGGATTTCCCCGAGGTGCGGGGGGTATACGGCCTGGGGCAGCAGTTCCCCCAGCCGGGCGTTTCCAACGGCGATTGGCTGGGGCGGGTGCGCTTCAGCAGTTCGGGGTACGGGAATGTGATGGAAGGCTACAACGGGGGCGCGGTGGGCAATACGCAAATCCCGGTGGCCACCTTCTTGCGCACGGGGGGGCAGGCCTTTGGGCTGTATATGGACAGCGCCGCCCCGCAGCGTTGGGATTTTCGTGAAAGTCCGTATGTGTTCACCACCTCCGGCGATTGGATGCGCGGCTATGTGCTGCTGGGCGAGGGGCCAGCCGGGGTGCGGGCGCAGTACCTGGAATTGACCGGCCGTCCGCCGGTTCCGCCGCGCAAGATGTTTGGCATGTGGGTGTCGGAATACGGCTTTGACAACTGGGCCGAGATGGACGATAAGCTCAGCAGCCTGCGCGCGGCGAATTTCCCTGTGGACGGCGTGGTGCTGGATTTGCAGTGGTTTGGGGGTATCCAGCTGGACGAAAATTCGCGCATGGGGTCGCTGCGCTGGGACACGCAGAATTTTCCCAACCCGGCGGGCAAGATTCAGGCGCTGCGCGCGGACGGCATCGGGGTGATGACCATCGAGGAACCCTACATCAGCCGCGGCCTGCCCGAACACGCCGATCTGGCGGCGCGGGGCTATCTGGTGCGGCAGGGCGAGGGCGGCGAGCCGGTGTTTTTGCAGGATAACCCCTGGTGGGGCAAGGGCGGCATGCTGGATTGGACCCAGCCGGAAGCCGGGGCCTATTGGCACGACATCCGCCGCCAGCCGCTGGTGGACCTGGGCGTGATGGGTCATTGGACCGACCTGGGCGAGCCGGAGCAGTTTTCGGCGGCGGCGCGCTACGCGGGGCTGCCGGGGGATTACGGCCCGCTGAACACGCATGCCGATGTGAGCAACCTGTACAACTTTTTCTGGAGCCAGAGCCTGTTTGAGGGCTATGCGCGCAACGGGGTGGAGCAGCGTTTGTTCATGCTGTCGCGCTCCGGCACGGCGGGCAGCCAGCGCTTTGGGGCGGCCATGTGGTCGGGGGATATTGGCTCCAACCGCACCAGTCTGGCGGCCCATTTCAACGCCCAGATGCACATGTCTTTTTCCGGCATGGATTATTACGGAACGGATATCGGCGGGTTCCACCGCGGCGGGCTGGAAGGCAACACCATGCTGAAGGCTAACCTGGACGAGATGTACACGCAGTGGTTTGCCTACGGCGCGCTGTTTGATGTGCCGGTGCGGCCGCACACGGAGAACCTGTGCAACTGTAAGGAAACGGCCCCCGACCGGATTGGGGACGCGCAGGCCAATTTGGAGGCGCTGCGGCTGCGCTACGCGCTGATCCCAACTCTGTACTCGCTGGCGCACCGCGCCTATCTGGCGGGTGAGGCGGTGTACCCCCCGCTGGCGCTGGCTTTTCCGCAGGACGATGCGGCCCTGACGATTGGGGATCAAAAGATGATCGGCCCGGGGCTGATGGCGGCGGTGGGGGCCAAACTGAATTTGCAGAAACGGGATGTGTACCTGCCCGCGGGCACCTGGTTTGATTTCTACACCCAGGAGGAGATCGTTTCGCAGGGGCAGGTGCTGAAAGACGTGCCCATGTACACGGCGGAGGTGTACCGTGTGCCGCTGTATGCGCGCGCGGGGGCGGTGGTGCCGATGATGTTTGTGGATGAGCAGACCATGGACGCTTTTGGGCGGCGCAAGGACGGCAGTGTGCGTGATGAGCTGATCCTGCGCGTCTATGCGGGGGAGGGCAGCTTTGAGCTGTTTGAGGATGACGGCCAGACGACGGCCTATCAGCGCGGTGAGGTGCGGCGCACGCTGCTCAGCCAAGGCTGGACGGAGGATGGGGGGCTGCGGGTGGTGATCGGCGCGGCGAGCGGAGCGTACGCGGGCATGACGGCGCAGCGTCAGAACGTGGTGGAGGTGGTGACGGGGGGCAAAGGCGCGCCGCGTGAGGTGCTTTTGAATGGGGCGGCGCTGCCGCGTCAGACGGCGCAGGTTTGGGAGCAGTCGGCGGTGGGCTGGAGCTGGGACGGTAAGTTCGTGCGGGTGAAGACGGGGGTGCGGGACACCACCGCAGAAACGACGCTGACCCTGGTTTGGTAGATGTTGACGGCGGCTGAATTGCCCCGTATCTTGACTTGTCTGCGAGATACGGGGCTTTTTTGTTCAGCTCAATGATTGTGCATTTGCGCGCATTCTGATAGAATATATTCGTCAAGATGAATATATCACCGTGTTCTGATCCTGAGATTCAAATATCCATAGTGCTCGCTGCTGTCAGCCAACCCGCCAGAATTCAAATTCTGATGGTGATCGCGGAACAGGAAGCCTGCGTTTGCCATTTTGAATCTGTCCTGGGGCTCAGACAGGCTAGCATCTCGCAGCATCTGATGGTGCTGCGAAAAGTGGGCCTGGTGGGTTCGCGGCGCATGGGCAGGAACATGTTTTACCGCCTGCTGCACCCCGAAATCCTGGCTGTGATTGAGCAGACAGCGGGCTTGATCGGCGTTGACCCGCTGGAATTGGAAACCTTAAAAACGAGGCCCGTGGCGAACTGCCCTTGCCCGCAGTGCAGCCCTGGCCTTGACCCTACATTAACTTGCCGAAACCAGACGAAATCAAACCTCTTGAATCCCCGTTAAGGAGAACTCCGCAATGGAAAGCACCAGTGTGACCAAGCGATTATCTTTTCTGGACCGGTATTTGACGCTGTGGATCTTTCTGGCTATGGCGGTCGGCGTTGGCCTGGGGTATCTGCTCCCAACGGCGGTTGAAAGCTTCAACACCGCCGTGTCGGTGGGCACCACCAATATCCCCATCGCGATTGGGCTCATCCTGATGATGTACCCGCCGCTGGCTAAGGTGCATTATGACGAACTGGGCAAGGTCTTCCGAAATTGGAAGGTGCTGGGCCTGTCCCTGATCCAGAACTGGATCATTGGGCCGATCCTGATGTTTGTGCTGGCGATCATTTTCCTGCGCGGTTACCCCGAATACATGGCCGG
>DAIOUB010000220.1:0-3984 GCA_036751735.1 Levilinea sp. | reverse complement strand
CCTACCCCAATTCGTTACGGATTCCCCGTTGGGGCACGGGGGTTCGTTATCTGCCTTGATCTGATATAAATCCCCCGTGCCCCTACAGATTCGTTCCGCGCCCCTACCCCTTCCACCGCGCCGGATTCTCGATGATATACCGGCGGATGCGCTCCAACTCGGCCTCATTGCGGATGACATGCTCATAATAATTGCGCTGCCACAACGGCGCCGCATCTCGCCCGTGCAAAAATAAATTCCGCTGCGTCACACTGGATTTATACGATCGAATCAGGGTAGGCACCGACCGCACCACCGGCGCACCAAACTGCTCTTTCGCCGCAGCGCGGCACCCTCCCGCACCCCGGTCAGCGAGCACCAGGATCGCATGCATATGATCTGGCATCACACAAAACACGTCCAATTCCACGCTGGGGAAGCGCCGCTCCAGCCGCTCCCATTCTTCGGCAACCATTTCCCCCACCGCATTCAAGTACATCTGCCCATCCTGAACCCTGCCAAACAACGGCTCCCGCCCGTAGGTGCCCAGGGTAATAAAGTACGCACCCGCCTGGGTATAGTCGTACCCCTGCAGGCGGATGGACCGGCGGTGGTGAACGCGCGGATCATAGACCATCCTTCACACCCCTCTTTCGCCGCTCATGCTTACCCCTCCCCAGACGGCTTCCCATCCCCTCCATACAGGTGCGCCATATCCCGTGCTTCCTGAGCCATCTCACTGCGCACCTCTTCCGGCTCCAAAACCTCCACCTGCGCCCCCCACCCGCGGATCCAGTTCATCATCTCGCGCGGTTCGGCCACCCAAGCACTCCAGAGCAGGCTGCCGTCTGGAAGAACGGTCACCTGCTCTGAGCGATGCCAGCGAGTTTCCCTCACCCTGCTTGCCACTCGCGGCCCAAATTTCAATACCACCTTCACCGGCTGCCGGTCGCTGGTCCAAATGCCCCAGGCGTCCATAAAGAGCGTCTCAGGATCCAAATCTTCTAAGATCTGGTACTCCTGACGCAGCAGCTCAATGCGCTGAATACGCTCCACTTTAAACGTGCGCCGCAAATTCTGCGGGGCGATGGTCCCAATCACATATGTGGTCTGACCGGTCGCGTACGGCTCCAGGTAATAGGGGGCAAAATCATACTGCTTGATTTGCTCGTGGTTTTCATACCAAATGTGCACGCGCCGCCGTTCCGCCCAGGCCAGGGTCAGCTTTTCCATCACCTGCAAGTAACGCGGATCCGACCGGCGGCCCGAGGGATTATCCATCTCATTGGCCGAAGCCTGCACGAATTTGGCAATCGTGGGCGCCAGAGTCCGTAGGGAAAGCCCCAGCTTGCGCAGCGCTGAAGCCGCGTGCGGATTTTGCCGGTCCGAACAGTTGGCCAGCAAACGCGCCGCCAGATGAACGGACACCGCTTCGTGCAGCGAAAAGCGCACATTCACCAATGAGGCCTCGCGGTCAATAAACAGCCGCCCACCCTCCTCATACACGGGCGCGGTCATGCTTTGTAAATTGCGGTGGATGGTAGAACGATTCACCCCCAAACGGCGCGCCAGTTCCGCCTGGGTCAACCCGTGAGGGTTTGCCAACAACAATGCTTCAATTTGTGCCAAACGTTCTGCTTTATTATTCGCGGCGGTCATGTTGATTGAATAACCCTTTCGATTTCAGTGTAGCGCAGCGTGTGTGCACCTAACGCAACAACGGTCTATTTAAGGGGCTAATTTGGGGAAATTCCGCCAAGTCCGCAATACCTGATCCTTGCTGTCCCAACCTTGCCCCCACGCAAATCGCAAACTCTACAACAAATTAGGCGGATCCAACTGCACCCGCCACTCTCCCAGCGGCCTGCCTCGTAAAACCTCACCCACATTTTGTCCGCGCAGTAAAATCTGCCAGCGGTACAGGCCGTTCACCTTGTGAAAAAAGCACGGCGAAGGCCCGATCGATTCTACCATACCCGCCTCTTCGGCCCAGCGTCCCAACTGCACCGCTGCCTGCTGTGCCGCGCGCTCTGTGCTTTGCGCATTTTGGCCGCGCACTTCCACCCGCGCCAGATGGGCAAAGGGTGGATAGCCCATCTCTCGACGCCGCGCCAGTTCCTGCGCATAAAAGGCGGCGTAATCATGCCCGGCTGCGGCCTGAATCACATAATGATCCGGCATAAAGGTCTGAAAAATCACCCTGCCGCCCAAATGGCTGCGCCCCGCACGGCCGGCCACCTGAGTCAGCAGCTGAAACGCCCGTTCCCCCGCGCGGTAATCCGGGAAACTCAGGCCCACATCCGCCAGAACCACCCCCACCAGAGTCACCAAGGGCAAATCCAGCCCCTTGGCCAGCATTTGCGTGCCGATCAAAACATCCGCCTGGTGCGAGGAAAACTTTTCCATCAGCGTCTGGTGACCTTGCTTACCCCGCGCCGTTTCCGCGTCCCAGCGCAGGGTGCGCGCCTGCGGAAAGAGCGCGTTCACCTCTGCCTCCACCCGCTCGGTGCCGGAGCCGTAATGGCGGATATTGGGGCCGCCGCACTGCGGGCATTGGGACGGCAGACGGCGGCGGTAATTGCAGGTGTGGCAGTGCAGGCCGCCGCTGCCCAGATGGTAGGTGAGGGGCAGGTCGCAGCGCGGACAGCGCAGCACATGGCCGCAATCCCGGCAGAACACATAGGTGGCCGCCCCGCGCCGGTTGAGGTACAAAATCGCCTGTTCCCCGGCCTCCAGGGTGTGCGTCAGAGCCTGCTGCAGCGCCTGTGAGAAAATGGAACGGTTGCCGTGTTTCAGCTCCGAGCGCATATCCACAATTTCCACCGGCGGCAGAGACAGGGGGACTGCCGCATCATCCTGGTCGTGGATGCGCTCCGTCAGCGCCAACACCGGCCAGCCGGATTTCTGCGCCTGATACAGCATGGCCACGTCCGGGGTGGCGCTGCCCAATATCACCACCGCGCGGGCGGCCTGAGCGTAAAACTGGGCGGCCTCCACGGTGTGATAATAGGGCGGGCTTTCCGCCTGATAGTAGCTGTCCTCGTGGCATTCATCCACCACGATCAGGCCCACATCCGGCAGGGGCGCAAACAGGGCGCTGCGCGGGCCGACGATGACCGAAAGCTGCCCCGCCCGCGCCCGCCGCCAGGTGTCATAGCGCTCACCCACCGACAGACGTGAATGCAAAATGCCCACCTGCTGCGGAAAGCGCGATAGGAAGCGCTGCACAGTCTGGGGCGTGAGGGCAATTTCGGGAACCATCACAATCGCCTGCCGCCCCAGCCGCAGACATTCCGCCACCGCGTACAGATACACCTCGGTCTTGCCGGAGCCTGTCACCCCGTGCAGCACAAACGGCGGCGGGGTGCGCCCCTCTTGCGCCGCCGCGCGCAGGGCCGTTTGCAGCGGCTGCCAGACGGCCTGCTGCTGGGCGGTCAGCGCCTTGGGCTGTGAAATGCCCGCCTGGGCGGCCTCCAAAGGGTCGCGCAGCACCTCTTGATCCACCAGATGGATCCAGCCCTGGGCCTCCAGGCGCTGCAAATCGGCCAGGTTGCCGCCCGAAACAGCGTACAGCCAGGCGGCCTGCACAGGCTGACCCTCATTTTTGAGAAAATTTAGCATCGCCAGACGCCTTTCCCCCACCGCGCCGCGCCCCAATGCGCCCCCATCCGCGGGCAGGGCCTCGCCTTCCGCCGCCAGCACGGCAAAGCGCGCCTGTTTGGGGCGCGCCTGGGGCGGCGGCAGCACCGGCTGGGCCAAAACCCGCCCGCGCTTCACCAAAGCGGCCATCGCCGTGCGCCAGCCCGTGCGTGAGAAAGAAGATTCGATCTGCCGCCCGCGCTGCTCGCCTTCGTGCAGCACCAGATGGCGCACCAGGCGCTCTTGCAGCGGCGATAGCGGGCGTTCATCCTGCGGCGGGTGTGGATTCAGGCGGTAGGCGGTGTCTGCGTTCTGAGTCAGCCCCGCCGGCAGAATCCATTGGATGCACACCGACAGCGGGGTCAA
>DAIOUB010000219.1:0-4062 GCA_036751735.1 Levilinea sp. | reverse complement strand
GTGCACGGTTCGGGTCCGTGCGGTCGGCGGTTCTTTCGTGAGACGGTTAAACAAAAAAAGGGCTGGCCGGTGGATGTTTCCGGCCAGCCCTTTGGCTTGCTCAGGCGGAGTGGCTGCCCAGGTAGGCTTCCACCACCTTGCTGTCTTTGAGCAGGTCATCAGCCGCGCCTTCCAAAATGATGCGGCCGGTTTCCATGACGTAGGCGCGGTGCGACACACCCAGCGCCATCTGCGCGTTTTGCTCCACCAGCAAAATACTGGTGCCTTGCTCGTTGATGTCCTGGATGATGTCGAAAATTTGCTCGACCAGCTTGGGCGAGAGGCCCATAGAGGGCTCATCCAGCAGCAGCAGCACGGGGTGGGCCATCAGCCCGCGGGCGATAGCCAGCATCTGCTGTTCGCCGCCGGAGAGGGTGCCGCCCAACTGGCCGCGGCGCTCCGAAAGGCGCGGGAAGCGCGTGAACATTTCTTCCAGGTCGCGCTTCATCTGCGCCGGGTCGTTCTGCACAAAGGCGCCCATGATCAAATTTTCCCAGACGGTCATGCGGGAAAAGATCTTGCGGCCTTCGGGCACATGCACGATGCCTTTGCGCACCACGTCCTGCGGGGGGACGCTGGCCATGTTGACGCCGTCGAAGGTGATTTGCCCCTCGCGCGGGCGCAAAATGCCCGAGATGGCTTTCAGGGTGGTAGATTTTCCCGCGCCGTTCGCGCCGATGAGGGCGACAATTTCACCTTTCTTCAATTGAAAGGTGATCCCTTGTAAGGCGTGGATCGCGCCGTAGTAGACCTGCAGGTTATCAACTGTTAACATGGCTGCGGTTCTTTCGTTCTTGATATTTGCGGGTGAGCGCGCTGCCGCCGGGGCCTAAATAGGCTTCGATCACGCGCTGGTTGCTTTGAATATCTTTGGGCAGACCTTCCGCAATTTTTACGCCGTAATCCAGCACGGTGATCTGATCCGAAATGCCCATGACCACCTGCATGTCGTGTTCGATGAGCAAAATGGTGATGCCCAGGTCGTCGCGTAGGCTGCGGATGAAGGCGGTCATCAGC
The DNA here is from genome assembly GCA_036751735.1 of Levilinea sp. Lineage (GTDB taxonomy): Bacteria > Chloroflexota > Anaerolineae > Anaerolineales > Anaerolineaceae > Levilinea. Next base: position 3,006 of record DAIOUB010000219.1, on the reverse strand, counting down.
TCGGTTTCCTGCGGGTTCATGCCCGCGGTGGGTTCATCCAGCAGCAGCAGCCGCGGCTGGTTGGCCAGGGCGCGGGCGATTTCCAGCTTGCGCTGTGCCCCGTAGGGCAGGTTGCGCGCCAGCTGGTCGCCCATGCCCTGTAAGCCCACGTAGCTCAGCAGGCGGCGGCTTTCTTCCAGGGCTTGTTTCTCTTCGCGGCGGGCCAGCGGGGTGCGCAGGACGGCGTCGGCCCAACTGGATTTGAGGCGCGGCTCCTGCCCCACCATGATATTTTCCAGGGCGGTCAGGTTGCCGAACAGGCGCACGTTCTGATAGGTGCGCGCCAGCCCCAGGTGGGCCACCAGGTAGGTGGGCAGGCCCTGGATAGGGGTGCCGAAGAGCAGAATCTGCCCGATTTCGGGTTTGTAATAGCCGGAGATGCAGTTGAACAGGGTGGTTTTACCAGCGCCGTTGGGGCCGATGATGCTGGCGATGGCGTGCTCCGGCACAGTCAGATTGACCTCGTTCACCGCGGTTAGGCCGCCAAAGAGCTTGGAGACGGTTTTGGTTTCAATACAGGCTTGCATGGTTCCTCCTAGCCTTTCTGCTCAACAGCCGCTGCCTCGGCCTTTTCGGGGGCGGCGGATTCGCCAGGTTTTTCAAACTTGGGACGTCTGGCAGGCAGGAAGCCTTCGGGGCGAATATTCATCATGATCACCAGCAGCGCGCCAAATGCGAGCATACGGAAGTTATCCACCTCGCGCAGGATTTCGGGCAGACCCTTGAGCGCGAAGGCGCCCAGGATGATGCCGGGGATGCTGCCGATGCCGCCCACGATCATCAGACAGATGACGTTGATAGCCACCATGAGCGAGTGATCTTCGGGGCCGGTGAACTGGTTGCGGGAGGCAAACAGCACCCCCGCCAGGCCAGCGATGCCGGCGCTGAGGGCCAGGGCCAGCAGCTTGGCGGCGAAGGCGTTGACGCCCGTGGCGCGCGCCACGGTCTCATCCTCGCGGATGGCTTCCCAGGCACGACCGGTGCGCGAGCGCTGCAGGCGGTTGGCGATGAAGACCACCACCAGCACGGCGATGATGATCAGGTACATGAAATCAATATCGGAATTGAAGCTGCGCCCCAACAAGGTAGGGCCGCCGATATCCCGAATACCTTTTGGCCCGCCGGTCAGCCAGGTGAGCAGATCGCTCTTGAAGAGGATGCGCACAATTTCGGCGAAGCCCAGGGTGACGATGGCCAGGTAGTCACCGCGCAGGTTGAGGATGGGCAGGCCGATGAGCAGGCCCACCAGGGCGGCGGCCAGAACGCCCGCCAGCAGCGCCAGCCAGAAGTTCAGGGTGATCTGGTGCGGTTCGGGGGCGGAGAGCAGGGCGAAGGTGTAGGCGCCCACGCCGAAAAAGGCCACATAGCCGATGACGAGCTGCCCGGCCCAGCCGGTGATGATGTTGATGCCCAGGCCCAGCAGGACGTAAATGCCGACGGTGCCCAGCACATAATTCCAGTAGGAACCCCAGGTGCGCGGCAGGAGGATGAGGGCGGCGGCCAGCGCGGCCCAGGCGGCGTAGCGCGCCCACGGGCTGGAGATCACCTGTTTGACGGCGGGCGATTGGCTCAGACCAGCGGTGCGGCTGATGACCTGGGTGAACAGGCCGGTGAGACGCGCCCGCCAGGCCAGCCAGATGCCCGCGCCCAGCAGGGCGCTGCCCACCAGGGAACCCATCAGCAGCAGGGCGCCGGTGAGGGGCTGAGTCTGGTTATATAGATAAAGCTGGATGGTATCGGGGGAGAGCGCCACCAGGTAGGTGCGCGGATCCACGCCGTTGGCTTTCAGGCTGCCAAAGATGAAGCCGGTGAGGCCTGCCATGAGACCCAGGAGCAGTCCCGCGCTCAGGGCAGCGGTCAGGCGTTGGGGGGCGCGCGCCTCATCGTTCAGGCTGCGCGCGGCGGCAATGCCGCACCACAGGCCGATCAGCAGCATGAAGAGCACGTAAAAGATGGGCTGGGGCAGGCTGTTGGTGGGGGTTGGGCTGCCCAGGAACTTGGCGATGAGGCTGGCCGAGGTGTTCATAAAACCGATCAGGAAGAGGAACACGATGACCACGCCAAAGACCAGGCCGGTGCGAATTCCAGAAGAGATAGGTTTCTGGTTCATAGCTTCTCCTCGGTCAGTTTTTCACCCAGAATGCCCGATGGACGGAAAATGAGCACAAGGATCAGGATGGTGAAGGCGATCACGTCTTTCAGCTGGAAATCAATGCCCAGCAGGGCGGGGCCCACCGATTCAATCAGGCCCAGGAAGATGCCGCCCAGCATGGCGCCGGGGATGTTGCCGATGCCGCCCATGACCGCGGCGGTGAAAGCCTTGATGCCGGGCAGGAAGCCGGTGTAATGGTTCACCAGGCCCATGTGAATGCCCCACATGACGCCCGCGGCGCCCGCGAGCACGCCGCTGATGAGGAAGGTTTGGCTCACCACGCGGTCTACATCTACACCCATTAAGAAAGCGGTATCCCGGTCTTGCGCCACAGCCCGCATGGCGCGGCCCAGTTTGGTGCGCTGCACCAGCACATACAGCGCCACCAGGAGCACCGCAGATAAGACTAAGGAAAAGACGCCCGTGTAGGGGATGAGCACCGGGCTGCCTGAAATTTGCAGCGTCCAACCCGCGCCGCGGTCGAGCACTTCGGGGTTGACGATGTTCTTACGCTGCGGGCCAAATAAGAGCATGGCGGCGTTTTGCAGAAAGATGGATGCGCCGATGGCGGTGATGAGCAGAATGAGGCGCGGGGCCTTGCGCAGGGGACCGTAGGCGATTTTCTCCAGGAAGTAGCCGGAAAGGCCGGAGATGAGCACGCCCGCGGCAAACGCCAGCACCACCGAAACGGCGGGGTAGGCGTTGAGAAAGTTGAGGTCGGGGTTGGCAGCGGTGGGTGCGGGCAGGAAGCGCAGAATCTCAAACACAAAATAGCCGCCAAAGGCCCCCAGCATCATCACTTCGCCGTGGGCGAA
>DAIOUB010000218.1:0-4063 GCA_036751735.1 Levilinea sp. | reverse complement strand
GGCCTATTGACAAACATAGAATACTAGTTCTATAATCGAGATATGGACGCCCTTCAGCAGCTCCAGGAACTCGAACCCTACATGGCGGTGGAAGATGACGATTCTGCCGCGTTGGCCCCCGCGCAGCGCGCCTGTCCGGTGGAGCTGCCGGTCCACATGGCTGCCCTGCCGGGTGGAAAACGCGTGCCCATCCTCAAAACCGTGCTGACCTCGGCCTGCGAGCGCAACTGTTACTACTGCGCCTTTCGCGCCGGGCGCGATTTTCGGCGCCACACCTTTAAGCCCGAGCAGATGGCCGAAGCCTTCCACACCCTGTGGCAGGCGGGTGTGGTGGAAGGGCTGTTCCTCAGCTCCGGCGTGGCCGGCGGCGGGGTGCGCACCCAGGATCAGCTGCTGGATACCGCCGCCATCCTGCGCGAAAAATACGCCTTCCGCGGCTATCTGCACCTCAAGCTCATGCCCGGCGCCCAGGAGGCCCAGGTGGAGCGCGCCCTGCAGTTGGCCGACCGCCTGTCGGTCAACCTCGAAGCCCCCACCAGCGCAGCCTTGGCCCGCCTGGCCCCCCAAAAAATCCTCATGGAAGAGCTGCTGGCCCCGCTGAAGCGCGTGGAACAGCTGCGCACCTCCCTCTCGCCCAGCTTCGGCTGGAACCAGCACATGCCCTCTTCCACCACCCAATTTGTGGTCACACCCGACGGCGCCTCCGACAGCGACCTGCTGCGCGCCTCAGAGCATCTCATCCGCCGCCTGCGGCTGACGCGGGTGTACTACGCAGGCTTCTCGCCGATTCGCGGAACCCCCCTGGAAAATAACCCTGCCGAAAACCCCTGGCGCGTGCACCGCCTGTACCAGGCCTCCTTCCTGCTGCGCGACTACGGCTTTCAGGCCGAGGATTTTCCCCTCACCCCCAGCGGCGCCCTGCCCCTCGACACGGATCCCAAGCAGGCCTGGGCGCTGCGCCATCTGGCTCAATCCCCCCTGGAGCTGAACCGCGCCGATTATCACCAGCTGCTGCGCGTGCCGGGCATCGGCCCGCAGCGCGCCCAGGCCCTCATCACCGCCCGCCGCCGCCACCGCCTGGTGCAGCCCGAAGACCTGCGCGCCCTGGGCATCCCCATCGAGCGCGCCGCCCCCTTCATTCTCCTGGCCGGCCGCCGCCCCACCCACCAACCGCGCCTCTTCTGGTAGAATTACGCCCAGAAGGCGCCTATGGACCTGATCCCCATTTCTTTTATTGACGAACCCATCCAGGCAGGTTTTGATTCCCCACCCCTGCTGGAGAAAAAACCCCCTTGCCCCCAGTTCTTCATCTGGCGCGGCCAAACTTTCACCGTGGCCGAATGTCTGGCCGAGTGGGTAGATAACCGCCGCCGCGGACGCATGGCCCGCAACATGCGCCCCGAACATGCCGAGCGCGCCCAGCGCGTGGGTTCCTGGGGGGTGGGGCGATACTTCTTCCGCGTACGCAGCGCGGATCAGCGCGCTTTTGAAATCTATTACGACCGCGCCCCCCAGGATGCCGCAGACCGCAAAGGCAAATGGTTCCTGCGCGCTGAGCTGCGTCTGCCCGCCTGAGCCCTCAAAAAACACCTATTTTTGATTTTCTAAAGATCACCTGAGAATATTCAAAATTTCTCAGGTGATTTATTGATTATTTCAAATTTACATATTGACATTTTCAATAATCGCGCTATAATCTGTTTAAAGATCACAAACTCACCTTTAGGATTCTGAAAATCCTGCTGTTTTGGGAGGGACGATGTACCAACAACCCGAAAAATGCCCTGTTTGCTCTGAGCCCATCACAGTGACCCGCCTGTACTGCCCGCATTGCGACACCACCATTGACGGTCATTTCAGCCCGGCGGCGAACCCCTTTGGACGGCTCTCGCCCGAACAGCTCCAGTTCCTGGTCAGCTTCATCCGCTGCGAAGGCCGCTTCACCGCCCTGGAACGCGAGCTGAACTTATCCTACCCCACCCTGCGCAACCGCCTGAACGAAGTCCTTAAGACCCTGGGCTTTGAGCCCGGACGCGAGGAGCCCCCGGCGCGCCTCACCGCCGATGACCGCCGCCGCATTCTGGAGGATCTCGACCAAGGCGTCATCTCGCTGGCTGAAGCCCAGCGCATGCTGCGCGGCAAAAAAGAAGAATAACCCTCAAAGGAGGCTGCTGTGACCCTCGCAGAAGAACGATTAAAAGTGCTCCAAATGGTCAAAGACGGCAAAATCAGCGCCGAAGATGCCGCTGAACTGCTGGCCGCGCTGGACGCCGCCGCAGAACGCAAGGTGAACCCCCCTGCCCCGCCCATCCCGCCCTACGCCGGAGACCGCCGCAACCGCTGGCTGCGCGTGCGCGTCACCGATACCGACACCGGTAAGGTGCGCGTGAACGTACGCCTGCCCACCAGCATGATCAATGCCGGTATGAAAATGGGCATGCGCTTCGCCCCCGAAGTGGAAGGCATGGATATGTCTCAGCTCATGACCTACATCGAATCCGGCGAAGTCGGGCAGATTGTGGATGTGTATGACGAAGAAGACGGCGAACACGTCGAAGTCTTCATCGAATAACCGCCCGAACCCATCCTACCGCTTTCATTTCATCCCCCATCCCTCCCAGCGCCTGCGCTGCGGATTAGCTTTGTATTGGAGTTACTCATGGCTTCTTCTACCACACTCACAAAAAACTGGCAGCGCCCCTATTTCACCATCTGGTTTGGGCAGCTCTTCTCCATCCTGGGCTCCATCCTGGTTCAATTCGCCCTCATCTGGTACCTCACCGAGAAAACTGGCTCCGCCACCATCCTGGCTATGGCCACCCTGGTGGGTTTTGTCCCCGAAATTGTGCTCGGCCCCTTCGTCGGCGCGCTCATTGACCGCTGGAGCCGCCGCAAAGTGCTGATGGTCTCCGACGGCAGCGTAGCCCTCATCACCCTGGGTCTGGTGGTGCTCTACTGGCTGGGTGTCGTGCAAACCTGGCACATTCTCACCGCCCTTTTCCTGCGGTCGGTGGCCGGAACTTTCCACTTCCCCACCTTCCAGGCCTCCACCGCCCTGATGGTGCCGGATGAACACCTGGCGCGCATCAGCGGCGTCAACCAGGCCGCCCGCGGCGCGCTGAACATCGTTGGCCCGCCCCTGGGCGCCCTCATGCTGGCCTGGCTGCCCATGCACTTCGTCCTCATGGTGGATATCATCACCGCCGCCCTGGCCGTCTTCACCGTCTCCCTGGTGACCATCCCCCAACCCGCCCAAAGCAGCACCGCGCCGGTCACCCCGCGCAGTGTGCTGGCGGATGTATCCGTGGGCATCCGCTACGTGCGCGCCTGGCCCGGCCTCATGGCGGTTATCCTCATGGCCACTTTCCTCAACTTTCTGCTCAGCCCCACCGGCGCGCTTACCCCCCTGCTGATCACCAAGCACTTCAACGGCGGCGCGGTGGAACTGGGCTGGATCGAATCGGTCAGCGGTTTGGGCGTGGTGGCGGGCGGCTTGCTGCTGGGCGCGTGGGGCGGCTTCCGCCGGAAGGTGGTCACCTCCCTGCTCGGCATCGTCGGCCTGGGGGTAGGCATTCTGACCGTGGGTCTGGCCCCCTCCGCCCTCTTCCCCCTGGCCCTTACCGGCATGGCCATCACCGGCTTCATGAACTCCATGACCAACGGCCCGCTGATGGCCCTCATGCAGGCGCGCGTGGCCCCCGAAATGCAGGGACGCGTCTTCACCCTCATGAGCGCGGGATGTTCCGCGATGGTGCCCCTGTCCATGATCCTGGCCGGGCCGCTCTCTGACCTGCTCGGCGTCCGCACCTGGTTCTGGGTCAGCGGCGCGGGCTGCATCCTGATGGGCCTGCTGGCCTTCACCATCCCCGCCATCATGACCATGGAGGAGCAAAACACCGCCGCCCTGGCCCCCGCCAGCGCAGCCGCCTCCGATTAGCTCTCATCATTTTTCCGCAGCGCAATTCCTTCTCCCCTAAAAACAGCCGCCCCTCGAAATTTGAGGGGCGGCTGTAGGGTTCTCCATTAAGACACACGCCTAAGATTTCGCGGCCTCTGCAAAGCC
>DAIOUB010000217.1:0-4075 GCA_036751735.1 Levilinea sp. | reverse complement strand
ACATTCAGATGCGGCTTGCTTCGATCAAATTTTTGCTTGGCCATGATTCCTCTCCTATTGCAAAGACATCAAGGTGCAGGCGGCAAATAGAGCCCTCAATGGGATTTGAACCCATGACCCCGTTCTTACCAAGAACGTGCTCTACCTACTGAGCTATGAGGGCTTGCCGATCCCAACTCTTTGCGCTTGTAACATCTTTGCGCTTGTGATCTTTCTCGCTTTTTCAGCGAGTGGGCGGTGAAGGATTCGAACCTCCGAAGGAGTGTCTCCAGCTGATTTACAGTCAGGTCCCTTTGGCCACTTGGGTAACCGCCCGATATTTTCGAACTGTTGCCAGCTCGCAAGTGAGATCGCGGGGGATTTCTCCCTTCCATCCATCTCACTCGCCAGCCGTCAACTGAGCCGACGACGGGAATCGGACCCGTAACCAACCGCTTACAAGGCGGTTGCTCTACCATTGAGCTACGTCGGCGCAGAAAATGATTTTAAGGTTCCTCTACAGCGCAGGAATTATACCAAACCCATGACGGAATGACAAGGCCCTGGGTTAAAAATGCTTTCCGCGACGGGTGATGAGTCTATCAGATGTCGCGGAAAGCGTCAAGATAATATCCGCAAGTCAGCGCGGGGGATCTTCAGCCGCGCGGCTGTGCAGCTGCCACATGGGCGCGGGCGCGCTCCCGCAGCCGTGCGAACAGGACGAGGCCAGCTGGCACCCTGAACAGTCCTGCGCCGCCGTCAGCAGGCCCATGCGCTGCAAATGATCCAGCATGGCCGTCACCATCTGCGGGCTGGTGTTCAGCTTGGCCGCCAGCGCGCCAATTTCCAACGAGCCGCCCGACCTTAAGATCGTCAAAAGTTCCTGAAGCATGGTCTACAGCCCTCCCCACACCGCCAGGGCATACACGCCCGCGCCCACCGCCAGCGAAATGGCCAGGGTGAGGGCCACGCTGAACAGGGTCCAGCGCCACGAGCCGCTCTCCTGCCGGATGACGGCCACCGTGGCCGCGCAGGGGATGAACAGCAGCGATACCGTCAGGAAAGCCAGGCCGCTGGCCGGGGAATAGATGCCCGCCAGGGTACTGGCCAATCCCGCATCCTCGGCGCTGCCAAACAAGACCCCCAGGGTGGCGATGGAATTCTCTTTGGCGAAGAAGCTGGCCAAAAGCGCCACGGTCAGGCGCCAATCCAGGCCCATCCACAGGCCCACCGGTTCAAACCAACGCCCCAACCCCGCCAGCCAACTGTTTTCCAGGTCGCCGCCGGGCAAAGCCGCCAAAGCCCACACCACCACCGAAAACACCAGAATGGTGGTGCCGGCCTTTTCCAGGAAAGACAGCGAGCGCTGCCACACCAGCAGGCCGATCGTGCGCGCGTTTGGGATGTGGTAGAGGGGCATTTCCATCACAAAGGCCGAGCGCTGCCCGCGGAAAACCGTGCGGCTCATCACCACACCCACCAGCACCAGCACGCCCAGCGATAACATCACCAGCCCCCAGGATACCCAGGCCGCCGCCGCGCCAAAAAAGGCCGGCGCCAGAAAGGCCAGCACGCCCAGGCGGGCTGTGCAGGGAACCAGGGGCGCCAACAGGATGGTGAGCAGCTGCGCCGCCCGCGAATCGGCCACCCGCGCCCCCATCACCGCCGGAACGTTGCAGCCGAAGCCCAGGAACAGCGGCAAAAAGGACTTGCCGTGCATGCCCATCAGGTGCATAAAGCGGTCCATCACATAGGCCGCCCGTGCCATATAGCCCACGTCTTCCAGCAGGCCCAAGACCGCGAAGAAAATCACCAGAATGGGTAAAAAGGTCACCACCGTGCCCACCCCGCCCATCACGCCGTCCAGCACCAGCCCCTGCACCCACAGCGGCGCGCTGACCAAAGCTGCCGCCAGCCAGCCGCTGACCCGCCCAATGATCTGCGTGTCCAGCCACTCCTGCAGGGGCGCGCCGATTTGAAAGGTCATCCAAAACACCCCGCCCAAAATGGCGGCCAGGATCACCAGCCCCCAAAATGGGTGCGCCGCCCAACGGTCCAGGCGTTCGGTCAGGCCAATTTGCCCCACCCGCGGACGAACCACCGCCGCGCGCACCAGGCGGCCAATCCACTCATAACGGCCGGTGGCCACCGCCAAAAAGGCATCCTCGTGCGCCATCAGCTCCTGGTGAACGCGTTCCCAGCGCTCGGCCGGCAGCAGCGCGCGCATCTGCTGGGTGATTTCCTCATCCCCTTCCAGCAGCTTGGTGGCCGCCCAGGCGGTGGGGTACGGCTCAGGCACATAGCCCTGCACGGCCTCCAGCACCACCCGCAGGGATTCGCGGTGATCTTCGCGAATTTCGGGCAGGCGCGCCACCAGCCCGCGGCGGCCCGCCAGGGTCTCCTGCACGGCCGCAAACAGTTCGCGCACGCCTTCGGCGCGCGTGGCCGTCATGGGAATGACGGGCAGCCCCAGGGCAGCTTCCAGCACCTCCGGCTCCACCAGAATATTCTCCTGGCGGGCCACATCCATCATATTTAACGCCACCACCACCGGCGCCGGCAGGCTGACCAGCTCGGCCAGCAGGTACAGGCTGCGCTCCAGGTTGGCGGCGTTCACCACGGCGATGACCACATCCGGCTGCTCGTGCAGGATGAAATCGCGCGCGATGCGCTCTTCGGCGGAATTGGCCGTCAGGCTGTAGGTGCCCGGCAGGTCCACCAGGGTGAAGCGCTGCCCGTCGTGCGTCAGGCTGCCTTCGCGCCGCTCCACGGTCTTCCCGGCCCAATTGCCCACGTGCTGGTTCAGGCCAGTGAGCAGGTTGAACAGGGTGGATTTGCCCATGTTGGGCTGCCCCGCCAGGGCAATCAGGGTGGTGCGCTGGGCGTTTTCCACATGCAGCGCGGGGGAGGTTGCGGTGTCGCTGTGGCAGCTCATTCATCCCTCCGTTCCACCAGAATGGCCGCGGCCTCCCCGCGCCCAATGGCCACCCGCCCGCCGCGCACGGTCACAATCAGCGGGCCGTGGGCATAGTTTTGATTGACCACCAGCTCCCCCCCGGGGGTGAAGCCCAAAGCTGTCAGGCGGCTGATGAGCTGTTTACCGCTGCCCAATGAAATCACCAATCCGCGCTCACCTGCCTGCAAATCCAATAATCGCGTCTGGTTCAAGGTTGTCGGCTGCATAAGGATCCTATCTTGACGGAAAGCCCCGCCGGGCTATAATTAGAGTGTCCTACTTCACAGATTGACTATTGACTAATTTCACAATTAGTATACACTAATTTATATGCTGTTTTCAGCATTTGTCAAGACTGAAGAACGTCCTGTTTTTCGTAAAGGCGCCATGACCGATAAGATTAGCCCGACGATTGAAGATTATTTAATGATCCTGTTCATCCTGCAGCGCGACGGCGAGGCGGTTCAGGGGGTGCGCCTGGCTGAGCTGTTGGGTGTCTCGCCCCCCACCGTCACCAACACCCTCAAACGCATGGTGCGCGACGGCCTGGTGAGCATGGACAGCCCCCACGGCCCGCAGTTGACGGACCCCGGCATGGCCGCCGCCCGCACGGTCATGCGCCGCCACATGCTGACCGAATGGCTGCTTTCGCGCATGTTATCCTGGTCCAAAGTCCACCTGCAGGCCCACGAAATCGAACACGCCATCTCGGACGAACTGGAAGCCGCGCTGATTGCGGACCTGAACCATCCCACCACCTGCCCGCACGGCAACCCTCTGCCCGGGTTTGAGGATCTGGCCGCCGATTGGGTCTCGCTGGTCAATCTGCGCCCCGGCGACGAGGTCATCATCCGCCGCATCCACGAGCTGGCCGAAGAAGACAGCCAACTGCTGCGCTTTTTGGAAGAAAAATCGGTGGTGCCCGGCAGCCCGGCGCGCGTGGTGGAGGTGCTGCCCTTTAACCAGACCGTCACCCTAGAGGTGCACGGGCAGGCTGTGACCCTGGGGTTTGCCGCCGCGCAGCAGGTGTTTGCCGAGCGGCTCGCCCCTCAAACCGCCTGAAACACCAATCCTGTGGTTAAATCAAATCCGGCCCCACGGAGTTACCCGTGAGGCCGGTTCTTTATTTTCGTTCAGGCG
>DAIOUB010000216.1:0-4102 GCA_036751735.1 Levilinea sp. | reverse complement strand
CCCCAGGCCGAATCAGGATAATCATCACCTCAGAATAGTGATTAGATCATTATCGAAATTATGCTACAATTTTTTCATCATTGGTAAAGGACAGATCTTTCAGCGTTCGACGGACTTAAGGGTAACGTGTGCACAAAACGCATTCATGACCACATCACCATCCGCACACCAGGGGCGAATGAAGTTCATGCGCTCCTTTTTTTATGCACATCCTTCCCTGATAAAACCGCAAAGCCGTCCAGTGATGTTTAACCACTTCAAAATGGAGACCGATCAATGACCCTTCACTTTGCTTTTCTCGTCTTAGAAGAACACCCCTACGGCCGCGACATGCTGCAAGCCCTGCTGGAAAACGGCTTCACCCCCAGCGTCGTCATTCAAGAAGTCAGCAATGTCGGCGACGTGGAACGCGAAAAATTCCTGGCGCGCATGGCCGGCCAGCCCATCGCCCCGCGCATCAACCAGCTCATCACCGGCAAGAAGATCCCGCTGTATTCCGTCGCCAACCACAACGACGAAACCTGCGCCGAGATCCTCAAAGCCGATCAGCCCGACATCCTCGTTCTGGGCGGCACGCGCATCATCAAGACCAACATCCTCGAAATCCCCAAGGTGGCCACGCTGAACGCCCACCCCGGGCTGCTGCCCTGGCTGCGCGGCTCGGCCTCGGTCGGCTGGGCCCTCTACAAAGACTTCGCCGAAGGCGCCACCGTCCACTTCATTGACCCCGGCATCGACACCGGCGACATCATCTTCCGCGAAGAGCTGCCCGTCTACCGCACCGACACCTACGAAAGCCTCAACGGCCGCGTGTCCAAACTGTCTGCCCAGCTCATGCTGCGCGCCATGCAGGCCCACGCCGAAGGCAATGTGCCGCGCATCCCGCAGCCCAAAGATGAAGGCGAAACCTTCCGCGTGATCCCCGATGACCTGCTGGAGATCGGCAAGCAGCGGCTGAAAGACGGCACCTATTCTCACTTTGCAGACTGATCCAAAAAGGACGCGGCCATGAAATTTGACACCACCCGTGCCTACGCACAGCAGCTGGATGCACAAGACGAACTGGCCTCCTTCCGCGGCAAATTTATGCACGCCGAAGAGGACATGATCTACATGGACGGCAATTCCCTGGGCCGTCTGCCGCTGAAGACCATCGAACGCATGGAAAAAGCCGTCCGCCACGAATGGGGCACGCGCCTGATCCGCTCCTGGGGTGAAGGCTGGTTTGACTCCTCCGTCAACGTGGGCGACAAAATCGCGCCGCTGTTGGGTGCCTCGGCCGGCGAGGTGGCCGTCAGCGATTCGACCACGGTCAACCTGTACAAACTGGCCATGGCGGCCCTGGGCCTGCGCCCCGGCCGCACCCAGATCGTCTCGGATGTGTTCAATTTCCCCTCCGATCTGTACGTGCTGCAGGGCTGCAATCACCTGCTGGGCGGCAAATACACCATTCGCCTCATGCCCAGCGCGGACGATATGACCATCGGCCTGGACACCGTGCGCCAGTTCATCACCGAAGACACCGCCCTGGTCACGCTCTCGCACGTGGTCTTCAAGAGCGGCTACATGTACGACGCCAAAGCCATCACCGATTACGCCCATTCCAAGGGCGCCCTGGTGCTGTGGGACCTCAGCCACTCGGCCGGATCGGTCCCGGTGGCCTTGAACGAATGGAACGCCGATTTCGCGGTGGGCTGCACCTACAAATATTTCAACGGCGGCCCGGGCGCGCCGGCTTTCCTCTACGTGCGCAAAGATCTGCAAGATCAGGCCCTCTCCCCCATCTGGGGCTGGTTCGGCGAAAGCAAGCCGTTTGCCTTCGACCTGGAATACGCCCCCGCCGCCAATATTCGCCGTTTCATCTGCGGCACCACCTCGGTTTTATCCGTGCTGGCCATGGAAAGCGGCGTCGAGCTGCTGGCCGAAGCCGGCATGCCGCGTCTGCGTGCCAAATCGCTGGCGCTCACCGATTACATGATCGCCCTGGTGGATGAAGTCCTCACCCCCTACGGGTTCAAACTGGGCACCCCGCGCGACCATGCTGTGCGCGGTTCGCACGTCAGCATCCGCCATCCCGAAGGCTACCGGATTAACCGCGCCTTGATTGAAGAAATGAACGTCATCCCCGATTTTCGTGAGCCGGATAACATCCGCCTGGGGTTGGCGCCCATCTATACCTCGTTTGAAGATGTGTGGCAAACCGTCGAGCGCATCCGCCAGGTCATGGTGGAAGAACGATACACGCATTTCCCCGCGACCCGCGCCACTGTCACCTAACCCGCGGCGGTCTGCATCCACATATTCAAGTTCGTCCACTTTACAGAGTACTACGGAGGAAAAATGAAGAAACTGTTCTTTGTGTTGTTAGTCGGCGCCCTGCTCCTCGCGGCCTGCGCGCCTGCTGCCCCGGCTGCCCCCGCTGAACCGGCTGCCCCTGCCGCCCCCGCCGAACCCGCTGCCCCCGCCGAACCGGCCGCCCCCGCGGCTGCCGCCGGCCCCGCTGCCTGCCAATCGGATGCGTTTGGCTGCGCGGTCATCGCCAAAGGCGCCACCGTCAAAGTCGGCTATGCCGGCCCTCTGGCGGGTGACTATGCCGCCTACGGTCAGGATCAGGTCAACGCCATGCTGCTGGCCATCAAAGACGCTGGCGACATCCAGGGCTGGACGATCGAAATGGTCGCCGAAGATGACGGCGCTTCCGCTGAAGGCGGCGCTGCTGTGGCTAACAAGATGGTCTCCGATCCGAACTTCGTTGCCATCGCTGGCCCGGCCTTCTCTGGCGATTCCTCGGCTGCCATGCCCATCTTCGAAAAAGCCGGCGTGCCCATGATGTCGCCCTCGGCCACCAACCCCGAACTGACCGCCAAAGGCTCGAAGGTCTTCAACCGCAACGCCTTCACCGACGCCGACCAGGCCAAAGCCGCGGCCGAATATCTGTCCGGCACCCTGGGCCTCAAGAAACTGGCTGTCATCCATGACGGCAGCGACTACGGTCAGGGCATCGCCAACACCGTGAAAGAGCTCTTCACCGCTGCTGGCGGCGAAGTGGTCGCCACCGAAGCCATCACCCCCGGCGAAGCCGATTACTCCGCCCCCATGGCTGCCATCGGCGCCGTGAAGCCCGAAGCCATCTATTTCGGCGGCTACAACGCCGAGGCTTCTGTGCTCGTCAACCAGAAGAAACAGGCTGGTCTGGAAAACGTGATCTTCTTTGGCGGTGACGGCATCTTCGGCACCGATTTCCTAACCAAAGCCGGAAAGAACGGCGAGAACGCCTACTCCACCACCATGGTTCCCCCCACCTCCGAAGCCCGCACCAAGTTCGACGAGGCCTTCAAGGCCGCCTACGGTGTGGAACCCGGCACCATCACCGCCTACACCTGGGGTTCCTACGACGCCATGGCCGCCCTGTTGAGCGTGATCAAAACGGTGGCAGTGGTGGAAAATGACACCCTCTACATCCCCCGCGGCGCCCTGGTGGACGCGGTTCGCGGTCTGAAAGATTTCACCGGCGTTGCCGGCACGATCACCTGCTCCGAGACCGGCGAATGCAACGCCTCTGGCCCCATCATCTACACGGTCAAAGACGGCGCCTGGACCGCGGTGGAGAAGTAACCCTTTCGTTTGCAATCAGTGGAAGGAGGGGTTCACCCCCCTTCTTCCACGCTTTGTTTTTTTGTGCCTGTCAGTTGTTTTCGCGATTCACCCGCCCACCGCGTTTCTGCCCCACTTCAGATGGGGGCTGTGGGTCCAATCGCTTGCAAAGTTACCACCATCCTTTATTCATAAGGCGGACAAAGTATGATGGATCCATCCGCAAAGAAAATTCAGACCCGGCTTCGCATCAGCCGCTACGTGCGTTGGGCCGTGGGCGCGCTGGTGACAGCTTTTCTGGTCTGGCGGCTGTATGAAGTCCTCTGGGTCGAACGCGCCTTCAGCGCCGACACCTGGGTGCGCTTTGGCCTCTCCGGGCTCATTTTGGGCGGCATGTACGCGCTCATCGCCATCGGCTACACGCTGGTGTACGGCATCATGTTCATGATCAATTTCGCCCACGGCGAAGTGATGATGCTGGGGGCCTTTGGCGGCTATTTTGTGTTTG
>DAIOUB010000215.1:0-4141 GCA_036751735.1 Levilinea sp. | reverse complement strand
CACCGGTGGTGATTTGCTTGTTGGGGTAAAAGGCAAACACCCCGCAGTCGCCCAGCGTCCCCGCCGGACGGCCTTTATACTCGGCGCCCAGGGCTTCGCAGGAATCTTCGATCAGGCTCAAGCTGTGGCGCGTGCTGATGCCGCGCAGGGCGTCATAATCGGCGGGCTGACCAAACACGTCCACCGCCAGCAGGCTTTTCAAAGCCCCGGGCGCTTCGTCCCCCTGGCGCGGCAGCCAACGCTGCGCCGCCGCCCCGCCCGACTGCAAATCGGCGGCAGCCTGGGCGGTCTGTTCGGCGTCCATATTGCCGGTCACGGGGTCCACATCCACAAACACGGGCACCGCGCGTTCATAGAGGAGGGCGTTGGTGGAGGCCACAAAGGAGAAGGGCGTGGTCAGCACGCGGTCTCCGGCGCCCACCCCGCAGGCCAGCACGCACAGATGCAGCCCGGCCGTGCCGGAATTGACCGCCAGGGCGTGGCGGCTGCCCGTGAAGCGCCGAAACGCCTCTTCAAAGGTCCGAATCTGCGGCCCCATGCTTAAATTGGGGGTCTGCAAAACGCTCAGCACCGCCTGGCGTTCGCTCTCGGTCAGATCCGGGGACGACATGGGAATGCGTGGGGGAGCTTGATAGTCCATGAGGCTGATTTTACACCTTTTTTGGCGCTTAAAAGCAAAGGCCGGGCATGACCCCGACCCTGGCTTTATCTTCTGAATGACAGCGGATTAGATCAACGCCAACAGCGGGGCAACGCGGCTGAATTCGTTCATGAGCTGATCGAAATCCATCATGCCCGTGCTGAACACCACCAGGGGCACAACCACGCAGCAGCAGCACAGCAGCACCAGGACCACAATCAAGATGATCCACAGGGTCTTGTTGCTTTTCTTCTCTTCAACGGGCGGAACAGCGGGGGGAACATAATCATTCATTTTTGCCTTCTCCTTTGGGGTATCGGATGAAACCGGGGGGACTTCATCGGGCGGCAGCGGCTCTTCCCATTGGGGTTTGGGGGCAGAATCCGCAGCGTCCGGTGCTGCTTTCTCTACTTTGGGAGCGAAGACCGTCGGGCTGCTGTTGGAGGGCGTTTCCGGCGGCACAGGCGGGTCGGTATCACGGGGGTCTTTATACTCGCTCACGGCTCCTCCTAGGGGACGTAGTTAAAACTGCTGTTGATCTCGTTCATGAAGGGCAGCATGCACAGGGGCGCAGAGATGGCCCCGGCGAAGATCAGCACGCCCAGGCACAGACCAATCAGCGCCAGAATGATATTGGCGTAGCCCAAAACCAGGCCAATGGTGGCCATGCCGTCCCCGCTGACCCGGCCGTAGGATTTTTTGATCTCCCCTTTGGCCACATGGCCAAAAATGACCGCCAACAGCCCGCCCAAGCCGAACACACCCAGCCAGCCCAAAATGCCGCAGATCAGGCTGATGATGGCCGAACTGCTGGTGGTCACCGCCACGGGCGGGGGGTATTGGGCGTTTGGGGGCGGATATGGAACCTGTGACATCTGTACACCTCCCTCTCTGAGTAAGATGATTGATTAATGCGCGGCCGCAGTCCGTTTACTGCGCCGCCAGAACCACCAGATGACGGCGGCTGTCAACAGCACCAACAGGCAGGCGATCACCACCGGGATGACCACCGCCAGGATGGAGATCAGGGTGGAGGTCAGGTCTTCCAAAATGCTCACGGGCACATTGCCCGCGCCGCCGGTGGCCGCTGTGACCGCCGGACGGACCGCCCCGGCCTTCACCGCGTGCACGCCGCCCGCCACCAGCAAGCCCATGCCCATGGCCAGGATGGGGTGGATGTCGGTGATGACGTTGGCACTGGCCGCAAAGGCCACCGCCCCCGCCGCCGGGCGCACAAAGGTCTGAATGGCGTCATTGATGTGATTGACCGCCGGGAACTTATCTGCAAAAAATTCCACCAACGACAGTACCACCAGAATGCCGATGATCCACCAACTGCTCAGGGTATCCCACGGGGCGCGCAGGGTGATCAGGTTGGTAAAGCGCGCCAACAAGGCCACGATGAGCAGCGGGATGTAGGCATTCAGCCCGGCGCTGGCCGATAAGCCAAAAGCGGTGAAAATGCCCAAAACTTCCATCTTCTTCTACCTCCCCGGCCCCTACAGGCCGGAAAAGAACCCGTTCCAGCTGCCCGTCAGCCAGTAGCGAGCGTAATCCAGCACGCCGGTTTGCAGCATGGCCACAAAAAAGCCCGCTGCCAGCAAACCCGCCGCCTGACCCCAACGGGTGTAGGCGTTTTCTTTCTTCAAGACCAACGTCCACATCACGCTGTAAATCAGGGTCAAGATGATCACCACCGTCAGCGCTGAAAGCAGCGCCAGCGGGTACAGCAAGATCGGGTTCTCGCTCCACACCGCCGCGTCCACCACCAGCACCGCCGCCGTCAGCACCGCCATGTCGCGCCAGCCGGTCAGCGCCGGGCGCGGGTCCCAGTCTACCCACAGGTTCTGGTTGACCAGCGGCACCAGCAGCGCCGCCATGCCCAGACCCATGCCCGAACCGGTGAGCAGCCGCAGCAGGTTGTGCGATTCGTACACCTGCGGTATGTTCGGAAAGAACTGCACATACGAGTTCAATCCGTCCACGCCGAAGGCTGCCACGAACAGCCCCAACACACCCACCACCCGCCAGGGCGGCATGCCGCCGCGTTTTCCCAGCCGGAACTGGTAGATCATGCCCACCAGCGCGCCCAGGTACATGCCGGAGCAGCGCGCGCACAGGGGAACGGGGCGGTCGTCGAGGAAAAAGGAGCGCTGCGGAATGCGGTGGCAGACGGCATACCCCACCGCATCAGCCTTGCCCAGCAAACCGGGCGGAGTCAGCGCCAGCCACACCCCCAAAAGCAAAAGGGCCGCCGCAAATGGGAGGTAGCGTAAGAATGGGAATGTGCGGCGCTGGGGCTGGGTTGGCGTTTCTTCCATTATGGTTCATTATAGAGGTGAATGGGCCTGCGCGCAAGTGCATTGGCACGCGGCACAAAATCGGGTATGATCCCTTTCAGAAAAGGAGACCCGTTTGAACCCTCTTCACGCTTTTGCCAAAACTTTTCTGGCGGCTGCCCTGCTGCTGGGGGCCTGCGCCCCCGCGCCCGCCGTCGTTACCCCCACCGCCGCGCCGAGCGTGCCCACCCTCCCCGCCGCCAACCCCGCCTCGCCTAGCCCCACCCCGGCCCCCACGGCTGCGGCAGCGCCCAACGGGCCGGCGCTGAACCCCCTCACCGGCCTGCCCCCGGCCGCGCCGGACCTACTGGAACGCCGCCCGGTGCTGGTGAAGGTGCAGAATGTGCCGCGCGAAGACCGCCCGCAGTGGGGGCTTTCGCAGGCCGATCTGGTGTTTGAATATTACATTGAATACGGCGACACGCGCTTTGCGGCCCTGTTTTACGGCCAGCAGCCCACCGCCGTGGGTCCCATCCGTTCCGCCCGCCATGTGGATATCCCCCTGGTGCAGATGTACAAATCCTTTCTGATTTTTGGCGGCGCGTATGAGGAACTGTTTGATCTGCTGTTGGAATCTGATTTTCAGGAGCGGCTGATCCGCGAAGGCCCCAACACCGCCCCGGCCCTCTTTCGTTACGACCCCACCGGCCGCAACAGCCTGCTGGTGAACCTCAGCCTGCTGCCGGAGGTTTACCAGCGCTACGGCATGGACAACAGCCCCCAGGAGCTGAACGGCATGGTTTTCAGCGCCGCGCCGCCCGCGGGGGGTGAAAAAGCTGAGCGCGTGTTTGTGCGCTTTTCGGGGGGCATGTACAACCGCTGGGATTACGACCCCGCCAGCGGGCGCTATTTGCGCTTTGCCGACGCCCAGGATGACCTGAACCGCGACAAGCCGGTATACACCGCCGCGGTGGACCGCGCCAACGATCAGCCCATTGGGGCGGAGAACGTGGTCGTGCTGTGGGTTCCGTATGAACGCGTTAAGGCCGGGGCCGAGGTGTATCAGGCCGAACTGCTGGGCAGCGGCCCGGCGTACCTGGCCCGCGACGGCCAGCTCCTGCACGTGCACTGGCAGCGCGATGCTGCCGAAGATGTGCTGCGTCTGGTGGATGAGAGCGGCCAGCCCGTGCCCATGAAACCCGGCCAGACCTGGTTCTCGCTG
>DAIOUB010000214.1:2059-4220 GCA_036751735.1 Levilinea sp. | reverse complement strand
ATGGCGGATCTTTACGATTACGCCGCTCTCGAAACCCATCCCCTGCTCTTTTCGGTCTTCCAGCTTCCCGCCGGTTACACCGGCAGCAAGGGCGAATACCTGCGCCAGGTGATTTTGGACACACTGGAAGAGCTGCGCCCGCCCACCAAGGGCAGCCCCGGCCTGAGCGTGGAATGGCGGCCCTACCTCATCCTGACCCAGCGCTTTGTCGAAGGCATGAGCATCACCGAGCTGGCCGCCCGCCTGTCGGTCAGCGACCGGCAGCTGCGCCGCGACCAGCACAAAGCCCTGCAGGCCCTCAGCGCGCGCCTGTGGGATAAGCTGGGTCTGCGCGACGACGCTCAGGATAAATCCGGCCCCGGCGGCCAACCCGCCTACGTCCTCAACCGCGAGCGGGTGGACGTGCACAGCGTGGTGGACGGCGTGCTGCACATCCTGCACCGGCGGCTGGAGGAGGAGGGCGTCAGCGTGCAGCGCGAATGCCCGCCCGCGGCGCTCAGCGCCGTCACCGACCGCGTGATCCTGCGCCAGATCATGATCAGCATCTTCAACTATGCCTTTCATATGCGCACCGGCGGCGAGCTGTGCCTGCGCTGCCGCAGCCAAAACCAACACATTCACCTCTCCGTCGAGGCCCCGCTGGAAACCGCTCTGGCCGCAGGGGATGAGGCCGAAGGCCGCGGCCTGCTGAAGGCCGCCCTGTATTGGAGCGAGCAGATCGGGGCGCAGCTCAGCGAAGAACGCGTCGCCAACCGCCTGATCCTGACCCTGAGCCTGGAAAGCGCCGCCCCGGCCACCATTTTGGTGGTGGACGACCAGGAACCAGCCATCAACATGTTCCGCCGCTACCTCAGCCGCACCGATTGGAACATCGTCGGGCTGACCCATCCCGATCAGGTGCTGGAAAAAGCCCGCCAGCTCAAGCCCGCCCTGATCACGCTGGATGTGATGATGCCGCATGTGGACGGCTGGGAGGTGCTGCAAGCCCTCAAGCTCGATCCGCAGGTGGGTTCCATCCCGGTGATCGTGTGTTCGGCCTGGGAAGAAGCCGAACTGGCCCGCTCCCTGGGGGCAGCCGCTTTTCTTAAGAAGCCGGTGACTCAGAAGGACCTTCTCGATTCCCTGCAGCGCCTCCATTTTTCGATTCAATAAACTGCGGACGCACCGCATCCAGCGCCCCGTGCAGCAGGTGCTGCCCCTCTTCGCGCGTGAAGGGCCGCCGCAGCCACACCTCCAGGCTGCCCTGGCGGTGCGCGGCCAGCATCTGTTCCAGATCGTTGGCCGAGATGATCAGGGTCTGCGGGCGTTTCTCTTCCGGCATCCCCTGAATGAAATCCAGCACGGCGAAGCCGTTCATATCCGGCAAATCCAAATCCAGCAGCACCGCGTCCACCTGCCCGCTTTGCAGCTGGGCCACCGCCTCGCCGCCGGTGTGGGCGGGTAAGAAGGTGAATTCGGGGGCCGAGGCCGCCGAAGCCTTCAGCGTCTGGGTCAGGTAGCGCACCATCGAAGGGTCGTCATCCACCACCAGCAGCGTGCGCAGCTCTGCCCCCAGCGCCGAGACGGCCTCCCACAGGGACGCGCGCGTCACCGGCTTAACCAGGTAGCGCAGCACCCCCGCGGGCAGGTCGTGGCCCGCCAGCCCCCCACCCATCAGCGTCACCTTAAACACGGGCAGGTCGTAGGGCAGGCTTTTGAGGGCCTGCTGCACCTCCGCGCGCATGGCCATGGCCCGATCCACCACCAGGGCGCGCGGGTACCATTGGTTCACCGCCGCCAGAAGCCCCTCAGGATCCAACAGGCTGGTGACAGCATAGCCCGAAAGCCCTTCGCGCAGGGCGCGCGCCTGGCGCTCATCCGAAGCCAGCACCAGCACCAGGCGGTCGGGGTCATCCGCGGCGCGTTGGGCGGGCGGCTCCCCGGCAGGGCTGACCGCCGCGGGCAGCGGGGCGGCTTCCTCTTCCAGCGGGGCCTGCACCGGCAGGGTGAAATAGAACAGCGACCCCTGGCCCGGCTGGCTGGAGGCCCCAATCGTGCCGCCGTGCAGTTCAATGAAGCGCCGCGCGATGGAAAGCCCCAGGCCGGTGCCCTGCCCGCGCCGCCAGCTTTCGCTGCCCGCCTGTAAAAATTCATCAAAAACGCGCTCCAGATCTTCGGGGGC
>DAIOUB010000214.1:0-1959 GCA_036751735.1 Levilinea sp. | reverse complement strand
TCAATGCGCGCCTTTTCTTTAAACAGCACCATCTGGTGCGCGTCCATCTTGCCCATATCCAGGATGTCGTTGATCAGACCCAAAAGGTGGGTGCTGGAGCGGTAAATTTCCTGCACGTCGTCATACAGCCCCGGCGGCCAGGATTCGCGCCCGGCGTAGGTCTCGGGTGAATTGACCATCAGATCGCTGAAGCCTAGGATAAAGTTGAGCGGACTGCGCAGCTCATGACTGACCGCCAGGGTGAAGCGGTCGCGGTCTTCGCGGGCCTCATCCGCCTTGGCGCGGGCATAGGCCAACATGCGGTTCATGCGCTCCAGTTGATAATTGGCTTTGGTCTGCTCGCGCAGCAGCACGCTGATCTGAGCGCGGTGCTGGCGGGTCTCCTCCAGGCGGCGCACGGCCTCGTTGTAATGGTAAGAGGAAGCTTCAATGGCCGAAATCAGGTTGCTCGACACCCCCCAACCCAGGAAAAAAGCGGCGGCCACCGCCAAAAACAGCCCCACCTGAAAGCCAACCCCAATCGGCAAGAACATCACAAACCCCAGGGCAGCCGCGCTGACCACCACGGCCCCGCGCACCCCCATCATCACCTGGGCCATCAGCGGCAAGGCCGCCAACGCCAGCAGCACCTCCGGCCATTGGTACAGCCCGTAAGCCCCCAAAATGGCCGCGGCCACGCCCACAAACCACACCGCCTGGGCGGCGGCAAAAGCGCGCGCCAACAGCCGCAAAGACACCACCACGGTGAACAGCACCACCCCGCTCAGCAGCCACAGGCTGGGGCTGAAAATCTGCGGCCACGACAGGGTGGCGATGAAGTGCCAGGCCAGGTACACCCCGCCCATGGTCCAGATCACCTTGCGGGAGTTGGATTCAAGCAGTTCGCGCGTGGTTGCGTCTTGTCGAAACAGATGGATGAGCGGCCGCAGCAGACGGGCAATCATGTTACAATCTTATCATAGGCAGGCATAAATCTGCGCGCCTCGACTCCAGGGGGCAGCGCGCGAATCCCGCTCCCTGCGCTCTCTGGATTGAACTATGGACCCTCGCTGGTATCCTCTGATTTTGTTCGTGGCCCTGCTGCTGCTGTGGGGCGTGTTAAACGCGGCTTTCCGGCGCCACCGCCAGACAGACTGCCCGCGCTGTGGGGGGCCAATTGAGCGCATTCACCGGAGCAAGCTGGAAAAAGCCCTGGGGCTCTTGCTGGTGTACCCCACCGGCAAATACCAGTGCGATCAGTGCGGTTGGATTGGCCTGCGGCGGCGTTCACACCGCCGGTCGTCCCGTCCCTGAACCGCGCCTAGCCGTAGCGCTCCTCTTTCCACACATCCGCCTCGTTGTGATACCCGGCCCGCTCCCAAAAGCCTGGGCGGTCTTCGGCGCTGAATTCCAGCCCGCGCAGCCATTTGGCCCCTTTCCACAGGTAAGGGGTTTTTAAGTCTGCGCGTCCCGGCACAGCCCCCACCACCCCGCGCAGCGGGTGTCCGTGATCGGGGGTCAGCGGCTGACCCTCGTAGCGGTATGCCAGCAGGAAATTGTCGCTCAGCACGATCTCCAGGGGCAGATTGGTGGTGTACCCATATTCGGCATGCTGAATCACGTAGCGAGCGTTGGGAAGCGGCCGCACCAGGCCCGCCTCGATGAGGGTGCGCACGGCCAGCCCCTCCCATTGGGTATCAAATTTGCTCCAGGCGGTCACGCAGTGCAGATCCAGGGTCATGCGCGTGCTGGGCAGGGCGCGGAACTGCTCCCAAGAAAGTTCCAGGGGGCTTTCCACCGCGCCGTACACGCGGAAGGTCCAGGTGTCGGGGTTAAAGTGGGGCACGGGGCCGTAATGCAGCACCGGAAATTTGTTGGTGACGGCCTGACCGGGGGGCAGACGGCCCTCTTCGATCATGCGTTTTTCGTCTTCGCGGCGGCGTAAAAAGCTGTCAAACATGGGCTGATTCCTCCTATTTC
>DAIOUB010000213.1:0-4221 GCA_036751735.1 Levilinea sp. | reverse complement strand
CTGCCCTGGCCGGGGCGCAGTTCGGCAGCCACCACCTCGGTACTCATGGCGGTGTGCAGGGCAATACCTAAATTGAGCACCAGACTGGAAGCGCCCATGCCGCCGCGGGGGGCGATGACGCCCAGGGTGTAGCCCCGGTCCGATTTGGCGCCGCCAGGGCGGGTTTTGCCGCGGGCCAACAAGGAGCGCACATGGGCGGTCAATTCGGCCGGGTGAATGGGTTTGGTCAGGTAATCGTCCACACCCGCTTCGTAACCAACGACCTTATCCTCTACCTGGGATTTGGCCGTGAACATCAAAATGGATACATAGGCTGTTTCTGGATTGGCACGCAGCTGCTGCGTCACCTGGAAGCCGTCAATATCCGGCATCATCACATCCAGAATGACCAGATCGGGTTTCTCAGCGGTGACCATTTGGATGGCCTGAGCGCCGTTGGAAGCAGACACGACCTGATACCCCTGCCGCTGGAGCATTAAGCCCACCAGGCGCAGGGTTTCTGCATCATCGTCAACGATCAGAATCTTTTCCGCCATTCTGCCTAATCCTTAATGTGCACCTTTGATAGTTAAGTCAGTCTAGCATAAACTGCAAAAGCTTGCAAGCGCGCAACCGTGACCATTTCCAGCGGGGGATGGCCCCCAAAGGGCGTATAATTTTCGGTATGGATATGGAATGGATGAAGCTGCATTTGGTAAAGACGTGCAAGCTGAGTGCCAGCGCGCTCACTTTGGTGGGCGTTTCGGGCGGGGCCGACAGCCTGTGTTTGTGGGGGATGCTGGTGGAAGCCGGCTTTCAGACCGCGGCTGTGCATGTGCGCCACGGGCTGCGGCCCGAAGCCGCGGCAGAGGCGCAGCGGGTGGTGGATTGGGGGCGGCAGTGGGGAGTGCAGGTGGTGGTGGAAGACGCGGATGTGCGCGGGACGGCGGCCAGCCAGCATCTTTCGCTGGAGGAGGCGGCGCGGAAACTGCGCTATCAGGCCCTGTTTCGCCAGGCGCAGCGTTTGGGGGCGCAGGCCGTGACGGTGGGGCACACGGCGGATGATCAGGTGGAGACTGTGCTGATGCACCTGCTGCGCGGCGCGGGCATGGCCGGGCTGCGGGGGATGCCCGCGCACAGGACGGCGCATGAATGGGGATCCGATCTGCCTTTGGTGCGGCCTTTGCTGGGGGTGTGGCGCGCTGAAACGGAAGCCTGGTGTCAGGAGCGCGGGTTGGAGCCGGTGCAGGACGCCAGCAACGCAGATACCACCTATTTTCGCAACCGGCTGCGGCACGAGCTGCTGCCGTATCTGGCCGAGTATAACCCGCAGATCAAGGAAAGACTCTGGCGCACGGCGGCGGTGCTGGCGGCAGATTATGACCTGGTGGAGGAGCAGGTGCAGCGCGCCTGGGAAGACTGCCTGATTCGGGCGGAACCCGGCTGGGTGCGGCTGCGCGCGGATGGGCTGCGGGCTGCGCCTTTGGGCGTGCAGCGCGGGATCGTCCGCCGGGCGGTGGGTTGGCTGCGCCCGGGACTGCGTGATTTTGACTTCTCGCAGGTGGAGCAGGCGCTGGGGCTGCTGCGGCAGGAGGGGGAGTCGGGTGGGCTGGAGCTGACGGGCGGGCTGCACATGCGGCTGCGGTACGGCGAGGTACAGTTCATTGATCCGGGGCGCAGGGACGTGCGGCGCAGTTACCCGCAGATAGACGCCGGCAGTGAGTTGATGCTGAGCGTGCCGGGAGCGATGCCCTTGGGCGGGGGGTGGATTCTGGAGGCGGACGCGGCTGAGGGCGCACCGCAGAGCCTGGGCGGCGACCCTTGGGAAGCCTGGCTGGACCTGGAGCAGGTGCGGCTGCCCCTGTGCGTGCGCACGGGCCGGCCGGGGGAGCGTTTCCGGCCGTTCGGCATGGGGGGACATTCGCTGAAATTATCCGACTTTTGGGTGAACCAACGCGTGCCGCGCGAAGCGCGGGCGGGCTGGCCGCTGGTGTGCAGCGGGGATGAGATCGCCTGGATTCCGGGGGGGCGGACGGCGGAGTTTTGCCGGGTGAGTGAAACCACACGGCGTTGGGTTCATCTGCGGCTGAGCCGAAACCCAGCCGAAGGCTAAGGCCGCCTGAGGTTACACCGCGGGGGGAGAATCGGCTTCGTTCTCGGCCAGTTTGCGCAGCTTGAGGCCAATTTCACGCCATTGGATTTTGGAAATCCCCAGTTTTTGACGGATTTGATCGGCTTCTGTGCCGGTGCGGTAGTCGTTGAGGGCGCAGGTCCAGCGGCACATGTCGAAAGACAGGTGCTTGCTCAGCCCGGCGGCGCTGCCCAGATCTTCCAGGATGTATTCCAGGCGGCGGGGCGACCAGGCGAACACCTGACTGGTGGGTTGATATTGAGCCAAATATTCGTGATAGGCGCCCACCCATTCGCCAGGCAGGTTGATCTTGCGCTCTTTGTAGCGGTTATGCGGCTCGGGGTAGCGGATGAACAGCACCGGGCCGTCGGGGGTGTCGAGGTCTATGTGGTTTTGGTGAATGCCCAGGCATTCACCTTTTTTAATGCCGGAGGCCAGCAGCAGGGCGGTGAGGGTGTAGGGACGGGCATCGGGCTTCTTGGCTGTGCGGTAGCGGTTGGCAATCTCCAGCACTTTGGCCTGCTCCTCCACAGTCAGCACTTGAGGCAAGGGGCTGATGACAGTTTGTTGGAGCACTTTTTCGGCGGGGTCCACCAGCAGCACACCGTATTTGGTGAGCCAGCGGAAAAAGGCCTTGAGCGAGGTGACGCGGCGCGCCAGGCTCTTGGGGCTGCACGGCACTTTGCGGCCGGTTTGCAGCCATTGGAGGAAGTGGTTGATGTCGCGGGTGGTGACGGCGCCCAGGGTGCGGTCGGGGGGCAAGTAGCTGGCAAACAGCTCCAGATCACCGGTGAAGGCTTTGATGGTGTAGAGGGAGCGAGCCTGATCTTGCAGGTACTGTTCCCAGGCCTGGATGGCAGGCAGGAAAGATGACTGGGCGCTCAGATGGATGCTGGCGGGGGTGGATTCGGGCGGCATACGGAACCTCCACTTGCTTAATTTTCGTATAGTTTAATGGATTCCGAAGGGGATGTCAATCACACCAGGCGGGCAGAATCAGGGTTCGGCCACGGCTTGCTGGAACACGGCCTGCACCGCGCCGGGGATGGGCTGCAGCACCATGGCGCCGCTTTCGGGGATGAACATATCGTACACCTCGCCAGGGCCGATCGCGTAGCGCTGGATATTCTTGCCTTCCACCAGGGCAGGGGCAATTTGCGCCAGGGGCAGGATGGTGTCGAGGGTCAGGTCGGTATCCACACTGCGCGAGTAGATGGCGAACAGCTCCGGCGCGCGCTGAACGGCGTCCAGGCTCATCATGGCGCGGAAGAGGGCGAAAAGCACTTCCTGCTCGCGGCGTGTGCGGTCAAAATCGCTGGTGGTGTAGCGGGCGCGCACATACCAGAGGGCGGTGTCGCCGTCCATGGTGATGACCCCCGGCTCGATGCGGCAGGTGCCGTCACCCAACTGCTGCGGCAGGGCACAGGCGTCGCGCAGGCCTTTTTCGGCGTGCACATCAATGCCGCCCAGGGTGTTGACGATGTCAATAAAGCCCTGGAAGTTGACCATGAGGTAGTAATCGGGGCGCACCCCAAAATTGACCTCAAAGGTTTGCGCCAGGGCGGGAAAACCGCCCACGCCAAAGGCGGTGTTGATGCGGTTGTAGCCCCAGTTGGGAATCCACACCCACAGGTCGCGGGGAACAGAGACCACGCGCACGCTGGACGTTTGGGGATGGATGGAGACAAACAAAATGGCATCCGTGCGGAAACCGCCGTCATAGGGGCGCTGATCGGAACCTAAGATGAGGATATTGGTGACGCTGGCGTTGGTGGGCGGCAGGGGGGAGAGGGTTGTCAAAGGGGTTCCGCCGGTGGTAGGCGCAGGCGAAGGCGAAGGCGAGAGCGCCGGGCTGGTGGTGGCCTGGGGGGTGGGCCGGGGCGGGCGGGTGACCACCGGGGTGGGCGGCAGGGGTTGGAAGGGGGTGCGGGTGGGGGCGGCGAAATCTGCCTGGGCGGGCAGCTGCGCGGCGGACGAGGTGCTTTGGAACGGCAAAAGGCCGCAGGATGTCAGCATCACGGTTAGCCCAACCATGAGGATCAAGGCCCTGCGCAGGTTGGCGGCAACACTAAGGCGTGGAATTGGGCTGCGTATCATTATTGGTCACAGCA
>DAIOUB010000212.1:0-4244 GCA_036751735.1 Levilinea sp. | reverse complement strand
GCGCCCCTACACCTTTTCCAGCGGACGGAAGCCTTCTCCCAGAGCCTCATTGGCCTGGCCAATCACCATAAACGCGTTGGGGTCGGCCTCGCGCACCAACTCCTTCAACTGGTTGACCTCCGAGCGCGTCACCACGCAGTACAGCACCGGCCGCTGCTCCCCGGTGTACCCACCGGTGGCCTCCAGCAACGTCACCCCGCGCTCCAGCACCGTCAGCACCCGCTGGGTCACCTCCCGCGGCAGGGCGGTGATGATCATGGCGGTGCGGTAAATATTACTGCCTTCCGAGGCCATCTCGGCTGCCAGCCCGCTGACGTAAATCACCACCACGCCGTACAGGGCGTGTTCCCAGTCAAAGGCGATGCCGCCCAGCAGCACCACCAGGGTATCGGTGATCATGTAAGCCTGCGAGATGGAAATGCCCAGGCGGTGATTGAGAATGCGGCCCAAAATGTCCGAGCCGCCGCTGGTGCCCTTGCCGCGGTACACAATCCCCAGGCCGATGCCCAACACCACGCCGCCGTAGATGCTGTTCAGGAACAGGTCGTCCGTCACCCCGCCTGCGGGGAGAAAAACCACCAGCAGGTCGGTGAGAAACGAGAATGAGGCGATGGCCGCCGCCGTGCGCAGGGCGAAGCGCACCCCGCCCAAATAGCGCCAGCCGAGCACAAACAGGGGAAGATTGCCGATAAAGACCATCAAGCCGATGGGCCAGCCGGTGAAGAAATTGATGATTTGGGCTGCGCCGCTGACCCCGCCGCTGACCAGCGTGGCGGGGATGAGGAACAGACGCAGCGCCAGCGCCTGAATCAGCGTCCCCAAGAGCACCAGGGCATAATCCTGCACAGATTTTCGTGAAAAACGCACCGACCGCGCCAGGTCGCGCAGCGTTTCGTGAGCTGCCGGTTGAACTTTCATAGCCTACCCTCCATAGAATGCGGAGATGGATTATAAACGGCAGTGCGCGTTTCCGAAAGTGGCAAAATTCCCCGCGGCGGCGAGGGATCAGGACTGGGACGGGCGGCTGAGGGGGGCGTAGAGGTGCGGGCGGCGGTAGGCCAGCCAGACTTCATGCTGGCGGTAGCCGCGCAGAGATTCAAGATCGAGAGAGGCCAAAAAGATGCCCTCCTCGGCGCCCGCCTGGGTCACGATCATATCGCGCGAGGCGCCTTCTGGGGCGAAGGCGCGCCCGTCCAAAACCAGCGAAGCGCCGTTTTCCTGCGGGGCGGGGTAGTTGGTCATGGCCAGGGCGGTCATGTTCTCAAAGGCCCGCGCGCGGAACTGGGCCAGACGGTTGCCTTCCAGCCGGCAGGCGTTGGGCACCAGGATCAGCTCGGCGCCGCCCAGGGCCAGCAGGCGGGCGCTTTCGGGGAATTCACGGTCGAAGCAGATCATGGTCCCCACGCGCACCTGCCCCTGAGCGGTATCCAGGGTGCACACGGGGAAATCCTCGCCGGGGGTCAGGGCGGCTTCCCAATCAAAGGCGCAGGGGTGGGTTTTAGCGTAGGTCAGGGCCGGCTGCCCCCAGCGGTCGAACAGCACCAGGGTATTGCGCGGCCCGCCGGGCCAGCGTTCCAGCAAGGTCAGGGCAATCGCCATGCCCAACTGCCGCGCCTCTTCCTGAAAGGCACGCACAAAGGGGCTGTCCAGGCTCAGCGCCTGCGCTTCCCAGGCGCGGCGCTGGCCCTCGTCCTGCAGGTCAAAGCCGGCGTAACCCGTGCTCCACATTTCGGGGAAGAGGGCCACATCCGCACCCTGGGCCTGGGCGGCCCGGCAGGCGGCCAACCCTTTCTCCAAATTTGCAGATGGATGCGGGCCGCAGGGGGCCAATTGCAGCAGGGCGATGGTGAGGTTAGGGGCCAGTTGGGGGGTCATGCGCGCCTCCGGGAAAAGAAAGAAGAATTGAGACGGCATAAGCGTATCAAATTATGGGGCGGGCCGCAACCCGCCGGGGAGGGTTTTCCGTGGGGGCTAATTGAGCCAGGCGGCCCGTTCAGCACGGCGCTCTTCGACCCCCAGCAGGCGCGCCAGCAGGGGAATTTCGCGGCTGTACAGGCGCAGCACATGGGCCTGCAAATCCTGCCCGCACACGTCTTCCAGTAGGGCCTGCTTTTCCACCGCGGGGAGCTGGAGCAAGGCCGCGGCCAGATAGGTGAGGAACATGGGGTCGTCCGGCATCTCCAGCTGGTTTAACTCCATCAGGTCGCGCAGGCCGGTGCGCGCCAGCAGGCGGATGTAGCGCGCCAGATATTTGCGCAGCAGGTGCCCGCCGCGCGCCACCTGCAGGGTGTGGGCAGTGTTCAGCGGCAGGGATTCCACCTGCGCGGTCAGATAGGTGTGGGAGCGGTCGAGCGACAGAATGCGAAAGCGTTCATCCCCCAACGCCACCAGGTTCATGCGCCCGTCGGGCAGGGTGGCTGCCTCGGTGATGTGGGCGGTGGTTCCCACCGGAAAAGGATCGGCCAGCGGCCCCAGCGCCTCCATGCCCTGGCGGATGAGCACCACCCCAAAGGGGCGCTGATCGTCCAGGCACAGGCGCATCATTTCGCGGTAGCGCGGTTCGAAAATGTGCAGATGAATAGGCATCCCGGGGAACAGCACGGTATGCAGCGGGAAGAGCGGCAGATGATACATAGGGTCATTCTACCCAATTGGGGGGGATAAATCACGGGATTGTACAGGCTTAGGGGGCCGCGCGCTGGAAAATGAGCATGCCCTGGCTGCCGTACATGTCGGTGGGCAGGGTTTTCCACAGGCGGTATTGACTCAGAAAACGCGCGTCCTGCAAAAAGGTGCGGCGGCCGTACACCTCCAGCACCACCACCCAATCGGGCT
Source organism: Levilinea sp. (assembly GCA_036751735.1). Lineage (GTDB taxonomy): Bacteria > Chloroflexota > Anaerolineae > Anaerolineales > Anaerolineaceae > Levilinea. The sequence goes on along the minus strand of DAIOUB010000212.1, from coordinate 1,409 downwards.
GCTGCTCCACCAGCAAATCGGCGGGGACGGCGTAGTTGATCACATAGGCGGCCGGGTCCAGCGGGTAATAGCCCAGAGAGACGGGGGAGTTCAGGCCGACCGTGTCCAGAATCTGCGCAGGGGTGAAAAAGCCCAGCACGCCCACATCCCCCGCCGCCAGGCGCGTCTGCGGGGTCATGTGGGGGGCCAGTTCATCCGCCGCCCGCCGGTAGAGGCGCTCCAGCTCGATATAGGCCATGTGCGGGGCGGGGCGCAGCGCACCGCCGTCGGGCCGCAGCCGCCATTCGCCCAGGGTGGAAACCAGCGGCAGCAGACACACACAGGCCGCCGCCAGGGCCGCGCGCCGGGCGTGGGCCGCATCCACCCGCAGCAGGCGGCTGAGCAGTTCCTCGGCCCCCAGCAGCAGAAAGAGGAAATAAGCGGGCAAGGGCGGGGTCAGATACCAGCGGAAGATGAGCGGGTTGGAGACGGCGAACACCAGCAGGTACAGCCAGGGGTACACCAGCCAGCCCAGCAGCCGCGGCTGAACGCGGGCCGCGCGGCGGGCGCCCACCAGATAGAGAAAGGGGTACAGCAGCAGCCCGGCGCCGACGGCCCAGGCCCCGCCCCACAGGTTTTCAAAAAACGGCGTGGCGTAATGCTGCAATAAGCGGATCAGGCCCTCGTTGGCCCCCAGGCGGTAGACCTCCAGCTTGGCCTGCACCGAATGGGGGATGGGGCTGCCGAAATAGAGAGTGGCAAACAGCCCCCAGGCCAGCCCCGGCAGGGCCAGCGCCAGCACCTCGCCCCACCCCAGCCGCTCGCCCTTGCGCAGCGCGCGCCACAGGCGGTCGATTCCCAACGGCAGGGCCAAAATCAGCGCGTCCGGGCGGGTGAGGATGGCCAGCGCGCCCAGCAGCGCCGTCCACACGCGGCGCTGTTCCACATAGGCGCACACCGCCCCGGTGAGCAGCAGCACGTACAGGCTGGTCTCCAGCCCGCCGACGGCAAAGGTGACGGAATAGGGGGCCGCCGCCCACACCAGCCCCGCCGCCCAGCCCGCCCAGCGCGCCCCGGCGTGCCGGCCTAACCGCACCAAGAGCAAAGCGGTGGCCGCATCGGCCAGGGCGTTGACCCCCAGGGCCAGCCAGGGGAAAGGCGCCTGCGTGCCGCCCGTCAGCGCGCCCAGCCCGGCCATCAGCAGGGTGTACACCGGCGTGGTGGTGCCCTGCACGCGCTCGCCGGGGTTGTAGACAAAGCCCTCCCCCGCCAGCAGGTTGCGCGCGTAGCGGTAGGTGATGAAGGAATCGTCAATGGTGCGCGGCCCCGGGATCAGCCGCGCCGCCAGGACCAGGATCACCAGCCCCACCCCCAACCAAAGACGTCCGTGCGGTTTCATTGCAGCCATTATACAGCAGTCCGCGGGAGGG
>DAIOUB010000211.1:0-4272 GCA_036751735.1 Levilinea sp. | reverse complement strand
TCACAAAGATATACGCCGCAACTGCAAAAAGGTTGCGTTTACGGCGTGAGTTTTTTGCAATGGAATAAATTCGTAGGGTGGGGGGCATGCTTTTCTGATCCTACCAATTGAAACAGGCCGATGCTGGTTGTATCCTTCATATTATTTTTCGGTAAATCAAAAATCAAATTACTATTGAAATTAGCATAAAATGATTTATACTAATAGTAAATATGCTAATTACAGGATGTGCCATGACAACTCCTTTCATTGGAAGATCCAGAGAGTTGGGTGAACTTAACCGGCGATATCAAAGCCAAAAGGCCGAATTTATGATTCTATACGGCCGGCGGCGGGTTGGAAAAACCCGCCTGATCACGCATTGGATGGAATTACATAAACCGCGCGCTTTCTTTTGGATTGCGGCCCCGACCTCATCGGTGGATCAATTACGATCTTTTTCACAGGCGGTCTTTCGCTTCGAGTCCCAATCTCAGCCCCCGGCGGATATGTCCTATGGGGATTGGCCCACAGCCTTTGAGGCACTCGCTCGACTGGCTGAAAAAGAACGGTTGGCCGTCATCGTGGATGAATTTACCTATCTCCTGGAGGCCGAACCAGCCGTTTCGGCTTACTTACAGCACACCTGGGATCATTCACTCAGCAAATCCAACCTGTTTTTGATCCTTTCAGGCTCGCATTTGGGTATGATGCACCGGCAGGTGCTCTCCTATCAGGCGCCGCTGTACGGCCGGTCCACAGCCAATTTACTGCTGCTGCCTCTGCCATTTGGTGTTACGCAATCTTTTTATCCGAACTATTCAGCCGATGAGCGTGTAGCGGTATATGCCATGCTGGGCGGAGTCCCTGCCTATTGGGAACGGTTTGCACCCGAAAGGAACCTGACTCAAAATATTCGCAGTGAGTTTCTCAATTACAGCGCCTCTCTGCATGACGAACCCCGGCTGCTGTTGGCAGATTTCCTGCGTGATCCGCATAACTATATTTCGATCTTTCGAGCCATTGCCAACGGGGCGAGAACACCAAAGGAAATTGCCGGTTTCTCAGGTTTGGAAGAAAAACATATCCCCCAGTACTTGAGCGTGCTCACCGAAACCGGCTTTATCACCCGCCGTGTTCCGGTGACAAAGCCGCCCACCTCACGCCTGGGTCGGCACTTTATTGCCGATCCATTCTTGCGTTTCTATTACCGCTTTCTGGCCCGGCGCCAGTCCCAGTTGGCGCTTGGGGTAGAAGAACAGGCTCTGGAAGAAATTAAACACCATTTGTTGGACTTCATTGGCACATATACCTGGGAAGAGTTATGTCAGGAGTGGCTCCTGCGCGCAACGGGGCATGTCCATTTGCCTTTCTTACCCGATCAGGTCGGCGGTGCCTGGACGCGAAAAGCCCAAGTGGATGTTGTGGGCATCAATTCCATGGAGAAAACACTCATCCTCGGCGAATGTAAGTGGAGTCCGAAAGCGATAGGGCGGGATGTATTAGATGGCCTGGTTCAGAAAACAGCCGAATTTGTTCCCTCGGAAGGGTGTTGGCGCGTGCATTATCTGGGGTTTGCTCGCGGCGGCTGGCTGCGTGATGCCCAATCCTATGCGAAAACTTTTGGGAAAATGGGCATTCGAGGGGAGAACTGGACCGCAGTTGGATTGTCTATACTTGACCTATTTCAGGTTGACCAGGACTTGAGGGATTGGAGCGAAAGCAAAGACAATGGAGGAGAGATCGCCTTTTGAATTGATATTACCGGTTCTAAGCGAATCCTTGGCTGAAAAAATAGGTTTACCCCGCATGTCCCTGCCCGTTTCCGCGGGTTTAAAGGGGGGGTTCAGCCTTTCTCTCTCTTTATGTAGGTAATAAATGAATCTGGAGTCGCTGTCGTAGTAGGGGGTGTGGATACTGTGGATAAGTCCCCATCAGCCCTGCCCAGCCCCCACATGCAGGCGTTGACGCGCTCTCTGCCCCCCAGGGATGCGGGTATGAACGAGAGGAGTTTTCCCATCTCGACTGTGGATAAATTGAACATAACTCCGCTGACTTTTGGGGAGAAAACTCGCTTCCCACAGGCCCGTCAATCTATGGGGGCGGCATAAAAACACCCCCCATATCTAGGGGGGTGCAGTTTTTTGGTTTTCCCCAAAATAACCTCACAAAAGGCGTTTTTTCCACACTTCTCCAGGGTTATCCACAGTTTTACGGCACTTATCCACAGTTTTCGGTGAATGGAAAGGCGAAAGATAAGCCTCGCCTACCCCAACCGGTGGGGGGTATTTTTACAGGCTTTCAATCCCGTTGGCGCGCGCCCACTCATCCAGGGTCTCTTCTACCGAGTCCAGATAGCTGTCGAGCTGCCGCAGGCGCTCCTCGTGGTGCGGCGCGCTCAGGTTCAGCGCGGCGGTCATCTGTGCCCAATCTTCCTGGCCAGATAGGGCTGGGAACAGCCCCAGAACCTGCGTCCAGGTGCGCAGCATCAGCCACAGCGCCGCGCTGGGGTATTCGTCGAACATGGCATCGGCGGCGCGGGTGTAATACCCCACCCGGCAGGCCTTAAAGCGCGTGGGGCAGCCCGGCTGTTCGCTGGCTTCCGTCAGACAGCTTTTCCAGGCCGCGGCCCACGGCTCCCATTGGCTTTTTTCCACCGGCTGGGGCCACAGCAGATCCACAAAGGCGCCGAACAGTTCCGGTTTGCCCACGGCCTGGGTGCGTTCGGGCAGCTTGAGCAGGAAGCGCCGTTCGGTCAGCGGCCCGCCGTTCAGGCAGGCCAGAGTGTTGGCCGCGCTGTGCATCACGCTCAGGTAGGTGTTGAGAAAATCTACCGCAGAGGTCTGCTCCCCGGCTTCAAGATTCAGCCAGGACTGCCGCGCCACGTCAGACATGGGCCGCACCCGCGCCCAAACCGTCTCCGGCTGGTAAAAATGGGCGCACACGCTGGCCTGGGTGAAGTCGAACCAGTGCTGAACGTCGTGCAGCACGATGGGGTTTTCACACAAATACGTCCCCAGCCAGGGATCCGCCCGCAGCCCGCGCGGGTGCTGGAAAACGGACTGCGAGAAATGGGCGATGTCCAGATGGACATCGTCGTTCACCCGCTCCACCTCGCGGTGCACGGGCGGCTCGTCGCTGTGAACAAAGATCAGGTCAATATCCGTGGTTCCGCCCAACAGCGCCTCCTCACCGATGAGCGATCCCGTCAAATAGACGCATACCAGGCGGCGGTTGCCGCGTACGCGCAGATCGACCAGGGTACGGGTCAGGCGGAGAAGGGATTCGCGGGTGATGCGCATAAACAGTTACCTCAAATTCACAGGAAAATCAGGCGGAGGGGCGTTCCAGGGGTAATTCCGGCTGGAAGGGCGGCAGCTGCAGCGTCTGGCGGATGCGGTTTTCCACCCAGCGCAGATCCTGGGGGCTGCGCACGAAATCCAGCTCTCCGGCTTCAATCACCAGGGTGGGCGAGAGGTGTTCCTGGGTGTTCAAAAAGAAATCATCATAGGCCTGATTGAGTTCGGCGATGTAGCCGCGCTCCATGGTGCGCTCATAGGGGCGGTCGCGCTGGGCGATGCGCGCCATGAGCACATCCGTGCTGGCGCGCAGATAGACCACCAGATTGGGCGGGGGGATTTTTTCTGCCAGGGCCAGGTGCACACGGTGGTACATTTCCAGTTCGTCGCCTTTGAGGTTGATGCGCGCAAACAGCTCATCTTTCTCAAAGGTGTAATCGCTGATCAGGTGCGGTGAGGTTTCCAGCAGCCGCGGCACGTTTTGATTCTGCTGGTGATAGCGGCTGAGCAGGAAGAAGATTTGGGTTTGAAAGGCGTAGCGCGCCCGGTCGCTGTAGAAATCGCTGAGGAAGGGGTTTTCTTCGAACACCTCCAGCAGCAGGCTGGATTGCAGGCTGGGCTGCAGCAAACGAGCCAGGGTGGTCTTGCCAACTCCGATGACGCCCTCAATGGCAAAATACATGGTCGCTCCCGTAAAAACCCGTGGTGAAATGTGCGGATTGCTGTCTCGAAATATACCACAAAAAGGAGGGCGCGATTAAGCCGCGCCCAGCGCCTCCAACTGATCCAGGGTGCGGCTGAGCACCGCGTAGCCGCCCTGCCAGAACGATTCGGCGTAGATATCAATGCCGGCTTCGGCCAACAGCTTCACCGGCGCCACCGAACCGCCCGCTTCCAAAATTCGGCGGTAGCGCGGCTTAAAGGCCTGTCCTTCCTGCTGGAACTGCTGATAGAGCGACAGCACCAGCAGCTGCCCAAAGCTGTAAGCGTACAC
>DAIOUB010000210.1:0-4376 GCA_036751735.1 Levilinea sp. | reverse complement strand
TCTTTGATCACCCGTTCCATGCGGCGCAAGCCAATGCGCAGCTTGTTCTGAATCAGCTCGCCCACGGTCTTCACGCGGCGGTTGCCCAGGTGGTCAATGTCGTCTTTGTCTTCGACTTCGTTGTTGATCAGGATCATGCGCCGGATCAAAGCCACAATGTCCCAGCGGGTGATGGTGCGGTGCGAAATCGGCACGCGGTCCACCAGATCCAGCTTTTGATTCAGTTTATAGCGCCCCACCCGTTCCAGGTCGTAATGGCGCTGATCAAACAGCTGCTCTTCCAGGAACTGGCGCGCGTTGTCCAACGTGGCCGGGTCACCGGGGCGCATGCGCTTGAAGAACTCAATCAGGGCCGCTTCGGCCACCGTCAGGCCGCCGCTCAAATCCCAGGCGGGTTCCTGGCGCAGGGTGGAGGTGATGAACAGCCGGTCGGGGTTGTTATCCACATCCTGGAACAGGGCGATCAATTCTTCGTCGCTGCCCTCTTTGATGGGGGAATCCAGCAGACCGTCCGAAATGGCCGCCAGCGCCCGCAGGAAGATGGTGATCGGCACCGTGCGTTTGCGGTTGAACTTCAAAATCAAATAATCGTTCTTGCGGGTTTCAAATTCCATCCACGCGCCGCGGTCGGGGATCAGCTTGGCCATGGCCAGGCGGTGGCCCGAAGCGCGGTCCACCGGCGCTTCAAAATACACGCCAGGGGAGCGGATCAACTGTGAAACGACCACGCGCTCAGAGCCGTTAATAATGAACGTGCCCTTTTCGGTCATTTCAGGGAAATCGCCCAAGAAGATGTCTTGTTTGATGGGTTCGGGCACTTCTGGCCCCGCCAGCAGCACGCTCACATACAGCGGGCTGGCAAAGGTCAAATCGCGCTCAACACATTCGTTCATGGAGTGCTTGGGGTCCCCAAACCAATAGCGCAAGCCCCACTGCTGGCTCTCTGGCGAGTGGCTGGGGAAAAACAGCTTCATGCCTTTGTTATAGGATTCAATCGGGGAAACTTCGTTGAACAGGTCGGCCAGACCTTCCGATTTCAAACGCCGAAAGGAATCTAGCTGGACTTCGATCAGGTCAGGAAGGTCAAAAATGACGGGGATACGCGCGAAAGACTTGGTTGGCAGAACAGACGCCATAGAGCACTCCTAAGTTGTTTAAACCTGGCCGAATATAGGTTTCTTCCAGATCCGCTTAATACACAAAAATACCTACGTATGGGTATACCATGCGCAAATAGTGATTATATCAATCGCATATGGAAAGGTCAAGATAATTTAAGAAAATCCATTGAAGCAAATTACAATTCGACCCATTTCCGGCCCTCACGCCGCATCCCTGTCAGGGCCACCACCTCCGCCTGCATCTGCCCGTCGTGCGCCACGCTCAGCACGCCAAACGAAGGCAGCGGATGCACCGGCGAACCCATCGAAGCCGAGCCAGCATTGAACAGCAGCTTGCCCCCTTTCCACACATTTTCCACAAAATGCGTGTGCCCAAAGATCACCCCGTCCGCCTGCGGCAGGGTTTCCATCAGCAAATCGTGATACCGTTCCAGCCGGTAGCCGTGCCGGATATACTCCACCTTATCCAGCAAATAGCGCAGCCAGCCGCCGTGCCCGTGCATCAGCACCAGCTTGCGCGGCCCAATCTGAAAAGCGCGCACCAGGGGCAGCTTGCCCAAGAAGGCAAAATCGCGGTTGCCGCGCACCGCCCGCACCGGCGCCACCTGGGCCAAAGCCTCCAACACCGCCGGGGTCGAAATGTCCCCACTGTGCAAAATCAGGTCCACCTGGGCCGCTTCCAGGCTGGCGATCAGCCCCGGGTGCAGCTCCTGCGCCCGGTCGGGGACGTGCGTATCCGACACCACGCCCAAACGCAGCGGCCGCCCGTTGGGGAACGCCAGCGTTTCCAGATCAATCAAAGCCGTCTCCCAGCAGCGCGCGCAGCTCCAGCCAGGTCTGCGCCGGGCTGGTAAAATGCACCGCCTGCAGCCCCGCCCGTTGCGCTCCGCGCACATTGGCCGAAAAATCGTCCACAAACACGGCTTCCTCTGGCCGCACGCCCATGCGCTCCACCATTAAATGGTAAATCGGCGCGTCCGGCTTGGCCATCTTCACCTCAGCCGAAAACACCACCTCATCAAATGCGTCCAGAAATTCAGGATACAGCCGCCCCAACGTGGCGCGAATATTGGGCCAGGCGTTGCTCAAAAGCCCCGTGCGCCAGCGCTTGCGCAGCCCGCGGATCATCTGCACCAGGTCCAGATCCAGCTCATCCCCCGCCCAGAATTGATCTTGAAAAGCCGGCAGCTGCTCCGCAGCCACCCCCAGGCGCTCCCCCACCGCCTGCCACATGCGTTCTTCGGGCAGCGCCCCGGCCGTGGCCGCCCGCGCCTCGTCACATTCAAATACGACCCGTTCCAGCTCGGCGCGAGTAATCCCCAAAGACCGTCCCAGGGCTTCGCGGGGGCCACCATCCTCTGTGCGCAGCAAAACACCCCCCATGTCAAAGATCACGGCGCGAATTTTCGGCTTGGATGTCACGGTTCTGAACCTCCTTGGCGGCAATTCCCTGGATTATATCATCTGCCGCGCAAAGCAACAGCCCAGGCGCGGCGGCCTGGGCTGAGTTTCGATCGAATGCAACGAGGGGCGGCTACAGGCTCATCACCCCCATCTCTTTGCCCGCGCGCAGCTCATATTCATACCGCACCGAACGCGTCTGCACGCGCATGCCCGCTTTTTCATACAGGCGCGTGGCCCCCGTCAGGCTGTCCGAATCCACCCACAGCCCCGCCGAGCGCAGCCCGCGCGCATACATCTCGTTAAAAGAATGCAGCAGCAGCGCCAGCCCCAGGCCCTTGCGCCGCCAGTCGCGCCGCACCCCCAGCTGCCCCACCCAGCCCAGGTTGGGGTCTTCGCCCGTGCGCGGATCGCACAGTGAGAACCCGGCGATCTCGCCGCCCTCCTCAGCCACAAAGCGCAGAGAATAATCCTTATAGGGGTCGCTTTCCAAAAAGTGCATCATGCGCGCGTAGTAATCTTCAAAGGGCTGCGGCACAAAGCCGTAATGATCCATGAATGCGTCATACACCGCCAGGTACACCCGCCGGTTGTCCTCCGGGCTGGTGGTGCGCAGGCTGATCCCTTCGGGTAATACCGGCGCCTGCGGCGGCTGGTCAAAATCAATGCGCATGCGGCTGAAGACGCGCTCCAGGCGAAAGCCCAGGTTTTGAAACAGACGCTGCCCGGCCTGATCGGCCTCGTTCACCCCACCCAAAATGGAAACACGCGTGCCCGGCTCGGCCAGCTCCAAATTATCCAAACTGCGCCGCAGCACCCAACTGAGCAGGAAGCGCCCCACCCCCTGGCCCGTAGAGTCGGGGTCCACCCGCCCAAAGCTGTAAAATCGGGCGTGCGGCTGGCCCATATCGTAAAACTCAATAAAGCCCACCACCTTGCCCGCCCCGTTCACCATCACGCGCCCGTCCCGCTCCGGCACATACACCGGGTCACTCCAATCCGCCAACGCCTCTTCTAACGAAGTGTCGTCCTGACCGGTCATTTTCTGCGAAACGCGGTTGAGAACCTCCACCACCGCCGGCGCATCCGCCAGGGTAAAGGGGCGGTCGTGCATCCCCTCCGGCATGACCAGGGGGAATTTTTCTACGATTGGATGAATAGCCACCATTTTTGCCTCTCTATTTTAAAAACTGCTGCCGCTCTCCGCGCACACCTGTTCCCATTCGCTGCGCGTGATTCCCATATAGATCAAATCCCAGCGCTTGCCTTCGCGCAGCAGCCACTTGGGATAGCGCCCTTCCATCTTGAAGCCCAGCTTCTCATAGACGTGCACCCCGCGTGTGTTGTATTCGAACACATTCAAGGTCACGCGATCCAGATGCAGCTCCTCAAAGCCGTAATGCAGCAGCAAACGCATGGCCTCGCTGCCGTAGCCCTGTCCCCAGCAAGTGCGGTCGCCGATGCCGATGCCCAGCCAGGCGTTGCGCACCGCCCAATTGTCCACTTCCAAATCCAGGGTACCGATCAGGCGGTCGTCTTCACGGCGGTAAATGCCGAAGAGGTAAGCCTCGTCCATGTATTCTTTCAGCCAGTTCTTCTCCACCGCCGGCCACCACATGCGCGCCGGTTCGCTGCCGCTCAGGCGCATATACTCGCTGTCGCGGCTCCAGGCCGCCATGATCTCGGTATCGCGCTCGAAATCCGGCACCGCCAGCCGCACCCGCTGACCCTCAAAAACGCTGCTCATTCTTCCACCTCCAGCCCCTGTTTCTGCATCCAACTGCGCCGCCGCAGACCGTAATGCAGCAGATCCCAGGTACGTCCGCGGCGGTACACCATGCCGCGCTGGCGCAC
>DAIOUB010000209.1:0-4414 GCA_036751735.1 Levilinea sp. | reverse complement strand
GCCGCGTAATCCTCTTCCGATGGGCTGGGCACGCGCCGGTCGCGCCCGCCGCTGGTGGGCTGGGCCTGGGTTACGCTCAGCTGCGCCCCCACGGCCCCCTCGATGGCGGTGATCTGCCCCGCCTCCAGGTTGCCCGCCGTGCCCGGCTGTACTGCCGCCACCGGCACCGCCGCGCTCTTTTCCCCTACCCCCGGCAGGCTGCGCTCGGCCAACGTGCGGAAGCGCACCGCCGGCTCTCCCAAATTGCGCACCACCGTCCCCTCCGGCACGATCACCGGCTGGTCGGTCAAATTGGTAAACAGCACCTCGCCCCGCGCCGCGCTGTCGCCCACCCAAATTTCACCGCTGCTCAGGGCGTCGCGCTGCCCTTCCACCGTCACGGTCAGCACCTGGGCCGGCACCCCGCCGGTCAAATTGGGAGCCTGAATATCCGGGTGCGCCAATAAATCCAGAGTCAGCTGCTGGGGCCGCTCGGCCAACGGCAGCCGCACCTGCGCCCCCGGTAAAAACAGGATCAGCAGGGCTGCCACCGCCAAAACGCCCGCCGAGAAAACCGCTAACCGTCCCCATAAAGGCAGCTCGTTCATCTGGCGGCGCTGCGGACGGGTTTTGCGCAGCGCTTCGCGCCGGGCCAGGCTGTCGGCCCCCGCGGGCGGGCTGATCTTACGCCGCCCCTTGCGCCGCCAGGGTCTTCGCTGGGCTTCGCGCGCCGAATCAAACACGGGAATCCCCGCCTGCGCGGCGTGCTGGCGGGTGTGATAATCCCCCGTCACCAGCCCCACCTGCACGCCCAGCTGCTGGGCATAGCGCGCCAGAATGATCAAGTCAATCGGTCGCCGCAGCGGGCTGCCTTTGGGCGGCCACACCAACACCACGCGCGGCGTTTTCGCCCAGGCCATTTTGTCCTGGGTGGAGATGATATCGTCATGCCGCTCAAGCTGGATCACGCAAGTTTTCATGGGTGCGAAAGAATTATACAATCAAATCTCAAAAAACCTTACCACGGCAGCCCTCCGGTTCAGCCGCCCCGGCGCAGCGCGGTCACTTCTTCCGGCCGCAGTTCCCGCCACATCCCCGGCTGTAAACCCTCCAGCGTCACCGGCCCAATCGCCACCCGCACCAGCCGCAGGGTCGGCAGCCCCACCGCCGCCGTCATATGGCGAATCTGGCGCTTTTTGCCCTCGTGAATCACCATCCGCAGCCAGGCGGTCGGGCCGTGGGGCGTCACCGGTTTACTGCGCGGCGGCAGGTCGGGCGAGGGCATTTCCATCACCTGGCAGCGCCTTGTGCGGAAATCGCCCAGCTGCACCCCGCTGGCCAGTTGGCCCAAAGCCTGGGGTGTGGGCACGCCTTCCACCAGCACCCAATAGGTCTTGGGCAGGTGGTGGCGCGGGTCGGTCAGGTGGTGGATCAAGGCCCCATCCCCGCTCAAGATCAGCAGCCCTTCGCTGTCGCGGTCCAGCCTTCCGGCGGCGTACACGCCCGGCAGGTCAATGTAATCCTTCAGCGTCGCCCGTCCTTCGGGATCCGTGAACGAGGACAGAACGTCATAAGGCTTATAAAACGCCAGGGTGGGTGTTTTTGCCGTCATCGTATGTGATTGTAGCCAAAGCGCCGCGGTTTGGCAATGCTCCCTTCCTGGGCTATAATAACCCCACATTCGGATGCACGCCCCCCTGGTGATTCGGGATTGTTAGGAGGTAAGAGATGACCAAAACACATTGGAAATTGACCCTAGGCGCCGCCGTTCTGGCGCTGGCCGCTGCGGCCTGCAACCTGCCCGGCCAAACCGCCGCCCCGGCCCCCACCGAAAACGCCCCCGTGGCCACAGCCGTCGCGGAAACCCTCGCCGCGCAGCCTTCTGCGGCCGCTGTTTTGCCCAGCCTGGCCCCCACAGCCACCCCGGCTGAGATGCAGCCCAGCGCCACGCCGGAACCCACTCAAACCCCCATTCCCACCCTCACCCCGCCCCCCACGCCTACCCCGCAGGACTGGAAAGCGGCCCTGGGCGCGCCCACTGGTAAAGACACCCTCGACGGCGGCGGCGGCTTCGGCCTCAAATCACCTTACGAAGATGACTACTCCAGCTTCCGCGTCAGCGGAGGCGTTCTCACCGCAGCCAGCAAGATGACCAACGGCTGGCGCTCCTGGCGTCTGCGCCCCCCGGCCATCAAGAATTTTTACCTCGAAGGCAGCTTCGCCGCCAACAACTGCGGGGTCAGCGACGGTTACGGCCTGGTCTTCCGCGCTCCCAATTACGATTCCGGCCACGGCTTCTACTTTGGCGTCACCTGCGGCGGCGGATACAGCCTTTCGCGCTGGGATTCCACCGGCACCACCTCCCTGGCTTCCTCCAGCAGCGACCCGGCCGTTCTGGGCGGCACCGGCCAGACCAATCGTCTGGGGGTCAAGGTGGAAAACGACCGCATCACCCTCTACATCAACGATAAGCTCATCACCGAGGTCAACGGCGCGGGTCTGAGCGACGCCGGCTATTACGGCCTGTACGTGGCGGGCAGCTCCGGCGGCCTCAGCGTCAATCTGGATGAGATCGCCTATTGGAATTTACCCTGAGCGTGAAATAAGGTCAGTCATGCCTGCACCCATCTTAAACCCCAGCCTGCAAGCCGTTCAAATTGCGCAGAAAGTGCTGCAAGCCCAGCCCGTCTATCTGGACACCGAGACCACCGGCCTGGACAGTAAAGCCGAGATCGTGGAGATTTCCATCGTAGATCATGACGACACCCTGCTCTTTGAAAGCCTGGTGCGCCCCACCCGCCCCATCCCGCCGGATTCATCCCGCGTGCACCACATCACCAACGAGATGGTAAAATCCGCCCCCACCTGGGCGGAGATTTGGCCCAGCGTGCGCGCGCACCTCGACCGGCGCGTGATCGCCATTTACAACGAGGAATACGACCTGCGCCTCATGCAGCAGTCCCATCAAGTCCACCGTATGCCCTGGCAGGAACGCTTCAAGAGCATCTGCATCATGAAGCTCTACGCCCAATTCCGCGGCATTTTTGACCCGCGCCGGCGCACCTACCGCTTTTTCTCGCTGGAAGAGGCCGGCCGTACCGCGGGCATCTCCATCCCCAACTCACACCGCGCCCAGGATGACACGCATCTGGCCCGCGCCCTATTGCAGTACATCGCTGCCCAAGAAGCCAATGTGTAGCCGCGCCCAAAGGTGACCTCGTATGTTCAACCTTAGTCCCGCCCAGCAGGCCCTGGTAGATCAGCCCTTTTCGCAGCGAATCTGGCTGGAAGGCCCGCCGGGCACGGGTAAAACCACCGCCGCCGTGGCCCGTCTGCTGGCCGCCCTGCAAAGCGGCATCCCCGGTGATTCCATCCTGGTGCTGGCCCCCCTGCGCACCCTGGCCCAGCCCTACACCAACGCCGTCCGCAGCCCCAACCTGCCCTCCGGCAGCCCCGTCACCATCGTCACCCTGGGCGGTCTGGCCCAGCGGAATATTGACCTGTTCTGGCCCTATGCAGCCGAATCCGCCGGCTTTTCCCACCCCGAACTGCCCCCGACTTTCCTCACCCTGGAAACCGCTCAATACTACCTGGCGCATGTCATCCAGCCGCTTTTGGAAGAAAATTACTTCGATTCCATCCGCCTGGATACCAACCGCCTGTACAGTCAGGTGCTGGATAATCTCAACAAGGCTGCCCTGGTCGGTTTTGAAATTGACAGCATCGCCGAGCGCCTGAAAAGCGCCTCGCTGGGCAAGCCCGCCGAACTGCACCTCTACGAACAGGCCCAGGAATGTGCCCTGCGTTTTCGCCGATACTGCCTGGAAAACAATCTGCTGGATTTCTCCCTCCAGATGGAGATCTTCCAAAAGCTGCTCTGGCCCCATCCCGCCGTGCGCGCCCACCTCAGCGCCCAATACCGCCACCTCTTCTATGAAAATGTGGAAGAAGACGCCCCCGTGGTGCACGATATCGTCAGCAGTTGGCTGGGTGAATTTGAATCTGCCCTGCTGGTGTACGACCGCGGCGGCGGCTACCGCGCCTTTCTGGGGGCCGACCCGCTCAGCGCCGAGCAGTTGAACCCCGCCTGCGATCAGGAAGTCTTCTTCAACGAATCCTGGGTGGTTTCCCCCGCCGTCGAGTCCCTGCGCGCCACCCTGGAGTCCTCGGTGCGCCAGCAGGATTTCAGCGCATCACCCCGCATCCCTGAAGCCCTGGAGTTCAATTTCAGCCGCTTCATGCCCCAATCCGCCGATTGGATCGCCGAGCAGATCCGCGCGCTGGTGCAGGAACAGGACGTGCCGCCCGAAGAGATCGTCGTCCTGGCTCCCTTCCTGTCCGATGGGCTGCGCTTTGCCCTCTCCCAAAGGCTGCAAGCCGCCGGCATCCCCGTGCGCTCTCACCGCCCTTCGCGCTCCCTGCGCGCCGAAAACGC
>DAIOUB010000208.1:3142-4414 GCA_036751735.1 Levilinea sp. | reverse complement strand
CCCAGGAGATTTCGGAGAGGTGCACCAGGCCGTCGGCGCCGCTGATATTGACGAAAGCGCCAAATTCGGCCAGGCTGGTGACGCGGCCGGTGCGGATTTCGCCTTCCTTCAGTTCGTCAATCACGCGTTCCTTGAGGGATTCGCGGGTCTCGTTGCTGGCGGCGCGTTCCGAAAGGATCAGGCGGCGGCGTTCGCGGTCCACTTCGATGACCACCACGTCGATTTCCTGCCCCACCATCTCGCTCCACTTCTGGTCGGGGGTATCGCCCGACACGCTGGCGCGGCGGGAGAGGCTGATTTGGGAGGCGGGCACGAAACCGCGCAGGCCGCCCAGGGGCACGATCAAACCGCCCTTGTTGTAGCCGATGATGGAGCTGTGGTGCGATCCCTTGGAGGCCATCAAATCTTCTGCTTCTTGCCAGCCGACTTCTTCGCGGGCACGCACGTATGACAGCACAAGATTCCCATTTTGATCTTCAGGGTTGAGGACGAAAACCGGAATTTCCTGGCCAACCTGAAGCTCTTTCAGTTCTTCCTGGGGGATCATGTCAAATTCACGGCCGGTGATGATGCCTTCCGATTTCGTGCCCACGCTGACCAGAATCTGGCCGGGGCTGATGGAAGCCAATACACCTTTGCGAATTTCACCCTGACGGGGGAAATCGATTCCCAGGCCTTCCTGTTCGAGCAGGGAAGCCATGTTGGTATGTTCGCTGTTCTCGTTCTCGGGCGTCATCCCCTGCTCGAGTTGGGCGTCATTTTGATTCATACGAATTGTACTCCGCTTAGAAATAGATTAAGCCTTATTATAAAGGGGATTAACGTTCTTGGCAACCCTGCTGATTTTGTCAAGGGTTTAACCAAAACTCAGGTCAGCCGTTTTGGCGGCGGCTGACCTGAGCGTATCTGCACGGCGCAGCGGGCGGGGGGTTAGTGCCGTTTGCGTTTCTTCTTTTTCGTTTCGTCCGCTTCGGGCGCGCTGGGGGCGCTTTCTTCGGGGGCGGGCTCATCGTCCAAAGCCACACGTGCCTCGCGGCGCATGCGGAAGGTGAACAGGCGGCTGATCACGCCCATGCGCACATCCCCCAGCAGGGTCTGGAACATTTCACTGGCGCGGCTCTTGTACTGCACCAGCGGGTCGCGCTGGGCGTAGGCTTCCAGCCCGATGGAGACGCGCAGCGCCTCGACGCGGGTGAGGTAATCCACCCATTGGTCCGAGATGACGCGCAGCAGCAGCTCGCGGTTGACGTCGTTCTGCATGCCCTTGCCGAG
>DAIOUB010000208.1:0-3042 GCA_036751735.1 Levilinea sp. | reverse complement strand
TCAGGCGGTTAAAGCGCTGGGTGGTGCGGCGGTGGGTGCGCGCGTCAAACCCCTGGCGCTGTCCCTGGGCGGTGTAGAGCAGCAGATCCTGCCACTGCGCATCGTTTTCCAAATCTAAGGTCAGACGGCTGAGCAGCGCATCCAGGTCGCGGGCGATCTGTCCGTTGGGCCCCAGCAGGCGTTCGCGGCGGCGGGCGAAAACATCTTCCACGGCTTGCAGCACCTGGCTGGCAATTTGATCCCAGGTCTGGCCCTGGAACTGGTTCGGGCGGAAGCCCAGGCTTTCTTCCAGACGGCGCTCCAGCGCCCCCACCAGCCGGGTGATGCCAAAGGCCACCAGGCTGTCTTCCACCTGCTGGCGGATCAGGTCTTGAACGGCGCGCTCGCCGTTGGCCAGTCCGCGCAGCTGTTCGTTGTTCAGCCGCAGCGGAATGCGCGCCAGCTCACTGGCCTCCTGAAGCAGTTCCTGGGGGCGGCGCTGGGGCATTTCGTCCTCATCCGCGTTTTCCAGGCTGCTGAAGAAGTTATCCAGAGCTTCCATGCGTTCATCCCGCTGGGTCTCCAGGGCCTCGTGGGTGCGCTCCAACACGCTTTGCGCCGCGCGGGTCTGGTGTTCCTCTTCGGCCTCCAGGGCGCGTCCGGCGACGGCAATCAGGGCCTCGCGGGCGGCAGCCGGGGTCAGGTTTTCCTTGCTCAGCGGGCGGCGGGCGTCGTCCAGCAGCAGGCGCAGGGCGTAAGAGGGGTAGCTGACCGCGTCCAGGCTGAAGGGCGGCTGGATCTCGTCCAGGAAGGCCAGCAGCTTCCAGGGGCCTTCTTCGTCCTTCAGCGCCTGGGGGATGCGTCCCTGGAGTTCGGTGCGCAGCATGTCCAAAATGTCTTCGCTCAGGTCGGCTTTGGTGAACACGCGGTCGCGCTGGGCGTAAATGCGTTTGCGCTGGGTGTTGAGCACATCGTCATATTCCAGCAGGTGCTTGCGCACATCAAAATTGGCGCCTTCCACGCGTTCCTGCGACTGTTCCACGATGCGGCCCAGCAAGCCCATCTCGATGGGCATATTCTCGTCGGAGAACATGCGCTTCCACAGGGCTTCCACTTGCTGGCCGCCGAACAGGCGCATGAGGTCGTCTTCCAGCGAGAGGTAGAAGCGCGAAGAGCCGGGGTCGCCCTGACGGGCGGCGCGCCCGCGCAGCTGGTTGTCAATGCGGCGGGATTCGTGCCGTTCCGAGCCGATGACGTGCAGGCCGCCCAACTGGCGCACTTTTTCCATATTTTCCATGTGAATCAGGAACTGCTGGACGGCTTCTTCATAGATGCCGTACTCTTCGGGGGGCAGGTTTTGCAGCAGGGCGCGGCGCTGGGCGTTGGTCAGGTCGTAGGGGTCGGCATCGCCGCGGGTCAGCACACGGTTGACGTCCCGCAGGATTTCTTCGGGCAGCTCGCCGCCCAGCTTGATATCCACACCGCGGCCGGCCATGTTGGTGGCGATGGTGACGGCCCCATACGCGCCCGCGCGGGCGATGATGATGGATTCTTCATCGTGCTTGCGCGCGTTGAGCACCTGGTGGGGGATGCCGGCCTGCAGGGCCTTGAGCAGGCGCTCGGAATCGGCGCCGCCCAGGCTGAGGATTTCCGTCAGCCGCTGGAAATTCTCAGGGTCTTCGGGATTCATGCTCAGGTCCAGGCTGCGCGCCACCGGCCGCAGATCGCCCACGGCCAGCGCGTCCAGCTTGCCGTTCAGCGGCTGCAGCTCCGGCACCGGCCGGGTGATCATGTCAGTTTTATTTTTGTCCATCCAGGCCTGGCGGATGAGCAGCACCTGGGCCAGGCGGCGGATCATCTCGGCGGAGAGGCGTTCGCTGAGGCGCTCGGAATGTTCCACCGAGGTGGTGCCCACCAGCTGCGGGCGGCCCCACACGTAATAGGTCAGCACCTCTTGCGTGATGGCGCGCAGCTTGCCTTCCTCGGTGCGGTAGACCACATCGGGGTAATCCTTGCGCCGCCAGAAAAGGGGCTTTTTGCTTTCGTCTTCCGTACGGGCGTAATAGGTGTAGCGGTAGTTTTGCTCGTCCTTGGCTTCCACCGCCATCAGGGTGGGTTTGGCCGTCATGGTCTGGTAATCCAGGTTGGTGGGGATGGGCAGGACTTCCAGCTTGTAGATCTTGGCGAATTCTTCCGCTTCGGTGAGGGCCGTACCGGTCATACCGGCCAGCTTGTCGTACATGCGGAAGTAGTTCTGCAGGGTGATGGTGGCGTAGGTGACGTTTTCCGGCTCCACCTTGACGCCCTCTTTGGCCTCCACGGCCTGGTGCAGCCCTTCGGACCAGCGCCGCCCCGGCATAAGACGGCCGGTGAATTCATCCACAATCACCACCTTGCCCGACTGCACCAGATAATCCTTGTTTTTCTTGTAGAGGAACTGGGCGCGCAGGGCCTGTTCCAGATAGCCCAGGGTGCGGGCCTGTTCGGGGGTGATGTCTTCTGGCCGTTCGGGGTCGCGCAGGGCCAGGCCCATGATCTGTTCCACGTGGGCCTCACCCACCTCGGTCAGTGAAACCGCGCGGTCTTTTTCGTTAATTTCGTAATCTTCGGGGTTGAGCTGGCGCACCACCACCGCCATCTTGGTGTACCATTCGGCTTCGTCCTGGGCCGGCCCAGAGATGATCAGCGGGGTGCGGGCTTCATCAATCAAGATGTTGTCCACTTCATCCACAATGGCAAAGGCGTGCCCGCGCTGGACGCGCTCTTCCAGGCTCATGGTCAGGTTGTCGCGCAGGTAGTCGAAGCCAAATTCGCTGTTGGTGCCGTAGGTGATGTCGGCGGCGTAGGCCTCTTTACGGGAGACCACGCGCAGCTGGTCTTGATCTTCGTGCGGCGAGCGCTTGTCCAGATCCACCAGGAAGGCGGTGCGGCCGTTATCGGTACGGGCGGCCATCTGCAGCACGCCCACGCTCAGGCCGAGCATCTGATACACCTGGGCCATCCAGCGGCCGTGCAGGCGGGCGAGGTAATCGTTGACGGTGATGAGGTGCACGCCGCGGCCGG
>DAIOUB010000207.1:0-4497 GCA_036751735.1 Levilinea sp. | reverse complement strand
ACTCTACGGCAGCACCCGAATCACATCAAAATTCACTTCCCCGCTGCCCGACTGCATCAGCGTCAGCGTATGCGTGCCCGCCTGCGTCCAGCGCCGCCGCCACACCCGCCCCCACAGCTCACTGCTGCGCCGCTGGTCAATCGTCGTCACCGCCCTGCCGTCCACCCACAGACGCAGCTTGCCCGCCCCGGGCAAACGCGCATACACCAGTTCTACCCCCCGGCCGGTAAAGGTCAGCGCCGCGGCCTCGTGCACACCGCCCGTGACCACGTAATCCCCGCCTAGCGCGGAAATATGCTCCCGCGTCGTCCAGCCGTTGCCGTAGCTCATCAGCGGTTCGCCCAGAGCCTGGTACTCCCCCGGCCCCGCCGCCGCCCACGGCTGAAAATCCAGGTCTACCCCCAAGAGCGAAGGGCTGGCCTGCAGCGGATCGAGCGGGGCGTGCCCTCCCACTTCAATGAAATACGTCAGGCCGGCCACCACCGGCATAGCGTTGATCTTGGCCTGAAACACGCTCGTACCCGCGTCCTCGCCCTCAAAAGGCGGCGTCTGACCGCTGTAGCCCACCCAGGCGGCCGTGTCATAATTGCTGCGCGCCGTATCCAACGTCAGCCAGCCGGAGATGACCGGCTTAAAGCGGTACCACACCGTGCGTTCCAGCACCGCGTTCACCACCGGTGGGTCGCTGGCTGCCTGGGTCGCCCGCCAAACGTCTGTATCTGCCGACCAGGTGAAGGCCGTGCTGCTGGCAGGCACTTTGACGGCGTAGGCGCGCGCATCGTTGACCGCCCGCGCCGGCTGAAAGCGTGCGCTGAGGTGCAGCTGCCCCTCGGCAGGGGTTTTGGCCGCCAGCACAATGCGCACTTCCTGGCCGCCTTTCAAGGCCGCGCTCAACTGGGAATACTTGCCGCGGGATGCGTTATCGTTCCATTTCAGCGGTTTGGCGCTCAGGCTGCCGTCCGGGTTCACCAGCCACACCCCCAACAGGGTGTCCACACTGCTGCCCTGGCTGCTCAGGCGCAGACTGCCGGGGGCGTGTGTGCGCAGGCGGTACCACAGGGTGGCGTAGCCGCTGTGCGCCTGCCCGCGCAGGGGAAAGAGCGGGTCATCCCCCGCGCTGCTGGCGCAGGCCGTCTCCTGGGTGTCCTCCCAGGTTTGCAGCCCGCCGGTCAGCGCCCAATCCTGCGCTCCTTCGGCCGAATCATGCAGCGCCGGGCAGTCCGCCTGTGCCTGCACGCCGCCAACCAGCCCGCCCAACAGGGCAATCACCACCCCCCACAAAGAGAATTGGAACCATTTGAGCCGCAGCATAGTCTCCCTCCCGCATTGTCCCGAACACCCGCCCCTTCCATCCCCCACCTGTGCTTTCATTTTAAAGAATTTTCGCCGGGATGACAACAAAAAAGCGAAGCGGAGATTGCTTCCGCCTCGCTTTGTTTCTTCCTCAGCCGGTGCGCTACGGCAGCACCCGCACCGCGTCCACGTTCACCACCGCGCCGGAGCGGTGCACAAAGGTGATGGTATGCACCCCCGGCTTCAGCTTCGGCGTGCGCCACACCACCTGGTCGGTCTCAGCGCTGCTCTTCTGCCCGCGCAGGGCAGTCACGCGCCCATCCACCAAAATCTGCACCACCCCACCCTGGGTCAGGCGTGAATACACCACCTCAGCGCGGCTGCCCGTAAAGGTCAGCCCGCTGGCTGCGTACAGCTCCTGTGAGGTGAACAGGCTGCCATTCAGCGCGCCCTCTCGTCCGGCGGGCTGCCAGCCGCCCAGCGTCACCAACCCATCCGCGGGCAGGTCATATTCGCCCGCACTCAGCGGCGCCCCCGGCACATAGCGCAGATCCAATTCCAACCACGAGGGTTGACCGGGGTCTTCAGAGACCACTTCAATGTAATAGGTCAGCCCGCCCACCAATGCCGTCCCCTCCAGGCGCGCCTCCCCCTGAACTGCCGTCCGCAGGCCGCTGGGCGAAGAGGTGTACACCCCCACCCGCCCGGCAAAGTCGCTGCCCGCCAGGTCCACCATCAGCGTCCCGTTTTGGCGCGGCTTATAGCGGAACCACACACTGCGGTGCAGGGGGCTGCCGTCAAAGAGCGGATCGCTGGCAGCGGTGGTGGCGTTCCACACGTCCAGGCTGGCATGGTAATGGGTCTCCCCTGTCAGTGCGTCCGTGATGCGCAGCGCGCTGCCGCGGGCGTCGTTGCTGGCCTTGCGCGGGGTAAACTGACCGTCCACCACCAGCACACCGGCAGTGGTGGTCTTGCTCACCACCTCAATCCAGTAGGTTTGGCCGCCTTTCAGGCTCGCCGAAAGGGAAGAATGGCGCTTCTTTCCGGCGTTATCATTCCACTTCAACACCTTCGGTTCCAAACCGCCGCCCGCAGCCTCGGCCCACACGGCCGCGATGGTGTCGTATTCGCTCCCCAGGGTGCTCAGCCGCAAAGTGCCCGGCCCCACTGGGGTAAAGCGGTACCACACCGAACGGTAGCCCTGCGGCGCGCTCTTGCGCGGCAGCCGCGGATCATCCGGCGCCGTGCTGGCATTCAGCGTGTTGCGCGTATCATGGAAGCTTTGCACCCCGCTCTGCCCCGCCCACACAATCGCCTGATCGCGGTCATCGTTGACCGGCGGTTCGATCAGCCGGAAGTTGGCCGTGACGCTGCTGTTGGCCTTCACCGTCAGGGTGGTCATGCCGTCCGTGCTGGTCACCGCCCCGCTCCAGCCGGTGAATTCATAGCCGTACTCCGGCGCGGCGGTCATCTGCAATACCGTGCCCTGGCGGTAACCGCTGCCGCTGGGGCAGTTGGGCCCAGGGTTCACCTGCACACTGCCGCCCGCGCTGGACTGTACATTCACCGCGTAGCAGGTGTCGCCCGCGGGGGTGGGGTCAAAGACCACGAAATTGGCCGCCGAGCCCAGGTTGGAAATGCCGCGCTGGATGCGCATGTAGCCCTGCTCGCCCCACCAGCTCCCCCAGGAATTGCGGATCAGCCAGGTGTTGTCGGCGTCGTTCCAGCCCACAATCACCACCGCGTGGTTGGTGGACCAGCTGTTCCCGCCGCAGCTGCTGGCTTCATTTTTCGCGAACACGCCCCCGCGGTAATTTTGAAACGCCGGCCCCACGCACACCGAGGCCCCCACCGGCCCATAGCGGTAAATGGCTTCTTTAATTTGCTGCTGACTGGGCGTCACCGTCCAGTTGCCGCCCACGAAAAACCAGGCTGACTGCCGGTAGGGGTGCGCATCCACTACCTTGCAGCTGCCGTTGCTGGCCGAATAAGGCATATTCGCCTCCAGCACCGCCCCCACGCTGCTTTGCTGGCGTCCTAATTCGTCCGTGTGATAGTCATGCGCGAACCAGTAGCCCCCGCCGCAGCCGTAACCGTCGCGGTTGCAGGAGATGAGGAACTGCTCCGAAAGGTCGGCTGCCGCCGCTGCGCCCTGCTGCACCATCAGGGCCGATTCCATCACCCCCACCGTGCCAAAGGCCCAGCAGCTGCCGCAAGAGCCCTGGTCGCGCACCGGCGTGGTCTTGCCCAGCGCCAACAGACTGTAGGCCGCAGGCAGCTGGGTGGCCTGCACGGATCCCAAAATCGACTCAGGGGGCGGCACGTTCTCGCCTATTTCGGGGGTGGGCAGGGCTTCCAACGGGCTGCTCAAATCCACAGCTTCCATCCACTGCCCCATTTGCACGTTCAGCCGCGCCAGCGGGGCCTGGCCCGTCTCAAACGGGCGCTGATAGACCAGCCGCAGCCGCGCTTCGCCGCTGGCTGCCGCCTCCAGGTCAAAATGCACCTGGGCCGGCGCGCCTGGGTAACTGCCGCGGCTGGTCTGGTACGGCTCCGCCGTCAGGCGCAGGCCGCTTTCCTCCAGCCCCGCCAGCGTCCATTGATACCCCGCCGCCGGGCGCGCTTCCAGGGTCAGGCTCAGGCGCTGTCCCTGGTCGGCCCACCCGCTCAGTTCCACTTCCGCCGTGCCGCCCAAGAAATCAAAGCCGCCCGCTAAATCGGCAAACAACACCTCAGCCAGGGCGGGGCCTTCCGGCGCTTCGCCCTGCGCGCTCACCTGCACCCACTCGCCCCGGTCATCCGCCGTCCCCACCCCGGTGACAGCCGCCACGCTGCCTTCCAGCCGTTCGGCCAGCGCCTGGCGCACAGCCTCTTGGGCAGTCTCATCCGCCTGCGGAACGCGCACTTGCATCTCCAACTGCCAGCTCAGCCCCTGCGGGGCCTGGGCCTGCGCGGGCTGCCCGCCTCCCCAAAAGGAGAGGGCCAGTCCCAGGGCGGCCAGCCAATGGATTCCGCGGTGGAGTGCGCGTTGTGTTGATCGTTTCATTCCAGTTCACCTCTAAGGTCGTGCTTTGAGAAAATTTGTGCAGCCAATGGCCACTATTTTACTCTACAATTGTAGCGGAAAAACCGCCCTTGCTCACCCACCTTACAGAATTGTGGGCTTTGACGTAGTGCGCATGCAGCCAAACGGGGCTGCCCGTT
>DAIOUB010000206.1:1164-4520 GCA_036751735.1 Levilinea sp. | reverse complement strand
GCGATGACAGGGCTGGGCGAACCGCCAGGGTTAATTATACAATTAACCCCACAAAAACAAACCAACAGATCGAAAAGAGGGGTAGTATACTTCATGGCTGAATTCCACACCCCTGGGAGGCAGTTCGCACACATGCACCACCGTACCGCCTGGAGCCTATACGCCGCCGCAGCCGCCGCCACGGCACTGTGGACTGCGGCCTCCTTTTGGGGGCAGGGCCGCACGACCATCGCCTGGGCCGGCGCGGCTGCCTTTGCCCTGCTGGCGGTGAGCCTGTCCCTGTTCGCCTGGGGGCTGCGCCAGGGCTGGCCGCCGCTGAGCGGCTTTGTGGACCATCTGCGCCCCGGCTGGGCATGGGCAGCGGCAGCCCTGGGCTGGCTGCTCCATGGGATCACGGTGGTCATCCTCTCCCTGCCGCCGGAAGCCTATTCCGCGGCCGTACAGCCCTTTGCCCTGCGTCTGCGCCCGGCGGGCGTATTCCTGACCGTGTGGGGCGCCCTCACCGCCCTCACGGGCTGGTTCCTGGCCTCCGGCGCAGGCCAAACCCCGCTGGGGCCGCAGCCCGCGCAGACCGGCTTGACCCCCGCGCAGCGCCGTATGCTAGCCTGGGGCGGCGGGGGTCTGCTGGTGGGGGTGGGGGCGTTGTTTCTCTCCGGCGCGGTCACCCCCCAGCAGATGAGCTATTTCCTCTTCAGCCAACACCCCCTCCTGGGCGCGTCCCTGTGGCTGGGCAGCGGACTGTGGCTGGCCGGGCTGCTCCTTTGGGGCGGGCGCTGGCTGCGCCTCACACCGCTGATCTTCATGGTGGCGGTCTGGGCATTAACTACAACCCATGCGGCGCGCTTCTACGACACCAACACTTTTTCTTACTACCACCTCGACCGCCAGCCCGACAACAGCCTGATGGAGCTGATCACGGATGAGGGCTACGAGTTCGCCACCTACCCGCTGCTGGTCTACCTGAGCGATCACTTTGCGGGCAGCACCCTGGTGGTTCGGCCCGAACTGGCCCGCGAACTGAGCCTGGGGGCCGATAAACTGACCTACGCCGGGCGTCTGGCCGGTGTGGAAGCTCGCAGCGCGGATGCGCCGCCGCTGAGCCGTCTGGAAGCCCTGGCCGAACGCCCCCAGGATACCCTATCCATCCGCAATCCTGACAGCGGCCTGTGGCAGCGCTACAGCCTGCTGCATGTGGAACGCGCCGAAGACGCAGCCCGCATCTGCCTGGAGGCGCTGTCGGCGGATCATTTGCTGGTGTACCCCTGCGCCTGGGAATGAGGGGGAGGACGCTTTGAACCTGATCGGCTTGAGTGTGGGGTTGTTTCTGGTGGGGCTGAGCCTGGGGCTGGCAGCTGGACGGCGGCTGCCGCTGGGTGTGCTGGCGGGCTCGGCCTACCTGCTGGGGGCGGCTGTCTGGGCCTCGGTGACGGCGGTGATCCTGGTGCTGGGCATCCCCTACACCCTGATCTCAGCCGGGCTGGGGACGGCGGCGGTGGGGCTGGCGGCGCTGTTCTGGGCGCGGCGGCGCGGCGGGCTGCGCCTGACTCGCGCGCAAGGACTCGTGCTGGCCGAGAGCGCGCTGCTCTTCACCCTGCTGGCGGCCCTGGGCACGCGCTTCAACTTCTCGCAGGCCACCGGCGACAGCGTGATCAAAATTCTGACCGGCCGAGCCCTGGTGCTGGACGGCCTCTCCGCGGCGGTACAGGCCAATTTGCAGGGCAACAGCCTGCTGCCCGTGTCGCTGCAAGCCGCGGCTTATCTGGTAGGGGCTGAATATCACGTTCTGCACCAGCCGCTGACGGCCCTGTCGCTGTGCACCTTGTTTTTGACCCTGGGCGTGCGCAGTCTGCGCGCGCTGGGCTCAGCCCCGGGCACGGCCCGCGCTGCAGCCGGGTTGTCCCTGGGCGGCTTTGCCACCAGTTACCTGTTCCTGTTCCACAGCGGGTACATTCACGACAACCTGACGGCGGCTGCATTCCTGTTCACCGGCATGGTCAGCCTGTGGTGGGCGCAGCGCGAACCCGAGGCGGGCTGGCTGGGGCTGGCCGCGGCGGCCTTCACCGGCCTGAGCCTGACGCGCATTGACGGAGCCCTCTACGGGCTGCTGCCGCTGGCGGTCTTCCTCAGCCTGGGCGCGGTGACCCCCGCTCGGCTGCTGCGGGTGTGCGCGCCGTTTTTGGCTGTGGCGGGCCTGTGGATGGGACGCATCCTGTTTTTTGGCCCCAGCAGCACAAACTACCTCAATTCTGGCAACGCGGCCTTCATCCTGGCCGCCCTGGCGGGCTTTGCCCTGCTGCTGGCGGCGGCGCAGCGCTGGCCCAAGCTGGCGTGCGTCTGGCTGCCGCGCCTGCACTGGGTGGAACTGGCCGCGGTGGGGCTGGCCTTTGCTGTCTTCACCCTGGCCGCGCCGCAGACCATGCTCCAGAGTTTGCGGGTGACGGCCGATAACCTGCTCTTCGAAGGCTGGTGGTGGGGACCGCTGTGGCTGGTGGTGTTGGGCCTGGGGCTGCTGGCCCTGACCCAGCCCGCGCTGCCCGCCGAGCGCATCTTCAGCCTGGGGATCGGCGTGTTTTTCCTGTTCCTGATGACGGAGAGCGGGCTGCGCGACCCCTACCGCTACGGCATCGGCGATTCGGCCAACCGCGCCGTTCTGCACATCCTGCCGGTGGTGATGTTCTACCTGCTGCTGAAATTTGCCCCAGGGCGCGCCCCCGACCCGTCCGCCGAAGCGCGCCTGCGTTCCGGCGGACGCTACGCAGCCGCCCTGCTGATGGCAGGCGGGCTTTTCGCCGGGGTCAGCCTGCTGTGGGCCTTCCAGCCCCAGGATTACGCCCGGGGCGCCCAGGTGACGGAGGGGGCTGAGGCTTTTGCAGACGAGACGGGGGTGGAATGGGCGCTGCGCGGCTTTGCCGACGAGCGCTATGCCCAGGCGGGCAACGGCGGGCCGCTGACCCTGACCTTCGATTTAGGCTATGTGCGGCCGGCCAGCGTGCTGGAAGTGAAATCCGGTTATCAGGGTGCGGGGCGGGGCATCGCGGCGGTGTTCAGCGATTACCGTTGGGAGACTTCGGCCGACGGGCGAGCCTGGCAGGTGGTTTATGATTCACGCGCCGGGGATGCGGGCCGCATCCGCGCCGTGTCGGAGACGGTCTACCAGTACCCGCTGGCCCAGCAGGGGGAATTTCGTTATATCCGTCTGCGCTACCGCGGCGGGCCGGATCAGCGCCTGATGCTGTGGCGGCTGAGCGTGTACTCGCATTCGCCCGACGGCTTTTTCCGGCCTTAGCGCGGCTGCGCCCAGACCACGCGCTGCACGCGGAAGAGGAAGGGCTTTTCGGCGCTGGCGGGGGTCTCCA
>DAIOUB010000206.1:0-1064 GCA_036751735.1 Levilinea sp. | reverse complement strand
TTGTGCGCGTCTTCGGGGGGCACAAAGGGCACCGAGAGCAGCACCCCCACCCAAACCGCCAGCACCAGCCAGGGGATGGGCTGCGGCGGGCGGCGCAGGGCGCGCACCAGGGCCAACCCCCACAGCAGGTACAGACCCAGCCAGGCGGCCGTCTGCACGCGCGGGTTCTCGCCGCCCACATAGGAATACACCCCAAACCAGGGATCGGTGAAGAACAGCTGCCATTGGCGCAGCGCCCCGCGCGCGAAGTTCAGCGGCTCGCGGCGGATTTCATCCAGCGCCAGGGCGTACACCGTCTGCGAACGCTGCGGCTCCGGCAGGTTGGCCACCTCCGGGTGGTCGCGGAACACCTGCGTCCAGCCTTTGCCACCCACCGACACCCCGTAAAGGGAAAATGAGAAGTTGGAGAAGGCCGCCGAGGTGGGCGAGGCCACCACCCGCAGCACGGCAAAATTGAGAGCAAAACCCACAACCACCGCCAGCCCGCCCCACAGCACGGGTCTCCAGGCGAAGCGGCGCGCCCCGCGGAAAGCCCAGCCCAGCCACAGCAGCAGCAGGGGCAAGACAAAGAAGGTTCCGGCGCGGGCGTTGAGCGCCAAGGTCAGGGTCAGCAGCCCCGCCGCGGCAGGCCAAAGGCGCTGCTGGGCCGCACCGCGCCACAGCAGGGCCAGCCCCAGCACCCCCAGCGAAAAGCCCACCGATTCGGTCAGGGCGATACCGGTGAAGCGCCGGGCAAACAAAAACAGCACCGCCCAGGCGGTCGCCGCGGCGGCCGGGCCGTGGGTGCGCTGGATTTCGCGCGTGAAGGCGTGGGCGCTGAGGGCCATCAGCAAGGTCAGCGCGGCCAAAGCCGCTTGCAGATGCCCGCCGGTGACGGTCAGCAGCAGGGCCAGCGTCCCCGCGAAGAGCGGGCGGCGCGCCGAAAAACTGGTGACGGGGCTGCCCTGCAGCAGGCGCAGCGCGTCCTGATAATACGAAGCGGCGTCGTTCCAGGGCAGCAGCCCGCTGACCACGGCGGTTTCGCTGAGGCCGTTGGCCCACAGCCCCACCAGCGCCAGGGCGTA
>DAIOUB010000205.1:0-4522 GCA_036751735.1 Levilinea sp. | reverse complement strand
GTGAAGGAGCTGATCCAGAGCCTGGGCGGCAAAGTGACCGACAGCGTGAGCAAGAAGACCAGCTATGTGGTGGCGGGCGAAGCCGCCGGATCCAAACTGGAAAAAGCCCAATCCCTGGGTGTGCCGGTGTTGGACGAGGCCGGGTTGACGGCCTTGATCGAATCGCGAAAGGCGGGCGGGAGCAGCCATGCGTAAAACCTTGATTTTAAAGCCGGGACGGGATAAATCGGTGCGCGCGGGCCACCCGTGGATTTTTTCGGGCGCGGTGCTGCGCGAGGAAGGGGAGCCGGGGTTGGGGGAGACGGTTTTGGTGCGGGCCAGCGAGGGCGAAGCTCTGGGTTGGGCGGCCTACAGCCCGCATTCCAGCATCCGCGCACGCATGTGGACGCGCTCGGCAGACGCGGTCATTGGGGCAGACTTCTTCCGGGAGCGGATGGAACAGGCCCTGCGCCTGCGCCGGGCAGCCATCCCTGCGCAGGATACGGGCATGCGCCTGCTGCATGCCGAATCGGACGGGCTGCCGGGGGTGGTGGCTGACCGCTATGGGGATGTGGTGGTGATGCAGTTCCTGACGGCGGGCGCAGAAGCCTGGCGTGAGACCCTGGCGGACCTGGTGGTGGAATTGACCGGTGTGCGCACCGTCTATGAGCGCTCGGATGTGGATGTGCGCAAGTTAGAAGGGCTGCCGGAGCGGGTGGGCGATCTGCGCGGCGAAGCGCCGGAGCGGGTGGAAATCACCGAGAGCGGGCTGCGCTTTTGGGTGGATGTGCGCAAGGGGCAGAAGACCGGTTTTTACCTGGATCAACGCCTGAACCGCCAGCGCGTGGGAGAGTGGATGCGCGGGCGGCGGGTGCTGAACTGCTTTTGCTATACGGGGGCCTTCAGCGTGTACGCGCTGGCGCGGGGGGCTGAGGCCGTGCTTTCTGTGGACAGCTCGGCCGAGGCTTTGGCTCAGGCCCAGGAGCAGGTTTCATTAAACAACCTGGACGCTGACCGCGCCGAATGGGTAGAGGGGGATGTGTTCCAGATGCTGCGAAAGCTGCGCGACCGCGGCGAATCGTTTGACGCGGTGATATTGGACCCGCCCAAATTTGCCCCCACGGCAGCCCAGGCCGAAAAGGCGGCGCGCGGGTATAAGGACATCAATCTGTTGGGCTTCAAGCTGCTGCGTCCCGGCGGGGTTCTGGCCACCTTTTCCTGCTCGGGGGGGATTGGGGCGGATTTGTTCCAGAAGATCATCGCGGGGGCGGCGGCGGACGCAGGTGTGCGCGCCAGCATGGTGGGGACGATGACCCAAGGCCCCGATCACCCGGTGGGTTTGGAATTTCCTGAGGGAGCCTATCTCAAAGGGCTGCTGTGCGTGCGCACCGAATGAGGCGGCTTATTTATACGCGGTGATGGCCAGCAGATCCTGATCGCCGTTGGTGTTAACGCCGCCCAGCGAGGGGTAGATGACGATGTCGCGGAAGCCCAGCGAGGTCAGCAGGCTGCCGTATTGGCGGGCGGTGTAAGCCTGAAAGGTTTGCGCATAACGGGTCACCGCGGCGGCGGCGTTCACGATGTAGTAGCGGCAGGTGGCGGTGTGCTCCTGGGGGTCCCAGATATGCTCTTCCAAAACGAGGTGGGGCTGGTCAGAAAACAGGCCGGCGTCCTGCGTATTCCAGGTGGCAGACGATTGGCCAATGGCCTGCACGGCTTCGTAAGTGTGCGGCTCCAGAACGAGCACCCCACCCGGACGCAGGGCGGCATAGGCTTTGGATAAAATGCGGCGGATGTCGCTGGGGGAGAATACGTTCATCTCGCCAAACAGGAACAAAACTACGTCAAAATTCTCACCAAAATCCGCCTCGCGCAGATCGGCGCAAAGGTACTGCGTGCTGCTGGCTTCGCTTTGGGCGGCCTGCAGTGCGTACTGGATCGAGGCGGGGGAATAATCAATGCCTGAACCGGTGTGCCCCAAGCGCGCCAGGCGGCTGAGATACAGCCCCGGGCCGCAGCCCAGGTCTAAAACACGCCCTGGGCGGCCCGCCAGAGCATATTCATGAATCCAGGCCACCTGGGCGGTAATTTTATCGGCGCGGCGGCTGGCCCAATCGTGATCCTGCGAGAGGTGCTCATTTAACATGCGCTGGCTGAACGCCGGGTCGTGCCAGGGGATGTTATCCCCTTCGGACCAGGGCAGGGGCTGGGGAGTGCGGGAAATCAGATCATTCAGGTTCATGGCAGGACCTCGGGATGAGCAAACAAAGGCTGGGGTTCGTCCGGCAGGGTGACGTCCGCCAATAGGCGGCCTGCCGCGGCGCTGGCCTGGATGAGCGAAAGGGTGAGAGGGATGGGCCACCCCAACAGGCGGGCAGCCTGGGGGGCGCTGGCAGCACCGACGGCGCGGAAATAAACATCCAGCAGGTAGGCGCGGGCTTCGTTTTCCTGGATAGGGCCAGCCTGGGCTTCGATCTGCGGAAAGTGGCGCGGGAGGATGTCGTAAATAAAGGCATAATGCCAGGCCCCGGCCTGGGCCACGCCCACGGGCAGCACCTTGAGCTGCACTTGCAGATCGTCGAGGGCCTTGTTGAAACGGCCGGTGGAGGTGGCGGCGGTGAGGTTGGCGGCCCGGCGCAGATCCAGGGTGTGCAGGGGGCCTTCACGCAGCAGGGCTTCGTAGATCAGCTTGGATTCCAGGGTCAGCGTGCCGGACAGGTATTGATCCTGGTAGTCGTTTTCGTAATCGCCGTAGTTGGGCGAGAGGGCGTAGAAGTGGGGGAGAGCGTCCAGCGAGGCGATGGTGTTTCTGCGGCGCAGCAGGCGGCCGTAATACCAGCGGCGCTGACCCAGCAGGCTGTCTTTCCAATCCCAGGTGACGTGCCCGGGGTCATCGTGCTCATCTGGCACGGGGCGGTCTCCGGCGGCGGCGGCCCACAGGGAGGGCAGGATCACGTTTTTGATCGGCCAGAAAAAGAGGAAGCCGCGTTCCTGGGCGAAGGCCACGGCGTCCTCGCGGGTGTGCAGGCGCAGCCCGGGCTGGGTGCGGAAGGTGCGCGCGCGGTAATTGGCAAGCTGTTGGGGGGTGATGTGCGGCATGGCTCCTCTGGCTGAATCCCTAGAATCCAACTATACCCGCTTCGCGGGTAAAGCTGGAAATCTTTAAGAATTGGGGCTGATGGCGAGGCTTGCTGACGGAGGATTTAGCAGCAGCCGAGGATGTGTGTGAGGATGTTGGAGCCGCTGCCGCCGATATTTTGGGCCATGCCGATGCGCGCGCCGTCAATTTGGGCGCCGCCCGCCTCCCCGCGCAGCTGGCGGATGACTTCCACGATCTGATACATACCGGTGGCGCCCACGGGGTGGCCGCGGGCCTTGAGACCGCCGAGGGTGGCGATGGGGATGCGGCCGGTGGGACGGATTTCGCCGTCTAAGGCCAGGCGGGGGGCCTGGCCGCGTTCGGCAAAGCCGCTGGCCTCCAGCGAGAGAGCAGCCATGATGGTAAAGGCGTCGTGCAGCTCGAAGAAATCAATGTCATCGGGGGTCAGGCGCGCCTGGCGGTAGGCTTGCTGGGCCGAAAGGTAGGCGGCCTGCAGGAAAGGCCCGTGACGGCGGTTGTGGACGGCGATGGTGTCGGTGGCGCCAGAGGAAGCCAGCACGGTGATCACCCGCGCCCCCGGTAGGCGGCGCAGAGCTTCGGCCGGCACCAGGAGCACAGCGGCGGCGCCGTCGCCCATGGGGGAAGCGTCCATCACGTTGATGGGGTCGCATACTAAAGGAGCATTAAGATAGGCTTTTTCGGAGATGGCCTTTTGAAAGCGGGCGTAGGGGTTGTGGGCGCCGTTGGCGTGGGCGTTGAGGGTGAAGGGCATGAAATCGGCGTGCTGCCAGCCGTATTCGTGCATGTAGCGGCGCATTACCAGGGCGTTGAGGGCCACGAAAGACAGGCCCTGATCGCCTTCCCATTCGGCGTCGGCGGCGGTGGCCAGCTCGGCGGTGATCTCATTGGCGGGGGAGTCGGTCATTTTTTCGACCGCCACGGTCAGAGCGGTATCCACCGCACCGGAAGCCACGGCCATTACGCCGGTGCGGAAGGCGGCGCTGCCCGAAGAACAGGCGGCCTCCAGGCGCAGCCCCTCGGCATAGCGCATGCCGATCCAATCGGCGATGTAGCTGCCCAGGTGCTGCTGGAAGTTGGCGGAGCCAGACATCATGTTGCCGGTGTAGACTGCGTCCACGCGGCCTACGCCCGCATCCTGCAGGGCGGCCAGGGCCGCATCCCCGGCCAGTTCGCGCAGGGATTTATCCCACTGTTCTTCGACTTTGGTCTGTCCAATTCCTAGTACTGCAACTTCGCGCATCGTCAGCCCACCTTTCTGTGATCATCTTCACCCTGATTATAAGCCGCGGGGCTGTCAGGAACTATCAGATTGAGGGGTATAATACCCCAAAGCCGATCGAGAGGCGAGAAAAACGATACAAACCTTGTACAAAAGGCGGAATCAAAGGTTGAAACGGCATTTCCTGGGATTATGGGTACTGG
>DAIOUB010000204.1:0-4587 GCA_036751735.1 Levilinea sp. | reverse complement strand
CAGTTGATGAGGAAAATTATACCTAACCCGGCGGGGATGTCAAGCGGGCGGCCGGAAACAGCCAGGGCAATCGCATCCTGGGTATTCTTTGCCACAATGAGTATGGTTTTTGGGTGAGTTTGTGGGGCGAAGCCCCACAAACTCACCCAAACCTCTATTAAATTAAAAATAGCCCTTCAAAAACTGGCTTGATGCAAGCGGGCGGCAGGAAACAGCCTGAGAGGGTGGGCGGGGATTACAGGGTGGGGGTGGGGCGTGTGTCGTTGCTGCCCGCTGCGCTGCGGTTGGAGGCGGGCAGGAGTACGGCGTGGGTTTTCAGATCCAGCCGGTAGCCCACCCCGCGCACGGTCTTGATGTATTCCGGGTTGCGCGGGTCTTCTTCCAGCGCCTGGCGCAGCCAGCTGATGTGCACATCCAGGGTGCGGGTGTCGTCGGTGTAATCGGTGTCCCACACCTGGCTGAACAGCTCTTTGCGCTCGATGACCTCACCGGCGCGGTCCATGAGGATTTTCAGCAGCACCACCAGGCGCGGGGTCAGCCGCACCTGGCGCGCGCCCACGCGCACCCAGCGGTGTTCCACATCCAACTGCATTTCGCCCACCTGGATGGCGTCTTTTTCTTCCACGGGCATCAAGCCGCGGATGCGGTTGAGCAGTTTTTGCAGGGTGAAGGGCAGCTGCAGGGTGACGTTGGCGCCGGTTTTTTCGTCCGGGGGGGTATCGGGGCCGAAGATGATCACAATCGGAATGCCGGGGGCCTGTTTGATGAGGGATTGGCAGATGCGCCGTCCGCTGCTGCGCAGGGAGGCGGCATCCAACAGGATGAGCTGCGGGTTACTGGAAGACAAGGCGGTCAGCGCGTCGCTGCCGGTGGCGGCCCGCTCCACATGGAATCCCTTACGGGACAACCCTGTGTAGAAGGAGGGATGGTCCGAGCGCTTGCCTTCGATCAGTAAAATTCTGCCCCTGGTCACCATGACGTTCCGATGCAATCCTTTCAAAGCCTACAGACGCGCGCAGGCGCGCGAAATAAAATGGGCGAAAAAAGACCCAGGCAACGTGGAATAGCCTGGTTTATGCTGATGATCCTGCTTGCCACTACCCATATACAACAAGATTGACGCGACGTTGTTTCTACCGCTTGGGCACTCTGTTTGCCCCCCAACATTTCCCCCTGCATGGTCGCAACGATGTGGGTAGGGGTTTAAGAACAAACAAGAGGTCAAGGTTCGCTTATTATACACGAAATCTTAAAGAAATACAGAGATTTTTGGACGGTTTTAAATTGCATTGCCCTCTTGGGCGTGTTAGAATAAGGCCAGGCCAATCAATTTTGAAGCCAAGAAAGAGGTGGCGGTTATGTCCAGAATGGTAGAAGTTGTGATAGACAGCGTGCGGGTCAGCCTGACCAACCAGCAGCGTATTGTGGTGCTGCGGGAACTGAACGCTGAGCGCTACTTGCCCATCTGGATTGGGCCGTATGAGGCGGAGGCCATCACGATTGCCCTGCAGGAAATCGAAGTGGCCCGCCCGCAGACGCACGACTTGATCAAGAACGTTTTTAACGCCCTCAACGCGCGCCTGCTGCGCGTGGAAGTGGTTTCGCTGCGCGATGACGTGTATTACGGCAATCTGGTGGTAGAAGCCGGCGGCCAGGTGGTCAACATTGACACCCGCCCCTCCGACGCGATGGCCCTGGCCGTGCGCGCGCACGTGCCCATCCTGGTCTCGCGGGATGTGATGGAAAACGCTGGCATCCTGCCGGAGCGCGACATCACCGAGCCCGTGCTGGATTCTCAGGAACCCGAAACCACCGGCGAAGAACCCAGCGAACAGCGTCTTTCGGTCTTTGAGGATTTCCTTTCGAATCTGGAATTGGACGACCTCAGCGGTGGGGACGAAGATACGCCGGACGCGCCCAAATCTGACCCAGATCCAGAACCTTAATGTGAATCCTCGCCGGGGCAGGTGAAGCAGCCCCGACTGTTGGCAACTGCCGGCGCGCTGTGATCTGAACCCTAGCGCGCCGAGTTTTTACCCCAGGGATGGGTATGGACGATTTACCTCCGATGGAGTCTGTGGAACTGGCCAATATTCAGGCCGAGCCGCACAGCCGCGAAGCGGAAGAAGCGGTCTTGGGGGCGGTTTTAATTAACCCTGAGGCTTTCTATGACGTCGCCCAGTTCCTGAAGCCCGAAGATTTTTACATTGTGCGCAACCGCTGGATCTGGGAGGCGTTTAACCGCCTGCATGAAAGCCGCGCGCCGATTGACTTTTTGACCGTCTGCGAAGACCTGGAACAGCAGAGCCGCCTGTCGGATGTGGGCGGGGCGGCGTACATCATGTCGCTCATCAACCAGACGCCCACCTCTCTGCACGCCGAGGCCTACGGGCGCCTTGTGGAGGGCAATTCGGTGCGCCGCCGCATGCTGGTGGCGGCCAACGATTTGGCGCGCCTGGCTCACGATCAGGCCAGCAGCGTGGACACCATCCTGGGCGAGGCCGAAAAAACCATCTTCGGCATCAGCGAGCGGCGCATCAAGCGCGATGTGCAGCCCATCCAGCAGGTGCTGAGCGAGGTCTTTGACCGTGTGGAAGACCTCTCCAAGCGCGGAGATGAATTGTACGGCGTGCCCACCGGCCTGATTGACCTGGATAAACTGCTGGGCGGGCTGCAAAAGAGTGATCTGCTGATCATCGCCGGACGCCCTGGCATGGGTAAGACCGGCTTCATGCTGTCGGTGGCCAAGAATGCGGCCCAGAAGCACAAGAAACACGTGGCCATGTTCTCGCTGGAAATGTCCAACGAACAATTGGTGCAGCGTCTCATCGCCCAGGAGACGGGCATTGACACCCAGCGCCTGCGCACCGGCAAGCTGAACCCGGACGAATGGCCGCTGTTCACCCACGCCATTGACGTGCTTTCAGATACGCATCTCTTTTTGGACGACACCCCGGCCATCACCCCCTTGCAGCTGCGCACCAAGTGCCGCCGCCTGCATCTGGAATACCACCTGGATCTGGTGATTGTGGACTATTTGCAGCTGATGAGCAGCGACAAGCCCACCGACAACCGCGTGCAGGAAGTCTCTTTCATCTCGCGCAACCTGAAGGTGCTGGCGCGCGAATTGGAAGTGCCCGTGCTGGCGGCGGCGCAGCTTTCACGCGCGGTGGAACAGCGCCAGGATAAGCGCCCGGTGCTTTCGGACCTGCGCGAATCCGGCTCACTGGAACAGGACGCCGACATTGTGATGTTCATCCACCGGCCTGACGCGCTGGAAAAAGACAACCCGCGCTCCAACCTGGCCGAGCTGATTGTGGCCAAGCACCGCAACGGCCCCACCCATTCGGGCATTGAGATGGTCTTCCTGAACAATGTGGCCCGCTTTGAAAACGCCTCCACCGCCGGGACGCGCTGAGCATGTCCGGCAAGCCTTTTTTGGGTTTTTCAGGCTCAAAGGCCCAGCTCACGCCCGTGCCCGCGGAATTCTTTCGCGAGCTGCTGGGGACCATCGATTCGCTGGCGGAGCTGAAAGTGACCCTGGCGGCTGTGTGGCTGCTGAACCAGCAGCAGGAGAAAATGCGCTACCTGCTGCGCGCAGACTTTTTACAGCCGGGCAGCGGCGCGTCCCTGGCCGAAACGCCCCAGGCCGCCGAACAGACCCTGGACGAAGGCCTGCCCCTGGCGGTGGCGCGCGGCACGCTGCTGGCGGCGCCGCTGGCTGAACCGGCGGGTGAGGTGCTGTACTTCTTGAACACGCCCCGCGGACGGGGGGCCTTGCGCGCGCTGCAAACCGGCGCCTGGCAGCCCGATTTGGGCCAGCATGAGACCGCCGGGGTGGTGGTGGAACGCCCCAACATCTTTAAGCGGTATGAAGATGAGTTTGGCCCGCTGACCCCCCTGGTGGCCGATACGCTGCGCGATATGGAGCAGCTTTATCCGCAGGGCTGGATTGAGGAAAGCATGCGCATCGCCGTGCAAGCCAACAAACGCAGCCTGCGCTATGTGGAAGCGGTATTACGCTCCTGGCAGGAGAAAGGACGCGATGAAAAAGATCGACGAAACCCTGAAAAAGATCGCCGCCGATTCATCGAAGGCGAATACTCCGACTTCATCGAGCATTAATCCGACCGGGGCGGCCTCTTCGTCCTTGCCCGGCGACCCCAACTGCCCCATCTGCGGCGGGGTGGGGTTTGTGCGGCGCGAGCTGCCGATCACCGACCCTGACTTTGGGCGGCTGCAGGTGTGCGTTTGCCGCCAGCAGGCCGTGGCGGAGGCCAGCCAAAACCGCCTGTTCCGTTTGAGCAATCTGGACGCCTTCAAAGAACAGACCTTCGAGGCCTTTAACCCTCAGGGACGGTTGGGGCTGGGGGAACATCAAGTGCGCTCGCTGAACATGGCCCTGACCCTCTCGCAGCAGTACGCGCAGACGCTGAAGGGCTGGCTGCTGCTGTTGGGGGGCTACGGCTGCGGCAAGACCCACCTGGCGGCGGCGGTGGCCAATTTTGTGGTGCGGCTGGGGGTTCCCACCCTGTTTCTGACCGTGCCCGATTTGCTGGATTGGCTGCGCTTCTCCTACGGCGACCG
>DAIOUB010000203.1:0-4588 GCA_036751735.1 Levilinea sp. | reverse complement strand
TGCAGGCCGGAGACCGTCTGGTGCTGTACACCGACGGCATCACCGAAGCGCAGAACGCCGCTCAGGAATGTTTGGGGGATGAACCTTTCTACGACCTGCTGAAAACCCTGCGCGGCCAAAGCGCCGCGGCCATCCACCAGGCGGTCTTAGAAGCGGTGGCCGCCCACAGCGGCGGCGTGGACCAATCCGACGACATCACCCTGATGGTGGTGGCCTGCGACGAACTGGGCAGCTCCGCCGAGTGAACTAATTTTGAGGGTTTTCTTCCTGCCTGGCGGCGGGGGGATTCTGCGCGCGCAGCTGCGGGCGGATGAGACCCAGAACGGGGGTGAGCAGGGCCGAGGAAGTGAGCAACGCGGCTGTGATGGAAACCAGCTGGGCCACCAGCCCCACCAGCGGCCCACCGCCAATTTGCCCTACGGCGTCTACCTGACTGCTCATGGAAAGCACCGTGGCGCGCACCTGTGAATCCAGGCGCTGGTTCACCCAGGCGGTGTACAGCGGCTCCACCCAATTGCGCAGCACCGAAATGATCAAATACAGCAGCAGCGCGGCCGGCAGCCAACGCGTCACGGCAAAACCCGCCAGGCTGACCACAATCCCCGCGCTGGCCGCCGCGATCCAACCCGCCAGACTGCGCAGGCGGGTCACATCCACGCGGCGCTGCACCATCTCCACCGCGGCCACCGAAAGCAGCATGGCCGTCCCGCGCAGCAGGCCCATCCACACCACCGGTTCGGCCCACGGAAAGGTGTAATTTTGCAGCAGGTGCGCCACCCACAGACGGTCAAAGCCCTCGCTGTACAGGCCGTAAAACAGCCCGATCCACAAGATGGCGCGCAGAGCCGGACGCTGGCGAACTGTGCGCAGGCCGCCGCGGAAGGTCTCGAACATATTGCCCCAGGTGGTGCGCTCGGCGCTGGGGGTGGGCTTAAAGCCGTTTTCGGGCATGGTGAAAATCAGCCCCAGCCCCAGCAGAGCCATCAGCACGCCGCAGGCCACCAGCGGGAAGGCCAAATTGACTCGCCCCAGCAGGGTGCCGGCCGCGATGCCCGCCAGACCGGTGAGCATTTCCAGTTGGCGCGCCCGCAGGAAGGCCTGGTTGGCGCGCTCTTCGCCGATCTCGTCGCTGATCCAGGCCTGCAGCGCCCCGCTGGTGAAGGTGTAGCCTACCCCCCACAGCACCTGGGCCAGCAGGATGGGTACAAAAAAGGGCAGCAGGCCTTCGGTGACGAAGCCCGCGCCCACCAAAAACAGGCCGATGATGATGGACAGGCGGCGGCTGAAGCTGTCGGCCACCACGCCGGTGGGCACTTCGAAGAGGAATACCGCCGCCTCCAGAGTGGTGCCCACCAGCACGAGCTGCAGCGGGTTCAGCCCCGCCACAGTCACCTCGTACAGGCTGGTGACGGTGAAGGCCATTGAAAAACCGAAAGCGGTCAGGCCGCTGTAGATTAAGAACAGGGGGTAGGCTGGGATGCGTTTCATGCAGGGGATACTTCCAAAAAAGAGATTTTAAATGGCAAACCACAAGGCGGCGGCCAGCGCCCCGCTGAGGGTGCACAGGGTGTTCACCCAGTCGTTGCCCAGCCAGCTCAGGCCGCGCAGGCGGGTGGTGGGCGTGCCGCACAGGTGCAGGGGATGGCGCTCGGTCTCTTTGCCGCAGGCCGGGCAGTGATAAATGGCCTGCAGGGTGGCGCCCAGGAGCGAATCCACCAGGCTGCCGGCCAGCCCCGCCAGGGTCACGGCTGCCAGGGCCGCGGCGATCTGCTCCCAGCCCAGGGCCAAAAGACCCCCAGGCCAAAACAGCACCGCCAGCAGGGCGATGAACAAGGCCCCGCTGCCGGCCGCCAGCGTGCCAGCCGCGCTGATGCCGCCGGAGGTGCCGCGCTCCACGCGCTGACCGGTGGTGATCAGCCGCGGCGCGCTGTGGCTCAACACGCCCAGTTCGGTGGCCCAGGTGTCCGCGTTGGCGGCGGCCAGCGCCCCGGCAAAACCGGCCCAGGGCCACAGCGCCTGCGGAAAGAGCACATGCAGGATCACGAACAGACCGGCGATGCCCCCGTTGGCCGCCACCTGGGCGTAATCGCGCTGCGAGCCTTTGGAAAATTTCTCGTTGAGGGCTTCCTTGCGGCGGCCCGCGAAGCGCGACAGCCCGCTGGAGGACACGAAAAAGCCCACCAGCAGCACCGCCCAGCCCAAACCGCCCAGGCCAAACACCACCGTGCCCAAAACGGCCGCGGCCAGCGCCCCCGAACGGCTGAGGCTGCGCGCGCGGTAGGCCGCCAGGGCAATGACGACGGCGGCTGCCAAACCGATGACCAGTTGTATCGCGTTGATCTTCATGGGTGTGTCACCTTTCCGGCCCGATTATAACAGGCCGGAGCGTCAGAGATCAAAAACTCCCCCGGCCTAATCCGTCGGGGGAGTCCGTCTGTTCACAATGGTCTAGCCGTTGGCGGGGCCGTTGTAGAAAATCGGCAGGAAAAAGGTCCAGGCCAGCACCGCCAGCGAGCCGATCCAGGAAATGTGCACGCCGTAGGCGGCGAAGGGGCCGCCCAGGGTGTAGACCCAGATGATGAAGGACACGGCGGAGATGACCACATGCCACCAATCCACCGCCAGTTTTTTCTTGGGGTCGCGTGTGCCGAAAATGCGCAGCAGCACCACGCCGACGAGGCAAATGACCGACCACACCAGCAGCCCCACCTTTTGCTCGCTGGGGATCAGGCCGCTGCCCACCAGGTAGAGGCTGATGGCTTCGCCCGGCAGGAGCTTGGTGAGCTTTTCCAGGAAGAACTCAAACTGCTCTTTGGTGCTGGCGGCCGGAGCCGCAGCCGTGACGGGCGCCGCGGCTGCCGCTGAACCGGGACGGTCGTGCCGCCGGGCGGCGGCTTCTCTTCGGGCGGTAACTGCAGGGCTGACAATACGATAGGGTGCAGACATCCACAACCTCCCTGTTGACTAAACCCTGCCCGTCCGCGGGCGGCAAGGCAGGCTGGACACTT
Source organism: Levilinea sp. (assembly GCA_036751735.1). Classification (GTDB taxonomy): domain Bacteria; phylum Chloroflexota; class Anaerolineae; order Anaerolineales; family Anaerolineaceae; genus Levilinea. The sequence continues at coordinate 1,580 of DAIOUB010000203.1, read as the reverse complement.
CAGAATCAGTATAGCACAGCGCCGAAAAAACACGCGCTGGAGGAGGGCATGAGTCACCAGGGGAAGGTTACAGCAGCAGAATCAGCACCGCCGCGAAGAGCAAAATCCCCGCCGCCACACTGCTGATCCACAGCAGGTAGGCCACCGGACGGTTTTCGGGCAGGCGAAAGAAAAACAAACCCAACAGCAAATTAAACCCGTAAGTCAGTGCGCCCAAGACCGGCAGCAGCAGCGCTCGCTCTGGCGGCCCGGCTTGCAGGGGCAGGCCGCGGGCGTCATAGCCCAAAGCCACCGGCCCGTGCCCCGGGATGAGCACCCCCGCGGCGATGAACAGCACCACCATCACCCCCAGCCCCGCGGCCAGCAGAACGCGCGCAAAAGGCTCGCCCCACACATTCTGCACAAAGGCCGCTGGACGAGCGGAAAGCGGCTCGATGGGCGAGAGGCTGCCCATTTCCATCACCCGCTGGAACGAACTGAGGAATTCGCGCGGCTCCGCCGGAGAGATGACGTACACCTGCTGGCGGGTGGCCACCAGGATGAGCGTTTCGGCATCCCCGGCCAGGTACTCCACCAGCCCCAACCCCTCCACCATGCGCCGTCCCAAGATGCCCCCCGGCAGCGAAAGCCCCGGCAGGGGCAGGGCAAAGCCCAAATCCGCCGCAGAAAGCACCCATTCAACTTCCGGCAGGGGGATATCTTCGCCGCGCAGCCCCCAACGCAGCTTCAGCCCGTCGCGCTCCAGGGTGTAGCTGGCCCTCAGCAGGGCGTAGCCGCGGTAGGCCGCCAGCACCGCCGGGGGCAGCAGCAGCACCGAAAGGAGCAGCAGCAGCACAAAATAGGCCCCCACGGCTGCCTGGGTGGCAAAATACAGGCTGCCCGCGCTCACCCCCAACAGCAGCAGGGCCAGGCCAAAATGCAGCAGCAGGCCCTGGCGGCGAACGGGGGTGAAAATCTGCGCTTCGGACATGCGCCTCAGCCTACAGACAGCTCGCCAACGTGCGGCAGACGGTGTCCACCTGTTCTTCGCTCATCTTGCCCGAAAACGGCAGGGCCAGACCGCGCTCGCCCAGGTCTTCCGTCACCGGGAAGTCGCCGCGGCGGTAGCCGAAACGTTCCATCATGTAGGGCTGCAAATGGATGGGTGAGAAATAGGGCCGCACCGGTACGCCGCGCGCCCCCAGCCGTTCGGCTAAAGCCGCCCGATCGGCGCCCCGCGCCAGACGGATGACATACACAAACCAGCTCACCCGCGTGGTGGAAGGGATCAGCACCGGGGCTTCCACGCCGGGGATCTCGGCCAGACGCTCAGCGTACCAATCCGCCGTCTGCTGGCGGGAGGTGAGCAGCTCCTCAATGCGGGCCATCTGAGCCGCGCCCAGGGCCGCCGAAAGTTCATCCAGGCGGTAGTTGTAGCCCAGGTAGGTGTGTTCCAGCCAGGTGTCGCCGGGGGCGCGCCCCTGGTTGCGCAGGGCCTGCATGAGCGTGCTCATGCGCTCGTCGTCGGTGATCACCAAACCGCCTTCACCGGTGGTGATTTGCTTGTTGGGGTAAAAGGCAAACACCCCGCAGTCGCCCAG
>DAIOUB010000202.1:0-4624 GCA_036751735.1 Levilinea sp. | reverse complement strand
CGCCTGGATTGATCCCCCTGAGGATGTGATAAGTCGCTTGCAGACAATGACGGTTGACACTATGCGGATTCGGAAAAGTTACCCATAATGAAAGATGATCCGAGAATAATACCGAAATTGTCCGGTTCTCGGGAATCCATCTTCCAGGGTCAGGTTTGTAAGGAGGACTCATGCCCCCAAAGGGTCGAATCGAAGTCGATGAAAAGTATTGCAAAGGCTGCGAGCTGTGTGTGGATGCCTGCCCGCAAGATGTCCTGGGGTTGGCTGCGGAACGGATTAACGCCAAGGGTTATCACCCGGCGGAATTGATCGAAGCGGGGTGCACGGGCTGCGGCATTTGCACCATCGTCTGCCCCGAAGCAGCCATTACCGTGTATCGTGAAGTCACCAAAGCTCAGGGCAATCAATAAGGAGGCCAGCATGGCACGCGAACTGCTTAAAGGCAATGTGGCCATCGCCGAAGCGGCCATTCGGGCCGGGTTAACGTCCTATTTCGGGTATCCCATCACCCCTCAGACCGAACTGCTGGAATACCTTTCCGCGCGCATGCCCGAAGAAGGCCGGGCTTTTGTTCAGGCCGAAAGCGAACTGGGCGCGATTAACATGGTGTACGGTGCGGCCTGCACCGGCGCGCGCGTGATGACCTCTTCTTCCAGCCCGGGCATCAGCCTGATGCTGGAAGGTTTATCGTATATCGCCGGAACCGAAATTCCTATGGTGCTGGTGGATGTCATGCGCGGCGGCCCCGGCCTGGGCAACATCGCCCCGGCCCAATCCGATTACAACCAGATCGTGCACGGCGGCGGGCACGGCGATTATCACGTCATCGCCCTGGCCCCGGCCAATGTGCAGGAAGCCATTGATTTGACCGTGCTGGCCTTTGACCTGGCCGAAAAATACCGCTCCATCGCCGTGGTGCTGATTGACGGCTCGCTGGGTCAGATGATGGAACCGGCCGAACTGCCGCCCTTCAAACCCCTGGCCACCCAATTCCCCGATTGGGCGGTGCGCGGGGCCGACGGCGGGCGCGAACGCCGCTTCCTCAGCTCCATTTACCTCAGCCCGCCCGAAGAAGAAAAAGCCAACCTGCGCATGCTGCGCCGCTGGAAAGACGTGGAAGCCAACGAGATCCGCATCAAAGAATACTTCATGGAAGATGCCAAATACGTTGTCACCGGTTTTGGCTCTTCTGGGCGCGTGGCCCTCTCTGCGGTGCGCGCCGCGCGGGCCGAAGGCATCCCGGTCGGCTTGCTGCGCCCCATCACCGTCAGCCCCTTCCCCTACAAGGTCTATGAAGAACTGAGCAAGAAGGTGGACGGCATGCTGGTGGTGGAAATGAACACCGGTCAAATGCTGGAAGACGTGCTCAAGGCCGCCCAAGGGCGCACCCCGGTTGAATTTTACGGCCGTGTGGGTGGGATCGTGCCGCTGCCGGATGAAATCCTCACCGAGATTCACCGCATGGTTGAGGAAAAGCCCGCCGTCGACGGCCACCCGCGTGACCGCTGGCTGGACCGCATGATCAAGATGAATTAAGAGGAGCGGACCGCATGAATACCTTAGAACAGGATATGGAAAAATTAGTTTACGAACGGCCCGATACCCTGGTCGAAACCACCACCCATTACTGCCCCGGCTGCACGCACGGTGTGGCCCACCGTCTGATCGCGGAAGTGATCGAAGAAATGGGCCTGCGCGACCGCACCATCGGCGTGGCCTCGGTCGGCTGCTCTGTTTTTGCCTATAACTACTTCGATTTCGACTTCGTGCAGGCGCCCCACGGCCGCGCCCCGGCGATGGCCACCGGCGTCAAGCGCACCTTGCCCGACCGCGTGGTGCTCACCTACCAGGGTGACGGCGATCTGGCTTCCATCGGCATGGGCGAAATCGTCCACGCGGCCGCCCGCGGCGAAAACATCACCGTGGTCTTCCTGAACAACGCCAACTACGGCATGACCGGCGGCCAGATGGCCCCCACCACCCTGCCTGGGCAAAAGACCAGCACCTCGCCCAGCGGCCGCGACGTGGAAACCGCCGGCTTCCCCATCCGCGCCTCGGAAATGCTCAGCACCCTGGACGGCGCCAGCTATGTCGTCCGCCGCAGCCTGCACGACCCCAAGAGCATCCGCCTGGCCAAGAAGGCCCTGCGCACCGCCTTTGAAGTGCAGATTCGCGGCCTGGGCTTCTCCATGGTCGAACTGCTTTCCGTTTGCCCGACCAACTGGGGCATGACCCCGGTCGATTCGCTCCACTGGTTGGAAAGCAATATGCTGCCCTATTACCCCGTGGGCGATTACAAAATCAACCCGATCGTCGCGGAAATTAAGATCTAGGCGGAGGAACGCATGCAGACCGATATTATCATCTCTGGGTTTGGCGGGCAGGGCGTGCTCTTTGCCGGGCAGCTGCTCAGCTACGCCGCCATGGACGAAGGCAAAAACGTCACCTGGATTCCCTCCTACGGGCCAGAAATGCGCGGCGGCACAGCCAACTGCACCGTGGTCGTCTCGGACGAGGAAATTGGCTCGCCGATGGTGCGCTTCCCCGATGCCGTCATCGTCATGAACCTGCCTTCGCTGGATAAATATGAATCACAGGTCAAGCCGGGCGGGCTGTTGGTGATCAACACCTCCATCATTGACCGCAAAGCCACCCGCACCGATATTCGCGTGGTGGAAGTGCCCGCCAATGAGATCGCCGAAGAAATCGGCGACCGCCGCCTGACCAACATGGTGCTGCTGGGCTGCCTGGTCTCCAACCTGCCCATCCTGCCCCTGGCCGCCATCAGCAAAGCGCTGAAGGAACACCTGCCTGCGCGCCATCACAAACTCATTCCGGCCAATATGCAGGCCATCGAAAAAGGCGCCTCTTTCCAGGCTGCGCCCGTGCGCTGAGTTCTCCCCCACAGAAGACACAAAAACGGGGCTGTCTGCAAAACACAGACAGCCCCGACTTGTTTAAGTTTAGGCTCAGGTCTGCGGCGCAGGTTGGGGCAGCACCGGCGGGGCGTACATGCCCACGCCGCGGTGCACCGATTCATCCCACTGGTTCGACACCGAGCGCAGCACGCTGTTGGTCACATCCATCCCCAGGGTCTCCTCGGCAAATTCGCGCGCCAAGGCCACCATCGCCGGCAGCGACGCGGCAAAATGGGCAGGCGCATCCGGGGAGAAGAACACCAGCGAACGCGGCTCCATCGTCACCCCCCATTCCGGGTGTTCATCGGTCAGCGCTTCCAGGTCAGCGTACAGGGCGTCCGCACTCACCGCCCCTTCGGACAGCAAAACGCGGTTGTACAGCTCGCGCAGAAACGGCAGGTAATAGCTGCGCAGCAGTTGGGGAACCTCGTTGGCTTCGCGTTTCGTCTCAGCGCTGCTCACCAAAAAGCGCACCACCGAGTTTTCGTAATCGGTCAAACCGCCATCCAGCGAGCCTTCCGAGTTCCAAAAGCGCATCAGCAAATTGGCGCCGCTGCTGGCTCCGGCCGAGGTCATCATCGAAACCCCCGAAAGCCAGCCGTTCCGCCCCGAAAGCCCCGCGATGGAGTAAATGGGGCGTTCCTTCAGAACCGGCTGGGTCTGGGCCTCGGTCAGAATTTCGTTGGCTTTTTCCGCTGAAATTCCCAGCACTTCGCTCAGCTCTTTGCCGCTCGTCTCGCGCGCGCCGAACACATCCGCGTAATTCTTGGAGACCTCAATCACCTGACCCTGCGTATCGGTGAAGACCAGCACGTGCGTGTTGGGCACCACCGGCAAAGCCAGCTCTTTGGTGCGCACCGAGTTCAGTTCTTTAAACATCTGCAAGAGCACAAAAATCCCCACAATCCAGGAGGCATAGCTCGAGGTCAGCATGCCGTCCACCCCCACTGAACTGAGGATATTGTTTTGATTATTGAGATAATACAGCCCGTTGGCATCCACGATGGAGAACACCAGATTCGACACCGCGTGAAAGACAAACCCCATCGCCAGGAAAACCCAGACGGACCCATAGCGGCCCTTGGTCGGCTCAAACAGAATACGCAGGGCCAACACCAGAGAGGTACCTTCCAGAATGGGGTACATAATATTCAGCACGTCTGCCACAATGCTGCTGGGGCTGCTTTCCTGCAGGATGGGCGCCAAAATAAACGCAGCCGTAAACAGATACACCAAAATCACCGCCGTCCAAAGCATCACTTTGTGACGGGTTTCCACCAGGGACGGCAGCTGGCGGACACGAAGAATCAGCGCGCCAAAAAAGGGCAGATAGCCCAACATCCAAAAAACATCCGCGCCGGAAGGATAGGGAATCTCTTCCTGGATCAGGCTGGCCACCAGCCACCAGATTTCAGCCACCATCCAAAAACCCAGGCCCGCCATCATGTTCAACCACAGACCGCGGTTCCGCGGGCTTTCCTTCATCCAGCGCCACACCTGAACAGCCAGGACCGAAGTGACCAGCACCTGAGGCAAGAGGATGAAACTGTTCAAAGAAATCAACACCTGCGCATTGCCCTGATACAGCATATTGAAGAGCAAGTACGCGCCCATAGCGGCCAGCGTCCAATAGAACCGCGCCCGCGTTAAGCCTAAGATGTTTTGCTTCGAATTGGATGTTTGTGCCATTGTCCCGTTTTGGATAC
>DAIOUB010000201.1:0-4624 GCA_036751735.1 Levilinea sp. | reverse complement strand
TGGGCAGCGAATTTGACTTCCTGGGCGGGCCGATTGACCTGAGCCTGGCGCTGCCGGAAGGCAGCCTGCGCCGGGTGGACTTGCTGTTGGAAAGCCGCCCCACCACCGGCTATGCCTGGGAGCTGACCGCCGGCGCGCAGGGCAGCTGGGCTTTGCGCCAGCCGCCGCAAAACGCCTACCGCAGCGGCTCGCTGGGCGCGCCCGCCGTCAGCACCCTTTCCATTAAAGCAGCCGGGTTTGGCGGCCGCCCGCTGAGTTTGCAGTACCGCCGTTCCTTTGAAGCTCAAAACGCCACCCGCCGCCTGTGGATTGAGGCCGCGGCCCTGCCCGAAACCCTTGACCTGACCAGCCCGCTGCCTGCCCCCGATTTCTCCGTGCCACCGCTGACCGCGCCGGCCGAGAAGCCTTCGGTTGAGTCACCGAACGGCGGCAGCATCCAGTCCCTGCCCGCCTCCTTTGACTGGCGCACCCAAGGGGTGGTCACCGAGGTGCGCAACCAGGGCGGCTGCGGCAGTTGCTGGGCTTTCGCCACCGTCGGGCCGCTGGAATCCGCCCTGCTGATCCACGAGAACCTCACCACCGATCTTTCCGAGCAGTACCTGGTATCCTGCAACCAGAGCGGTTGGAGCTGCAGCGGCGGCTTGTTGGCGCATGACTATCACATGGACACCTACGGGGCCAACAGCAACCCCCCCGGCGCGGTGCTGGAATCGGCCAAATCCTACACCGCCACCAACGGCACCTGCGGTCAACTGTACAACCACCCTTACCGGTTATATAACTGGAACAAAGTTGACGCCTACGCGGAAATCCCTTCGGTTGAAAAGATCAAGCAGGCCATTTATGAGTACGGCCCCATCAGCGCCAGTGTGTGCGCCGAGGGCTTTGGCGGCTATTCTAACGGCGTGTTTGACACCAATTACACCTGTTACAACAACAGCGGGCAGGAGGTGCCTGTTAACCACGGCATTGTCCTGGTGGGCTGGGAAGACGCCACCCAAAGCTGGATTTTGCGCAATTCCTGGGGCCCCACCTGGGGCGACAGCGGTTACATGCGCATTCGCTGGGGGGTGAACAACGTCGGCTACGGCGCGGCCTATATCGTCTATGAGGAGCCCCCCGCCCCCGGCAATGATGATTTCGACTCGCCGGAGCTGATCCAGAGCTTCCCCTACACCTACACCCAGACCGTGGACAGCGCCACCACCGCCGCGGACGACCCCATCCTGGCCTACAGCATGAAGGGCTATAAGACCCTCTGGTTCCGCTACACCCCCAGCCAGGACGGCACCCTCACCGTGGACACCCAGGGCAGCCTTTACGACACCATGCTGGGGGTGTGGACGGGCAGCCGCGGCAGTTTAACCCTGCGGGCGTTTAACGATGACATCACTTCGGGTTCCAACCTGCAGTCGCGTGTGGAACTGGCCGTCACCGCCGACACCTCCTACCAGATTGAGGTCGCTAATTACAGCGATGCCGGCGGCTCGCTGACCCTTAACGCCAGCTTTGTGCCCGCCGGGGCTCCTTGTTACACGCTGAACGCCAGCGCCAACCCCGCCCTGGGCGGCAGCGTGCAGGCCAACCCCGCGCCCAACTGCGGCAGCAAATACACCGAGGGCACCGTGGTGACCCTCAGCGCCAGCCCGGCGGACGGCTACACCTTCACCAGCTGGGGCGGCGACGCCAGCGGCACGGAGACCACCGCCAGCGTGACCATGAACGCCGCGCGCACGGTGAGCGCCCAATTCACCGCCGAGCCCGCCGCTCCCAAGGACTGGACCTTCATGGTCTTCCTGGACGGCGACAACAACCTGGAACCTTATGCCATCGCGGACTTTTTGGAGATGTCAGCGGTGGGTTCCAACGCCGATCTCAACATTGTGGTGCAGATGGACCGCATCAGCGGCTATGACACCACCAACGGCAACTGGACCGACACGCGCCGCTTCTACGTCACCCCCAGCATGACCCCCCTGGGCACCAACGGCACCAGTTTGGGCGAGGTCAACATGGGCAGCCCTGAGGCGCTGACCGATTTTATCTCCTGGGGGGTCACCAATTACCCCGCGGAACATTACGCCGTGGTGCTGTGGGATCACGGCGACGGCTGGCTGCAGGCCTCTCCCGAAGTGGTGCTCAAATCCATTCTGAGCGACTCCACCGACGGCGACAGTCTGCAAATGCCGGAGCTGCGCCAGGTGCTTTCGGCCGCGGCGGCTCAAATTGGGCATCCCATTGATCTGCTGGGCTTTGACGCCTGCCTGATGGCCATGACCGAGGTGGATAACCAGATCATCCCCTACGCTTCGGTGCGCGTGGGCTCAGAGAAAACGGAACCCGGCAACGGCTGGCCCTATACCCCCATCCTCAGCGCCATCACCAGCAACCCGGCCATCACTCCGGCTGCTTTGGGAACCCAGATTGCGGAGAGTTACTACACCTCTTACTTGAATTCCGAAACCCAGGCGGCGGTAGACTTGGGCGCGCCCTACACCGCCCTGAACACCGCCACGCACAACCTGGCCCAGGCGCTCATCACGGCCGCGCCCGACCACGCCGGAGAGATCCTGGAGGCCCGCCTGGCCGCCCTGGAATTTGACCTGGACGGCTACATTGACCTCTACGATTTCGCCGCCCAGGTGCAGGCTAAGGTGACGGACACGGCGGTGCAAAACGCTGCCCAGGCGGTGCAGACGGCCGTCAGCGCGGCGGTCATCCACAACCGCGCCCAATACGCCGCGGCGCACGGCATCAGCATCTACTTCCCCATCACGGAAGCCGGGTACAGTGATGATTACGACGGCTCGGCGGGCATCCTGCAGTTCACCGCCAACACCGCCTGGGATGAATGGCTGCACACCTTCTACGCCACCCCCCTGCCGGCCCCCGCCAACGACCTGCCCGCCAACGCCGCGGTCTTCACCACCCTGCCCTACAGCGCCAATCAGACCACCTTCGGGGCGGGGGTTGAAGATTCCGGCGCTGCCAACGACAATACCCTCCCCATTTCTGCCACCGTCTGGTACAAATTCACCGCCTACGCCAGCGGAACCACCACCGTGCACACCAGCGGCAGCGATTACGACACCGTTCTGGCTTTGTTCCGCATGGAAAATGACAGCCTGGTGAAAATGGGTGAGAATGACGATGTCAGCAGCAGCGACCACACCTCGCGCATCTCTTTCCAGGCCGCAGCCGGCAGCACCTATTACTTCCGCATCGGCGAGTACGGCCTGGATGGGGTGGGCGGTGCGCTCAAATTCAGCGCGACCGGCCCTGCGTTGGAATGTTACACCCTCACCGCCAGCGCTCAGCCGCTGGAGGGCGGCCTGGTGCAGGTCAGCCCCGAACCCAACTGCCCCATTGCCGGTAAATATCTCAAGAACACCACCCTCACCCTCACCGCCGTACCCGCGGAGGATTACCGCTTTGGCGGCTGGAGCGGCACGTTTAATTCCCTCACCAACCCCCTCCAGGTGGTTTTGAGCAGCGACGCCTCCGTGACGGCCGCCTTTGGCCTGCCGCCGGATAACGACACCCCCGCGGGGGCGGTGATGCTGGAAACGCCAGGCGGGATTCGCGAATCACGCTTTGTGCAGACGGTGGATTTTGCCACGGCTGACCCGGGCGACCCCACCTACACCCTCCAGAAGAAACCTTTCCAGGGCTACCGCACCGTCTGGTATCAGATTTCACCTTTCGCCAGCGGAACGCTGAAGGTCAATACCTTTGGCAGCGACTACGACACCGTTTTGGGGGTGTGGACGCGCACCGCGGACCAATGGACGCGGGTGACCTGGAATGACAACCGCCCCAACCAGAAGAAGAATTCTTCGGTCAGCCTGACGGTGAACCCGGGCACGACCTACTATGTGGAAATTGCCGCCAAGAGCGACACCGCCCAGAACCTGGTGGTCAGCACCAAATTCACGCCGCGCAAGGCCTCCAACAACCTCATCGCCTACGGCCGCCTGGTGCGCGACAGCCTGACGGGAACGGATTTCCAGCGCAGTGACGACGTGTACGCCGCCACCACCAGCCTGCTCGACCCGGTCTTCCCCGGCATCGGCCAGGGACAGCGCAGTGTCTGGTACCGCTTCACCCCGCTGCGCAGCGGCACCCTGACCGTCAGCACGGAGGGCAGCCAGTATGATACCCTGTTGGGGGTGTGGTACGGCTCGCGCAGTGCCCCGCAGTTGGTGGCCTGGGACGACAACGGCGGCGCGGAGAACACCTCTCGCCTGTCGGTGGATCTGGTCGGGCGCGTCACGTATTATATTGAAGTGGCCGCCGCTCCCGGCGCGCTGGGCTCGAATCTGAACTTCCAACTCCAGTTTGCGCCCGCCGCGGCGCTGACTGAGAACCATTACGAAGCCGACCTGGGGCACCTGACCACCCTGGGGCTGTGGGAGGACGGCGGAGCTTTGCTGACCTCTTCGGCCCCGCGCGCCAGCGCCGGACTGAACTTTGAGGGCCGTCAGATCCGCCTGGCCTACAGCCGCCTGCCCCTGGGGCTGGGAAAGCTGCGCGTCAAGGTGGACGGCGTGACCCTGACCACCCTGAACCAATCCAGTTCGCTGGTGCAGGAGGACGGCCTGGTATGGACCAGCAAGCTGCTCAA
>DAIOUB010000200.1:0-4668 GCA_036751735.1 Levilinea sp. | reverse complement strand
TCGTTCCTTGGCGGTAAAAAGCTTTGTGTTTGAACCGCGAAGGCGCCAAGGACGCGAAGATGGGTGGGTGCGTTCGCGATGACACAAGAATAGGAATCAAAAACGGGGCGCCGTGCGGCGCCCCGTGGGTCTTCTGTAAACACAGCTTAGGGCATGGGGTTGCTTTGTGCCCAGTCGTTGCCCAGGATCACAATCACATCCGCATAGGCGTTGGGATCGTAGCGGTTGAAGATGTTCTCTGTCTTCACGCCCATCTGTTCGGCCAGATGCTTGATGGTGTAGGGCTTACCGTTGACCACAATCAGCGTGGTGGCGCTGTACACGCGGTCGGCGTTGGTTTCTTCCACCACATTCAACCCCTGCGAGCGGAAGAAATTGGCCGTGCGCGAGGCCAGGTCGGGGGTCTGCGTGCCGTTCTGCACGGCCACGCGCGCCTTTTCCTCGGCCATCAGCGCGGTGAGCTCGGCGCCCTGCACATCGGTCTGCCCCGCCTGCGGGGTAACGTTGGCCACCGCCGCCGGAGCCACCGGCCCGCTGGTGGTGAAGATCTTATCGCGCAGCAGGCGAATTTTATCCGGCACGGGGATGAGAATGGCCAGCCCGTCGGGCGAAGTGGCGAAGGAGACCGCGTCTTCGTTGATCACCGCGCGCTTGATCTTCTTATCCGGCACTTCCATGATGGAGATGCCCAGCTTCATGATCTGCTGGAAGTTCAAATTGGTGCGCACGCCCGAAGAAAGCTCCTGATACAGCGCAGGGGCCTTGGCCACCAGGGTGGGCAGCATGTTCAGGCTGAGCACCTGCTCGCGGATGGTCATGATGACCAGCTGCTGGTTCTTGGCGCGGGTGAAGTCATCGCCTTCGGTGTGGCGAGCGCGGGCAAAAGCCAGGGTAGCGGCGCCGTCCAGAGTCTGCACGCCGGGGTACAGCCAAACCGGTTCGCGCGGGCCGACGGGGTCCACATAGATTTTGTTGGGGATGTTGATGTCCAGGCCGCCCAGCTCGTCAATGATGCGCACGAAGGTGTTAAAGTCCACCTGCGCGTAGAAGTGAACTGGCACGCCCAGGAGCAGTTCCACTGTCTTTGAGGCCAGCGCGGGGCCGCCGCCGGGCAGCTTGTAGATTTCGCCCAGGTAATAGGCGGTGTTGATTTTGGCATAATCGAAGCCGGGGATGTTCACCCACAGGTCGCGGGGGATGGAGAGCATGCCCGCCGAATTGGTGAGCGGGTCGTAGGTGAACAGGATCATCGTGTCGGAACGCGGGGTTTCGCCCGCTTCCCAATCACGGTAATCCAGGCCGAGGAAGAGCACATTCACGCGGCTGGCGCCGTCCCAGGGTTCTGGGGTGGGGCCGCCCGCGGGCTGCAGCGGGTCGGTGGCGCTGACGCCGCCGGGCAGCGTGCCGGGTAAGGCGGGGACGGCGTTGGGGTCATTGCTGATTTCGGGCTGTGCGCCGAAATCCGAGGTCATCGTCCAGGAATTCACCAGGTTGCGTACCACGATGAATCCCAATACCGCCGTGATCACCGCCACAACGGCAAAGACGACCAACAGAATGATAGTCAGGCGGTCCAGCGGCTGCCGCCGGCGCGCCATACGAGTTTGAGATCGGGACATAGCCATTATTTTATCCGATTTTCAGCCCGAAGGCAGGTTCATTGCTGGGTTAAGGTTGCAAGTTTGATTCCAGCATGAATCCTGTAGTGCGGCTTCGGGAGGGTTTACTGGGGCGCGGGGGGAGGAACGGGCAGCGCGTCCACCGCGGTTTGTGCCCACTTGTCGCCCTCGTCAATCAGCATCACGGGGATATCGTCAACGATGGGGTATTTGCGGCCACAGTCGCGGCACACCAGCCAGGTGTCCTTCGTCAGGTCCAGCAGGCCTTCTTTTTCACGTACACAAGCCGGACAACGCAGGATTTCCAGCAGTTCTGAGCTGACCATAGATGCCTCCACAAAAAATCACAGGTTAACTTTTCCAATTGTACCACACGGCCTAAACTGTGCGCGTGTGGCTATTCTGCGGCGGGTTCCTCGGTGTCTTCGGGCGGCATGCCCTCGGTTCCAGGGCCGTATTCATACATGGCCTGCCAGGGCTGATATTCCGTATAGAAGCTGTCTTCGAAGAAAAGCGCGCCGTCTTTGTACACCCGCCGGATCACGCGAATTTCGGCGCCGTCGGCGGCGTAATCCACCTGCTTCACCTCGCCGGTGGGCAGATCGGGATTTTCTTTATACGAGGGCTTGGGCGCTTCTTTGACGTTGGTCGGCCCGGTGGTTTCCCAATCCACGCTGCGCCCATCGTTGGTGGAATAAAACTTCCACTGGATGTTGCTGTAGGTGGGGTTGACATAGGTTTCCATCAGCAGCCAGCTGGAGGAATTGTTGATGAATTTAAAATCCACCAACGGCACAAACACGGCCGCATCCAGCCCCGCCAGGCGGGGGTTGCGCCGGTTGCCCTCTTCTTTTTCGTAATACGACACGCGGTAGGCGTGCGGATGGCGCTCCACCACCGGATAGCCGCCAAAGAAGACCGTGCGGAAGAGGGTGGTGCTGACCTGACACACGCCCCCGCCCACGCCCTGAATGGTGCGGCCGCCGGAGATGATCAGCGCTTCGGCGTAGCCGTTTTCCAGGCTGATATCGCCCAGTGCCTCGGCCATAGAGAAGGTGGCCCCAGGGGGCACCAGCAGGCCGTGGAAGCGCGCAGCGGCGGCCTGGATATTTTGTACGCGCTCTGGGCCGGAGCCGTAGAAGTAAGAGAACTGCGAGATCACCAGTTCGCGCACGCCCAGGTCTTCGCCGGTAGACTGGTCGCTGACCGGCGGCGGGGTGAAGGTGAAGGCCAGTTCCACATTGTGCTGACCCTGCATGACCTTTTCGCGGATGGAGGCCAGGCTGGCTTCCACATCCAGGGCGCGGCCAATCACCCCCGGCTGCAGCAGCTCCAACTGGCCGGTGCTGTCGTTGAAGGTAAAGCGCGGGTTCTGGGGGTAGCGCGCCAGCCGCGGCCCCAGCTCAGCCAGGTAGCTGCCCAACGCCTGACTGTTAAGAGTGAGTTGATAACGGGCTTCATCGCCGTCGTGGACGCGCTCAAAACCCAGCAGGCCGGCCAGGGTGGCGGGGTCAAAAGTCCACGGGCCTTGCTGATCGCCCTGATTGGGGGGCATGACCAGGCTGAGCGGCTGGCTGAGCACGCGCCGAGCCAAATCGGCCTGCCCTTCAATATCGGCGATCACCGGGCGGATCTCTTCCACCACCAGCGGCACCGAGCCGTTTTGCAGGCTGTGCAGCTGGGCCGAGAGCAGCCCCAGGCTGGTGGGCAGATCCAGCGCGCGCCCGGTTTGGCCGGGCAGCACCACCACTTCGGTGCCGTTGATCTGGAGGGTCGGCTCCACCACAGCCACATCGGTTTCGGCGGCCAACTGGGTGAGCACCTCAAAGGCGCGGCGCTCATCCCACACCAGCGCCGGGGGCAGGCCGCGGCCGTCTCGCCAGGCAGCGAACTGGGTGGTGAGGCGTTGGAAGAGGTTGCCCTGACGCCCCACCGAAAAAGCGGCGCGGGCCGAGGCTTCGGGGTCCAGAAAGAGGCCGAGCTGCGCCGGGGTGTAGACCCAGGTGCGCTCGCCGTCGCGCAGCGTGACCTGGCCGGATTGGAGAAAGACCAGGCGCTCCGAAAGACGCTGGGCGGCGGCGGTTTCGGTCAGTCCACCCACGGGCACGCCCGCCACGCTGACCCCGGGGTAAATGCGCGTCAGGTGCAGCAGCTCAAAGCCGCCCAGGGCCAGCAGAGAGAACAATAAGAAACCCACAGCGCCCGCGGCCAGGGAGAGGAGGGCTTTTTCGAGGAGATCGCGGTCGCGCTGAGCGCGGCGCTGGGAATGGTAGGTGGTGGTGTGCATACAGATGATTATACCGAAAAAGGTCAAGAATGAACGCGGCAGCCGCAGCGGCGAGGGACATAGTATGGAAAGACGACCCGGCGTTGGGGATAAGACGCCGCTGGGGCGGTCGAAGTTCCCGCGCGGTGGGGGAAAAAGAAAGGGGGCAGACCAATTTTGAAAATTGGTTGTGGAATCCCTTGACAGGCAGGGAGGCTGGTGTATAATCCAGCTTCGCTGTGGGAGACAGAAACAACGAGCGCAGCGAGCAGAACCTTGACAAAAAAAGAGGATCCCGCGGTTGAGGGAAACAGACGAAAAAAGCGAAATTCGCAAAAAATGTCTGACAAATACCCTTGACAGAATAAAGAAGCGGAAGTAGAATTGAAATCCTCAAGTCAAGAAACGATCTCGCCAAAAGCAGATCGGTAACAATCGAAAATCCATCCCTGAGGCATCACAAAGGGACCCTGTCGTCGAAACGCCGATGTTGACCCGAAGCAGAGCAAGCGAAAGCAAGCGAGCGCAGGCAAAGCGAAAAGGAAAAGGCATCGGTAATTTTGTCTGCCAGTTCGAAAAAACTGGTGGGACGAAAAAGCTTGACAGAAAAAACGACCGGGTGTAGAATAAGAGCCTTCTGATGGACAGCACCTTAACAACTGAAGAGTGATAGGAAGAAGAGCAACGTCATTCTTGATCCGTAAACGAACACCGAAAGGTGTTACAAATTATGCGGAGAGTTTGATCCTGGCTCAGGATGAACGCTGGCGGCGTGCCTAATAC
>DAIOUB010000199.1:0-4731 GCA_036751735.1 Levilinea sp. | reverse complement strand
GTATGTGGAATTGACCGGCTACGCCAGCAGCATGCAGGGGCAGTTTTAGTGGGGACGGATGCCTCCTGGCTTGAGTGCAGAGCCGTGAGCCTGGAAATTTCGAGGTGATTCTGTATACTGATGCGTAAGGCGGCTCGGTCTTATCCCGAACAGCACTAAGGGCAATATGAACCTATGGGTTCGAAGCAACATCACGATGTTCGCTAAGTGCAAGTGTTTACAAGGAGACTAAAATGGCTGAGAACAAGACCAAACCGACTTCGGCATCTGTGGACGATTTCATCGCCAATATTGAGAACTCCCGCCGTCGTACCGATGCGTTGGCTGCGCTGAAGATCTATCAAGAGATCACTGGGCTACCTCCCGTTATGTGGGGACCTTCCATTATCGGTTTTGGATCGCTTCACTATGTGTATGAGACCGGGCGCGAGGGAGATATGCCGGCAGCCGCTTTTTCGCCGCGCAAAGCTTCCCTGACTTTCTATGTCGGCGATCAATTCGAAGGCGCCGAGAAGCTCTACGCTGTACTCGGCAAATTTAAGAAATCTGCTGCCTGTCTATATATCAATAAATTAGAGGATGTAAATCTTGATGTCCTGACTGAAATCATCACCAGGGATTACCGCGCGAATTCACCGCAGCAATAGGATGGATAGATAACTGTCAATGGATTAAGGTAGCGCCAGCATATCCGACAGTTCTTTAAAGTCCATGCGAATAATCCCTCCTCATCGGGAGGCTTCGGCCGCCCTGCTGCATGGCTGGTAATTGAGTGGTTTTGGGGGTGGGGGTGTGGGCGGAACAGGACTCGAACCTGCGACCCCATCCTTGTAAGGGATGTGCTCTAACCAACTGAGCTATCCGCCCGACGGGGCTTATTATACCCCGGAAAACGGCAAACATGCTACACTAAATCCGGGAAAGACAAGCCCATATCTCAGGTTGGGGAGGATGACCATGCGTTTTATCCGTTATCAGCGCGGCAGTGAAGCCCCGCGTTTTGGCTGGGCCTTTGAGGAGCATGTCGGCCCCATCGAGGGGTCGCCGCTGGGCGATTACCGCCGCCTGGAAGCCGATATCCCCATCGAAACGGTGAAGCTGCTGGCGCCGGTGCAGCCGGGGAAAATTCTGGCGGTGGGGCGCAACTATGTGGAACACGCCCGCGAACACGGGGCCGAGGTTCCAGAACTGCCCCTGATTTTCCTCAAGCCGCCCTCCAGCCTGCTGGACCCGGGCGCGATGATTGAGCTGCCCCCGCAGAGCAAGCAGGTGGAGCACGAGGCCGAGCTGGCCGTGGTGATTGGGCGGCGCGGGCGCTGGATTTCGGCGGAGGATTCCGCGGCCTATATTTTGGGGTACACCATCGCCAATGATGTGACCGCTCGCGATTTGCAGCGCAAAGATGGGCAGTGGACGCGCGCCAAAGGCTTTGATACCTTTTGCCCGCTGGGGCCGTGGATTGAGACGGATGTGGACATCGCCGACGTGCTGATCACCTGCCGGGTGAACGGCGAAATGCGGCAGATGGCTTCTTCACGGGAGATGGTTTTCTCGGTGCCGCAGTTGATCGCCTTTGCCTCATCGGTGATGACCCTGGAGCCGGGGGATATTCTGCTGACCGGCACGCCGGCCGGTGTGGGGCCGCTGACGGACGGCGACCGGGTGGAGGTGGAGATTGAGGGCATTGGCATCTTGGCCAATGGGGTGCGCAGCGCGCCGCCGCGTTTTTAGCACGGGCGAGGGGCTGGAATCACAAAACGGTTAGGTTTTGGTATAAATCCTCTCGAAACTCGGATAGGTATTAGACACTTCTTGTCGTTAAATAAAGTGGACAGCCCTTGACAAGGCGGTTGAATTTCTCTATACTCAATATAGTACTTTGATAAGGATAAACGACAGGAAGCGTTGAACTTTGCATCTGAATTGGTCGCTTGGCGCGGTGGATGCGTCGGGTGCAAAGGGAGCTGAATAGCGAAACCGGCCTTTGTGTGTGGCCGGTTTTTTTATTGATAGCGCGTGAATCTTCAGGGGTAGGGGGTAGGGTTGAAGGGTTCTAACATAGAAAGGCAGTTTGAGCATTTGTTTTTGGTTTAACTCAGGTTAGACCGGCGAATTTTCTCCAGCACGATGATGCGAGGAGGCGTGGATGATGGATAAGAGCTTTTTGGATCTTCAATTTCGCGACCCTTCCAAAGCCGAGGGGGTAGATTTAGACGCGGTGGATGAAAGCCGTCAGCGCATTCTGGTGGTGGAGGATGAGCCGGATACGGTTTTCCTGCTGAAGCAGATTCTACGCATAGCTGGGTTCAATGTGCTCAGCGCCGCCAACGGGCACGAGGCCCTGAAGAAGCTGGCCGAATACCAGCCCGATCTGGTGCTGCTGGACATCATGATGCCGGAGATGGACGGGTGGGAAGCGCTGAATCACATGCGCAAGATGAGCAACATCCCGGTAATTGTGGTTTCAGCCCTGGGCAGCAAGGAAGATGTGATCCAGGGGTTTTCCGAAGGGGTGGATGATTATCTTTCCAAACCGTTTTACAACGCCGAGGTGGTGGCGCGGGTGAAGGCGGTGCTGCGGCGGGCCGGCCGCCCGCAAGAGGTGAGCCGCCTGGTCTTCCCGCAGGTGGACCTGGAAGTGGATCTGCTGACCCAGGAGGTGCTCTTTCACAGGCAGAGCATCCGCCTGACGCCCAAAGAATTTTCGGTGCTGGCGGTGCTGGCCAAACACTCCCCGGCGATTGTGAGCTATTCGACCATCTCGCAGTCGGTGTGGGGCGAAGACAGCCAGGACACGCGCAAGCGAACCAAGTATCTGGTGTATTTGCTGCGGCGGAAATTTGAGAAGGTGCAGCCGCGGTTTGAGCTGATCTTGAATGTGGACCGCCTGGGGTATAAGCTGCAAAGCGAAGCCTAGGGGTTCTGGCAGGCAGTTTCTTAAAAATGGAGGTGCGTCCGCCGCTGGGCGCACCCTTTCTTTAACGGATGGTTGAGCAGCGTATGAAAGCGTGGATGAGCCGGTACAGTGCATACGGGATGGTGGGGGCGGGGCTGATTCTGCTGGTGATGGGGGCGGCAGGGCTGGCTCGGCTGATTTGGCCGGCTGAGGCCCTATCCTCGGCGGCCGAGCTGGGCGGGGGGGACGGCTTTGTGCCTATGGAGGTTCCGGTGAGCAGCCTGGAAAAAGCCCCGGGCCTGGCGACGCCCACGGTATCCTCCCCCGCGGCGGCAGGGGCCGCGCCGCAGGAGGACGCAGCCGAGGTGCGCGCCCTGGCCGCCACCCAGCGCGCACGGGTGCCTGAAGCGCCGGTACATCTGCGCATCCCTTCGGTGGGGCTGGATGCGCCGGTGCAGCCTGCGGCGGCGCGCAAGGTGTGGATGGCCGCGCAGCAGTACGAGCAGTGGACCGCGCCGGATGAATTCGCGGCGGGCTGGCACGGGGATTCGGCCCGCCTGGGAGAAATTGGCAACACGGTCTTGAACGGACATCACAACGTGAGCGGTAAGGTGTTTGAGCACCTGGTGGACGTGAACGTGGGCGACAAAATCGTGGTGGTGGGGGAAAAGGGCGGGGAATTCACCTTTGTGGTGGTGAACAAGATGATCCTGCCGGAAAAACCGGCCAGCCCCGAAGAACGCCTGGAAAACGCGCGCTGGATTATGCCCTCGACGGATGAGCGCCTGACCCTGGTGACCTGCTGGCCGGCGGATTCCAACACGCACCGCCTGATTCTGGTGGCCAGCCCACTGAATTGACCCGCTGTTGGAGACCCTGGGGGGAAACCAAAACGCTGCCGGTGGGGGCAGCGTCTGGCGAGGGAACCGATAACAACACCGATAAAAACCGATAAGAACCGATAAGTCAACTGCCGAAATTATTGGGTTAGCACGATGTAATCGGCAAGATTGAAACGATCCCAGGCCATATCCACGGTTTCGGCCGGAGCCGAACTGGGAGAGGCCAGCAGGAACAACCGTCCCCAGGAAAGCTCGCTGCCCTGGGCGATGCAGGTTTGCAGCACCAGGCCGCCGCCCGCGCCGTAGGTTTGATGGAAGAGCTGGCTGCTGGTGAGCAGGCTGTCGTCGGCGAGGGAGCGGAAATTGGACTGGGGGCTGGTGGGGGAAAGGGCTTGATAGCGCTGCACGGCGTTGATCTGGTAATACTGGGTTTGACCGCCGCTGAGGATAACCGCCAGAACGTCACCGGCGGCGAGCTGCTCAAAGGCAGCCCCAGCCAGATGGTTGTGAGCCAGGATGCCGCGCCCGCCAAACTGGCGCGCCAGGGCAAATTCGGTCAGGGTGTCGGGCAGGGAGGAGACGAAGCCGGCATCTCCAGCGGGCTGCTGCACCACGGGGTAGGCCAGTTTGTTTTCCACATACAGACCGGTGATTTGCCCGTCCTGAGCGGGGTTCAGCGAAGCGGTGAAATCTTCCAGGGTGGGCAGGGGAGCAACTTCCTCGTGCAGCGCGGCGGCCGGCGCCAGCCCGGTGACCGGGATGCGCGCGGCAGGCTGGGTCACCATCAGGGTCACCAGGAGAGGCCACAAGCAGAGGAAGGAGAGTTTTTTCAGGTTCATTCAGATCACATGGTTATAAACTGATCATTGGTTTGGTTAGAATTTAGTTATATGATAATTTATATACGGTTACTATGCAATAGTTCAGCAGGCGAGCTTGCAAAAATGTAAATTCAGAACAGGGGTGGGGGGGAAATTTAAGTAAAGAGCGGCC
>DAIOUB010000198.1:0-4740 GCA_036751735.1 Levilinea sp. | reverse complement strand
TGGCAGCGCCGCATCAGGCGCGACTCGGTCCAGCCGTTCACGATCACCGCGCTGCCGTCCGCGGCCAACACGCGCTGAATCTCGTCGTAGGCCCGCGGCTGATCCTGCAAGGGCAGGTGGTGCAGCGTGTGCAGCGAAACCACCCCGTCAAAGGCATCCGCGCGGAAAGGCAAGCGCGACACATCCGCCACCACATACACCCCGTGCGCGCCCAGGCGTTTGCGCGCCTCCTGCAGGGCCACAATCGAAAGGTCCAGACACACCCGCCGCTGATAGCCGTGCGAGTAGGTCAGATATTCCACATACTGCACCGGCCCCGATCCGGCGTCCAACAAGAAACGGCCTTCCGCTTTCAGGTGGCGGTTCACCCGCAGATGACAGCGGTGGATATATTCCCGCGCCACAGGCCGCAGATCTTCATAGCGCGCGTTTTGATACACGCCGCCTTCCACCTGCTGCCAGCCTACCTGGTTATAGAACTGCCGTACCTGATCCTTGACTTCGCCTTCAGACATGCCGCGCCTCTAGTCCACCACGTTAGCCCAGTCAATCGGTTCGCCGGTCAGGTAGCGGAAAGTCTGGCCGTACTGCTCTTTGCCGCTCTCGCTGAACACGTCGCGAATCGACCGCTGTTTGTAATCGTCCCAAACCCGCACCAAATGCCACGGGAAAGGCCGCGGGAAGTCAAAGAAGAAGCGGTAAGCGTACGCCCAGGCTTGCTGCACTTGCTCGCGCGTCAGTTTAAACACCTCTGGCTTCTCTAAGACCTGCCCCAGGAGCTTAAAGTACGTCACCCAGGACTCAGGGTCGTGGGTAAAGCCGCGCCCGCGGTAATGGGTTTGACCAGCGGTGATCACCGGCACGCCGCTCATGGCCATTTCCAGGCCCACGGTGGTGGTGTACACCAGACCGGCGTTAGCCACCTCGATGATATCGTAGGTGTTCACCTTGTCTTTGGGCTTAATCAGGTGAATGTGCTCCGGCAAATGCGGCAGCACCGATTTCACCACGTCCACCATAGACTGCCCGTGGGTCAAGACCTCGCCGGGGTGCACGCGGATCACCAGCTGCACATCGCTGCGCCCGGCGAAATACTGCACCGTGCGGCTAATCCACTCGGCCATGCTTTTGCTGAACACCTGGCGGCCCAAAGTGAGACTATCGCCCAACACATTGGTAGCCAACAGTACCACCGGGCGTTCATCCAACCCCAGGGCCTGGCGGGCCTGTTCGCCGCCCTGCGCAGGGGTATCCTGCCATAGGCGGGCAAAATTTTCTACCAGCGAAGCCCGCGAGCGCGCCACAAACAGCGAGCGCAGGCGTTCCATCTGTTCCTCAGTCAAAGGCAGGTCGCGCCGCGCCTTCCACAGGCCGTCGGTCTCCTGCCGCATCACTTCCGCGTTCTGCCCCAGCCAAATGCGCTGGCGCTGATCGCCAAATTCATACGTCACCGCCGGGATCTTCATGGCGCGCGCCACGCGGTACACCACACCCAATTCCTGAATGGTGCCGTTGGGCACAATCACCACATCCGGGCGGTTGGCGCTCAGCCAGGCCTGCGCCGCGCGGGCTGCATCCGCGTTGCGCTCCCAGCGCAGCTTGTACACTTCGCTTTCGGGGTCCACATCTTCCACCTGCAGAGTGTACTGCGTGTCAAAAACGGTCACGCGTTCCACCAGATCGCGCATCCCCTCGCCCATCGGCTTGTAATTGGTACGCATATTCAAGAGCGACACCGACTCCATCACCGGCGCGGCCGCCTCCAGCACCTTACGGGCATAGTAATTCTGGCGGCGCAAGTCAAAGCGGTTGATCGGCGACTGCCATTCAGCGTAGGGCAGAAAGCCCAAAGTCACCTTGTGCCCTTGTGAGGCCAGCGCCAAACCCAGCAGCGCGGCATGCTCAATCCAATAATGCAGGGTGGCAAAAATGAACACATTCTTTCCCGCGGGTGCATTCTGCCGCAGCGCCGCCGCCTGCGCCACCAGATCGGGCATGGCGTTTTGCAGATGGCGCAGTGAGAACCGGCTTTGGATTGGCTTTCCGCGTTGGCGCACCAGCCAATACAACTCCGCGGTGAACGGAATTTGCCCCAACAGGTTCTTAATGCCTTCTTTACTGGAAAGTGCCATACCTACACCACCTTGATTTCCCAATCTAATCGCGGACGGACGGAGCCTAAGCGCAGCTCCGGCCACTGTGTGCCCGGCGCCCCAGCCGCGTCAACGTTGAACGTCAAAGCCTGCTCATCCTGAAAATAGCGCCGCACGCGAAAAGAGCTGGCGTTCACCCCAATCACGTAGCGCCCCTCATTCAAAAAGTCCGCGGGCAGCACGCACCGACTCACGTATTCACCCGGCGCGCGCGTGGCGTAGCGTTCAAATTTTTCAGGATCATCCGTGTCAAACGAGGTCAGGATATACTCGCCCCGCGTGCTCATCAAATAAATGCCCACCCGCAGCCCCTGCACCGGCGCGTTCAGCCGGTAGGCAATTTCCAGGGTGATGGGTTCGCGCGAGCGCACCGTGTCCGAAATCGCCCCCGCCGGGTTGCACACACGCACCGCCAGCGGGCGAAACGGCTCCGCACTGGCCGGGATCTCATCCTCGCGCCATTCACGCACGCCTTCCTGCGAAAAGCCCTGCGACAGGTAAAAATCCACGGCTTCGGTGGTCGGCGCGCGCATCACCAGCCGCCCCTTGTCAATCACCAGCGTCTCCTGGGTCAGGCGCAGCACCGCTGACATGTTGTGGCTGACAAACAACACCGTGCGCCCCTGCTGGGCCACATCGCTCATCTTGCCCAGGCACTTGCGCTGGAATTCGGCGTCGCCCACGGCCAGCACTTCGTCTACCACCAAAATCTCCGGCTCCAGATGCGCCGCCACAGCAAAGGCCAGGCGCAGGTACATGCCCGAGGAATAGCGCTTGACGGGGGTGTCAATGAATTGTTCCACCTCCGCAAACTGCACAATCTCATCAAATTTGCTGGCAATTTCGGCCCGTTTCATGCCCAAAATCGCCCCGTTCAAAAAGATGTTCTCGCGCCCGCTCAATTCGGGGTGAAAGCCCGTGCCCACTTCCAGCAAAGACCCCACCCGTCCGCGGATTTCGGCGGCCCCTTCGCTGGGGTCGGTGACGCGCGAGAGCAGCTTCAGCAGGGTGCTCTTACCCGCCCCGTTGCGCCCAATCACGCCCAACACCTGCCCCTGCTGCACTTCAAAGCTCACATTGCGAAGCGCCCAGAACTTCTTGCCGCTTTCTGCCGAGGGTTCGCGCCGCCCAGAAAACATCTCGCCCAGGGCGTCGCGCAGGGTCTGATAATTCGTCCCGCTCGTCCCCAGCCGGTACTGTTTGCCCAGATTTTCCACTCGAATCGCCAGATCGCTCATGCCGCCGCCTCCTTACACCATATCCGCAAACTGGCGTTCCATGCGGCGGAAGAAGATCAGCCCGCTCACCAGCAGCAGCAGCGATACCAGCACCGAAACCCACATCATCGGCCCCGGCGCGCCGCTTTCCATGCCCAACAGCGCCCAGCGGAAGCCGTTCACCACCCCCACCATGGGGTTCAGCGCGTACAGAATCCGCCAGCTTTCCGGAACCAGACTGCTGCCGTAAGCGATGGGCGTGATCAGCAGCCAGAATTGCGATAAAAACGGCGTGATGTAATTGATGTCGCGGTACATCACGTTCAGCGCCGCCAGCCACAAGCCCACCCCCAAAGCGGTGATCAGGGTCAGCAGCAGGAAGAAAATCACCGGCCAAACCGGCCCCGCCAGCGGCGTGCCAAAATACAGCATAATCCCCGCCAGCACCACGCTGGCGATCAAAAAGTCCACCACCCCCGCCAGGATGGAAGCCATCGGCAGAATCACCCGCGGGAAATAAATCTTGGTGATCATGTGGCGGTTGTTCACCAGCGAATGGCTGGCCACGGTCAGCGCCGTGGCAAACAGCTCCCAGGGCAGCAGACCGGTGTACGCAAACACCGGGTAGGGCAAATTCTCAGAAGGCACCTTGCCCAGCTCGCCGAAGAAAATGCTGAACACCACCATGGTCATAAACGGCCGCAGCACCGCCCACAACGCCCCCAACAAGGTCTGCTTGTAGCGAACTTTGAGGTCGCGCCAGGTCAGGAAATAGATCAATTCCCGATACTGCCACAAATCGCGCAGGTTTAAGGAAAACCAGCCGCGCGGCGGGCGTAAATGGACTACGGGAACATCGTTTGCAGAGGGTGTTATGGCTTTCATGCCGATCCTATCGCAGTGATTCAGCGCGTCTGCGCCGTGCGTGCGCCTCGATACCAATCAATCGTGCGCCGCAGCCCTTCTTCAAAACTGGTGCGCGCCTTGAAACCAAAGTACTGCTCCGCGCGGGTCGTATCCAGCCCGCGGCGCGGCTGCCCGTTGGGCTTGGTGGTGTCCCACACCAGCTTGCCCTCAAAACCGGTCAGGCGCGCAATCAGCTCCGCCAGGTCGCGGATGGCGATCTCGTAGCCGGAGCCGATGTTGACCGCATCCGGGCCGTTATAGCGCTCGGCGGCCAGCACAATCCCTTCGGCGGCGTCTTCGGCGTAGATGAATTCGCGCGTGGGCGAGCCGTCTCCCCACAGCACCACTTCCTTCTGCCCCGCTTCCTGCGCCTCGATCATCTTGCGGATCATGGCCGGAATGACGTGCGAAGAGTTCAGGTCAAAGTTATCCCGCGGGCCGTACAGGTTCACCGGCAGCAGGAA
>DAIOUB010000197.1:0-4753 GCA_036751735.1 Levilinea sp. | reverse complement strand
GGGGCGTGGTGCAATGGCAGCACACCAGACTTTGGATCTGTGGATCTTGGTTCGAGTCCAGGCGCCCCAGCTATGGTTACAACGGCTGCTTGCCCAACAACGGGCCTTGCGCTGCCTACAGGGCAGCGCAGGGCCCGCTTGTGTTAACCCCCCAGATCACTTGATCTTGGATTCAGGAGCGTCTTTATGAAAACTATTTCCATCATCCTGGCGGCAGGGCAGGGAACGCGCATGCGCTCCAATTTACCCAAGGTGCTGCACCCTTTGGGCGGCAAACCGATGGTGCAGTATGCCCTGCGCGCAGTGGAAGGATTGAGCGAGGAGACCCCCATTGTGGTGATTGGCCACGGGGCTGAGCAAGTGCGGCAGACGGTGGGTGAGGCGGCGCGCTTTGCCCTACAGGCTGAGCGCCTGGGCACTGGCCACGCGGTGCTGGCTGCCGAAAGCCTGGCGGCGGGGCAAGCGGATCTGGTGTTGGTGACCAGTGCGGATATGCCCTTGCTGCGGCACGAGACTTTGCGCCGCCTGGTGGAAACCCAAAGCCAAAACCCCGGCCCGATCACCATGCTGACTATGACCGCTGAGGATTCGCACGGCTTTGGCCGCATTGTGCGCGCGCCGGATGGTTCGGTTTCGGCGATTGTAGAAGAAGCCCAATGCACGCCGCAGCAGTTGGCCATCCGCGAATATAACGTGGGGGCATACTGCTTTCGCGCCGATTGGCTGTGGCCGGCCTTACACCGCGTGCCGCTGTCGCCCAAGGGTGAATATTACGTCACCGATACCGTGGGCATGGCGGTGAGCGAGGGGCTGCCGGTGCTGGCGCTGACCATCCGCGATAACGACGAGGCTTTGGGGATCAACACCCGCGTGCATCTGGCCGAGGCCGAGGCGGTGCTGCGGCGGCGCATCAATACCGAGTGGATGCTGGCGGGGGTGACCCTGGTGGACCCGGCCAGCACCTACATTGGCCCGGACGTGCAGATTGGGCAGGATACCATCGTACAGCCCAACACCTTCCTGCGCGGCAAGACGGTCATCGGCAGCGGCTGTGTGATTGGCCCCAATTCCATTCTGGAAGACGCCGTGGTGGGCAGCGACTGCAAGGTGTTGGCCTCCGTGCTGGAAAAGGCCGTGCTGGAAGACCATGTGGAGATGGGGCCGTTCTGCCGGCTGCGCAAGGGCGCACACCTGGCCTCGCACGTGCACATGGGCAATTTTGGCGAGGTGAAGGACTCGTACCTGGGGCCGGGAACCAAGATGGGGCATTTCTCCTACATCGGCAACGCCACCATCGGCCAAAACGTGAACATCGGGGCGGGCACGATCACCTGCAACTATGACGGCGTGCATAAGCACCCCACCGAGATCGGGGATGAGGTGTTCATCGGCTCGGATACCATGCTGGTGGCCCCGGTGAAGATTGGCGACCGCTCGCGCAGCGGGGCCGGGGCGGTGATTACTCGGGATGTGCCGGAAGACACCCTGGTGGCAGGGGTTCCGGCGCGCGTTCTGCGAAAATTGAAAGAGAAAGACGGTGAATAGCGATACCCTCTGGCTTGTGTTTGCCCTCCTTCTGGTGATGGATTTGGTGTTCGCGGTGCTGCGCGCCAGCTTTATCCACGCGCGCCTGCCGCACCTGCTGAACCTGCGCGATACGAACCCCGCTCAGGGGGACCGCGCGCTGAAGATCTTGGAAAAGCCCTACACCACGGCCGTGCTGCGCACCTCGGTGGCCGCGGCGCACTATTTGCTGGCGGCGGTGGGGGTGATGCTGCTGGCCAGCCTGGCGGCGGGGGGCATGGACATCTGGCTGCTGTTGGGCCTGGTACTGTTGGGCGGCCTGCTGCTGTTGGGACTGGAATTCGCCGTGGAGGGGGTCATTCTGCGTTCGGCGGAGCGCTGGGCCATGCGTATGAGCGGCTTTGCGGCGGCCCTGGATATCCTCCTGCGCCCGTTCACGGCCGTGTACATGCGCTTGTTGGGCCCGCCCGAAAGCTGGCAGCGGGCGCGCAGCGGGGTGACGGATGACGAGCTGCGCAACTGGGTGGAGGTCGGCCAGACGGAGGGCAGCCTGGAGCAGGGTGAGCGCCGTATGATCTATTCTATCTTTCAGTTCGGCGACACGCTCACGCGCGAGATCATGGTGCCGCGCATTGATGTGTTTGCGCTGGATGTGGATATCTCGCCCAATGAGGCCATCGAGGCGGTGATGGGGTCGGGACATTCGCGTCTGCCGGTGTATGAGGAGGCGATTGATAATATCATCGGCCTGCTGTACGCCAAAGACCTGCTGCGGCTGCAATTGGACGGCAACCAGAGCACTTCGCTGCGCTCGCTGCTGCGCCCGGCCTATTTCATCCCCGAAGCCAAAAAGGTGGATGAGCTGCTGCGCGAGATGCAGGGCCGCAGCACCCACATGGCCGTGGTGGTGGATGAGTATGGGGGTATGGCCGGCATTGTGACCATGGAGGATATCGTCGAGGAAATTGTGGGCGAGATCCGCGACGAGTACGATCAGAGTGAGGAACTGCTGTTCCAAACCATCAGCCCGGAGGAGTACCTGTTCACGGCGCGCATTGACCTGGAAGACGTGAACGAGCTGCTGGGCACCCATTTAACGAAAGATGTGGCCGATACCCTGGGCGGGTTTATCTACGGCGAAGTCGGCCGGGTGCCGGTGGGCGGCGAGGAAGTGCGGGTGGAAAACTGGCTGCTGACGGTGGAACAGGTCAGCGGACGGCGCATCCGCCTGGTGCGGGCGCGCCTGAACCCCCCAGAGGAAAAAAAGGAGAACGGGCAGGATGAAGGTTGAAATGCATTTAACCCCAGAACAAAAACAAGACCTGGTGGAGCGGGCCAAACAGGCGCGCCAGTGGGCTTATGTGCCCTATTCTCATTATCCGGTAGGCGCGGCGCTGCTGACGGCCTCGGGCAAGCTGTATGACGGTGTGAACATTGAGAACGCGGCTTACCCCACCACCATCTGCGCGGAGCGCGTGGCGGTCTTTAAGGCGGTTTCGGAGGGAGAACGCGAGTTCGTGGCGATTGCGGTGGTGACCCAGGACGGCGGTTCGCCTTGCGGCTCCTGCCGGCAGGTCATGTCTGAATTTGGCCTGAATTTGCATGTGGTGATGGCCAACGCCCAGGGGGAGATCCTTTCGGAATGCAGCCTGGCGGATCTGCTGCCGAGGGCGTTTAACTCCAGCAGTCTGGAATAGGGGGCTGGATTGAGGCGGGATGGCTGAGCGCGAACGCTCGCTGCGGGCCGAAGGGGTGGTGCTGCGCCATTCGGATTGGGGCGAGGCCGACCGCCTGGTGATCCTTTTCACCCGCGAGCAGGGCAAGCTGCGCGCGGTGGTGAAGGGCGCCCGCAAGCTGCATTCGCGCAAGGCCGGGCATATGGAGCCGTTCACGCGCGTGTCTTTAATGCTGGCGCGCGGGCGTGATTTTTGGATTGTGACCCAGGCCGAGACGGTGGACGCCTACCTGCCGCTGCGCGAAGATTTGGTGCGCACGGCCAGTGCGGCCTATGTGGTGGAGCTTTTGGACCGCTTTACCTATGAAGAGGGGCAGAACCTGGGGCTGTACCAGCTGCTAGTGGAAAGTCTGCACCGCCTGTCCAGTGTGGATGCGCCGCAGACGGTGCTGCGTTTTTATGACCTGCGCTTACTCGACCTTTTGGGCTTTCGCCCGGAATTGTATGAGTGCGTGCACTGCCGCCAGCCCATTCAGGACGAGGATCAGTTTTTTTCGCCCCAGCAGGGTGGGGCGCTGTGCCCGCGCTGCGGCCGGCTGGAGCCGGGGCTTTGGCCGCTTTCGCGCCGGGCGCTGAAGATGCTGCGGTTTTACCAGCGCAGTACGTATGCGCAGGTGCGGGCGGCCGCCTTTTCGGCGGCCTCGCACGCCGAGATGGAGGGGGTGATGCAGGCGTACTTTACGTACTTATTGGAGCGCACGCTGAACACCCCGGGCTTTTTGCGCACGGTGCGGCGCGGGGCTTAAACGCGCGGCGCACAGGCCGGAGAAGGCTCCAACCTGCGCGCCAGCGGGTTAACCTTGGGGGGGAAAGCTAGCGGATGGTGCGCACCACTTCCATGCCGTTGAGGGCCATGTGATACAAAAACACCGCGTGCAGCAGATCGGCGGGGTGAGCCCAGCCGCCCTGGGCGCGCGCATCTTCCAGGGGGCGGTCGTAGGTGTCCACACAGTCCGCGGGGATGATCACTCGCCAGGGGCGCTGGTAGGCGTTGGCGCTCAGGCGGATGTGCATGGCCAACTGGTAGGTGCACAAATCGGTGCAGTCGCCTACCACAATGAAGGTGTCCAGATCAGGCCGCTCGGCCAGCCAGGCATCCAGGCCGGTTTTGAGGGCTGGATGGATGGAATTCTTGGGCAGGACGGTCATGTGCGGGTAGAAAGGCAGGCGGCGCAGGGCTTCCACCGTCTCGGATTCGTGCGAGCCGCGCACGCAGTGGGCGGGCCAGGCGCCAAATTCCACCGCGTTCTCCTCATGCGTGTCCTGCAGCAGGGCAATGTGGCGCAGCCCGGCTTCCCAGGTAGTGCTCATCAACTGAGCGATGGGGGGCACAATGCGGCCCACGCGCGGGCTGGCCAGGGCGCCGCTTTCGCAGAAGCCGGTGATCACATCCACAGATAAAACGGCGGCGCGTTGGGGGTGGGGCAGAGCCTCGTTCACCGCCAGGGTGGGCAGGGTTTCGAGCCAGGTTTGCAGGTCATCCAGAAAAGGCTG
>DAIOUB010000196.1:0-4763 GCA_036751735.1 Levilinea sp. | reverse complement strand
TCCAACCCGCGCTGCGCCGCGATGTGATAAGCAAACATTTGCAGCGGAATCACGGTCACAATCGGGCTGAGCAGCCACGGGCATTTCGGCACCCAGAAAATATGGTCGGCCAGGTCCGGCACGCGCGTATCGCCCTCAGTAGCCACCACCAGAGTGCTGCCGCCCCGCGCCTTCGCCTGCTCGATCTGCGAAATCATCTTCTCGTACCACGGGTCCAGCGGAGCGATCGCCAGCACCGGCATATCCTTATCCACCAGCGCAATCGGCCCGTGCTTCATTTCTCCGGCCGGGTATGCCTCCGCGTGGATATACGAAATTTCTTTGAGCTTGAGTGCGCCTTCGTACGCAATCGGCATGTTCACCCCACGCCCCAAATAGAGCATATGCGCCGCGTCCTTCATTTTCCGCGCGATGGGGATAATTTCATCTTCCCGATCCAGGCAGCGTCCCACCAAATCCGGCACCAGCCGCAAATCCGCCACCAGATCAAAGCGCTCTTTCTCGCTCAGCGTTCCGCGCAGATCACCCAAAAGCACCGCCAGCATGAACAAATCCACCAGCGGTGCGGTGAACGCCTTGGTTGAGGCCACGCCGATTTCCGGCCCGGACTGCATGGAGATAAACCCATCCGCCACGCGCATAGCCTGCGAGCCGATGGCGTTCACGATCGACCACAGCTTGGCCCCCCGCTGCCGCCCCTCTTCCATCGCCGCCAGGGTATCCGCGGTTTCGCCCGATTGGCTGATGGCCAGCACCACCGTGTCCGCGTCCACAATCGGGTCGCGGTAGCGGAATTCCGAGGCGATATCCACCTCGGTGGGAATCCGCGCGATGCGCTCCAGGTAAATCTTCCCCACCATGCCCGCGTGCGCAGCCGTTCCGCAGGCGGTGATGATGATCTTCTTGATCTTTTTGGCGCCTTCGACGTCGAGGTTCAGCTGCGGCAAGCGGATTTTGCCGTTATCAAAGTCCACCCGCCCGGCCAGGGTGTCCGTCAGGGCGCGCACCTGTTCGTGAATTTCCTTCTGCATAAAGTGGCGAAATTCACCTTTTTCCGCCGCCACCGGATCCCAGGCCACGGTATGCACTGTGGGGCGAATCTCCTGTCCTTCAAGCGTTGTCACCCGCAGCGATTCGCGCGTCACCACCGCCATCTGCCGCGATTCCAGGAAAACCACCCGGCGGGTATGTTCCAAAATGGCCGGAATATCCGAAGCCACAAAGTTTTCCCCTTCACCCAGGCCCAAAACCACGCCTCCCGCGTTTCCAATCCGTGCCGCCACAATCTTGTCCGGCTCGCGTGAGGACATCACCACCACGCCATGCGCGCCCTTCAAATTGTTCAGCGCCATGCGCACCGCGCTCACCAGGTCGTGATGCAGGGCATAGTAACGTTCCACCAGATGCACAATCGTCTCGGTGTCCGTATCCGAATTAAACGTCACCCCTTCTGCGCCCAGTTCCTCGCGCAGCTCCAGAAAGTTTTCCACAATCCCGTTGTGTACCACCACAAATTCGCCCGTGCTGCCCAAATGCGGGTGCGCATTGCGCGCGTTGGGCACGCCGTGCGTGGCCCAGCGCGTGTGGCCGATGCCCACATTGCCTGAAACCGGCTTTGCCTGCACCAGGGTTTCCAATTGGTTCAGCTTACCCGCATCGCGGCGCACCTCAATATGGCTGTTTTCCAACACGGCCAGCCCCGCCGAATCATACCCGCGGTATTCCAGGCGTTTCAAACCCGCCAGGATGATGGGGGTCGCATTTTTGGGGCCGATATAACCCACGATTCCACACATAGAATTTCCTCCATGTCAGTACGTCATCTTCAGAGCGCCCGCCAATCCAGACTGGCATGGGCGCATAGCCGGCCTGCTCTGCCAGGCAAAGCAGGGATCAAAATCTACGCTTTTGTTTTTGGATGGAAGGAAATTTCGGACAAAATCCGGAGGGCTTCCGCTGATCTTTCGATTTTCCCGGCCTTTGCCGGTTAGCCCTGCCCCGCGGCAGGGAACCCTCTTCCTCGTCACCCGTTCCTTGCCCCACCCCGGAACAGGTCATGCGCTCGTTTATTTTTCTCCATCCAACGGTTGATCAAATTCGCTTCCGATCCACCTCCTCATTTGCTGGATACCGGCATTATACCCGATATTTTCAGGCTGGGTATAATGGATGCATACCGCCATGTATGGACGTCCTCATCTCAGGAGATCATCATGTTAATTATCGCCGAACTCAAAGACCAAAACGGCCAGCCCATCGCCATTCTGACCGTGCCGCCTAAGGAGTTTAAAACTGGCTCCAAAGGTTTTTATGCCAACGCCAAAACCGTCATCGAGGGCAAGAGCTATCAGGTGCAGATCCAGCTGGTGGAAATCGGCTCCAAAAAAACCACTCCAGATGAAGGCACCCCCAGCGCGTGATCAACTGAGGGTGCCCATCTTGCCAGATTCCAGACTTGCCTAGCTCTTGTGGTGCTTCTGGATCACTTCCAGCACCTCTGGGAAGTCAATCCCCAGCCGCTTCACCGTTTCCACCGTCGGCACACCGTCCGCATCCCACCCGCGGCGCTTGTACACGGCATCCACCAGCATCTCATAGCGGTCTTCGCGGTATTTGCGCAGCGCAGCCACCTTCTCTGCCGTGCTCATCCCCTCAATGTTGATTCCCGCGTCGTTGATCAAAGACTGATCGTAGCGTTCCAGCCGCGATTCATATTCCAGCACCGTCACCGGCCCCATCGCCCGGTACGGCGGGTAATCATAGGCGCGCGTGCCGTACCCGCAGCGCGCGTTGAAAATGCGCTGGAAGGTGTACACCCGCTCCGATTGCAGCATCAAATCTTCAATCCCCACCTTGACGCCGGTCACACCCTCGTACAGCCAGGTGTAATTTTCCACATGCTCCGGCACCTTGGCGGGTTCCTTGGCAGTCTTGTTGCTCTCCGGGATAATATCGTTCCACGGCAGTTTGCACAGCCCGTGCAGGCTGAACCACGTCCGCCAGATGGGGAAGTAATGCAGCGCCTCAGCCTTGGCTTCAAAGGTCGGCAGCTGCTTGTGCACCAGTTCCATGAAAATCAACCAGGCTTCGTCATGCTGTGCGCCCTTCGAGGCCAGCGCGTACCCGCCCTGCTGCGTCAGCGACTCTTTGGTCATGTATTCGGAAATCTCCAGCCCCTTCACTTCCATGCCGATGTCCTGCAGGAAGGCCTCGTCGGCGCCAAAATGTTCCGCAAAGTACGCCTTCATATACCGGATGCCCTGACCCACAATCAGGCCAAAACCTTCACCCCGCGCCATCTGATGCAGCAGTTCCAACGCCGCGTCCGTGTTCCCCCAGGTGAAATCCAACCCGCCGGTATGTTCTTTGGTCAAAATGCCGTTTTCCCAGCATTCCATCACGAAAGCGATCGAGTTCCCAGCCGAGATCGTATCAATCCCGTAGGTGTCGCAGTAGAAGTTCAGTTCCAAAATATCGTTCGGGCAGAAAATGTTCAGGTTCGAGCCTAAGCCGCCCAGGGTTTCATACTCCGGCCCATCCACAAACACTTTTTGGCCCTTGTAAGGCCCAGAGCGCAGCTCGTATTCGTTCACCGCATGCGCGCAGGCCATCGTGCAGCCGTACCAGCACCCGTCCGGCCCGCGGCGGTCAAATTGCGGCTTCCAAATATCCCCCGCGATCTTATGCGCCTCCACATGCGCCCCAAAGCGGTAATTCTGCGTGGGCAGCAGGTCAAAGCGGTTCATAATTTCCACCAGATACGGCGTTCCCGTCCCGCGCATGTCGTTCTGCGATTCGTCAAACTGCGAAATTTCACGCTTGATGCGCTGCCCCGCTTTTTGCAGCAGGGCCATATCTGCCACACCGTTGCTGTCCGCGCTCAGTTCGCTGTAGCGCACCACAATCGCCTTGATGCGCTTATCGCGCAGCACCCGCCCAGACCCGCCTCGCGCCGCCTGCTTAATGCGGATTTCATCCCGCCGCGGGTCGTAATAACTCACGTTTAAGCCGCACATGGCCACATGGTCCGCGGCCTGCCCGGCCGACACCACCGAGATTCCCCGTTTGTCCTTGGGGGTATCCCCATACATATCCGTCAGCAGCCGCGCAACCAGGTGCGTGTCCACCGGTTCCATCGGAGCCGCTTCCACCCGCACCACCCCCAGGTCGCCGTCCACAATGATGATGACGTCCTGTTCGGCCTTGCCCTGAATTTCAATCGCATCCCAGCCGGCAAATTTCAGGTAAGGGCCAAAGTAACCCCCGCTGTTGCTGTCAATGGGCACGCCCGTCTGCGGGGAAAGGGTCACAACCGTGCATTTTCCGCTGCCAGGATAACTGGTAATCCCACCAATCACCCCCCCTGTGATCACCAGCTCATTTTCCGGGTCGTTCCAGCGGGTTTCAGGGCGCGTTCCATTCCACAGCAGCCACAGCCCAAACCCTCTTCCGCCGGTGAATACCTTCTTCATTTCCTCTGTGACCGGTTTGCTTTCGATCGTCAAATTTTCAACATTAACATACAGCGTGCGGTTGGCATAGCCGCGTTCCACAGGCCGCAGATCATAGGTAAACTCGGCCAACAGTTGATGTGCCTCACGCGCTGCAGCAGGCGAAAGAACGGTCATTGAAAGTATCCTCCGGACTCTTGGGTGGCGGGCACAATCCAGATTGCCCTGATCCTATTATAGCCATTCGCCTTCTGTCCGTGAAAAACACATTTCCTAAACAACAGCGACAAATGTCACCACTCCGCACGTCGG
>DAIOUB010000195.1:0-4763 GCA_036751735.1 Levilinea sp. | reverse complement strand
AACATCCACATGCGCGCGGTGACGCTGGAAGATGTCTTCCTCTCCCTCACCGGAAGGGGGCTGCGCGAATGAGACTCCTCAACGTGGTGGTCAAATGTTTCCGCGAGCAGAAGCGCGACCTGTGGGTGTTGGGCCTGTCCCTGGCCTTTGCCCCGCTGTTTGTGCTGATTTATTACCTGATGACCGGCGGAACCGGCTCCACTTCTTACAGCGTGCTGGTGATCAACCGCGACCAGCCGGTGCTGCGCGCCAACGGCGTCACCCTGGCGGCCGGGGAGCAGGTGGTGGCCGACCTGCGCGCCATGACCTACAAAAGCGGCAACCCGCTGCTGCGCGTCAGCCTCACCCAGGATGAAGCCCAGGCCGAGCGTCAGGTGCGCGACCGGCAGGCCTCCGTGCTGCTGATCCTCCCGCCGGATTTCTCCGCCGCCCTGGCCGCCTACCAGGAGGGCCGCACCCCCGCCCCCGCCCAGGTGACCTTGAAAGGCGACCTGACCAACCCCACCTACACCATCAGCGCCGTGATGGTGATGACGGCCGCCGACCAATTCGCCAACACCTTCACCCAGGCCCCCCGGCCGGTGGAGCTGAACGAAGTGGCCCTGGGCGATTCCAGCTCGCGCTCCGAATTTGAAAATTACATCCCCGGCCTGCTGGTGATGGCCGTGGTGCTGATGGTCTTCCAGGCCGCCATGATGCCCGCCCGCGACATTGAAACGGGCACGCTGCGCCGTTTGCGGCTGACCTCCCTGCGCTCCGCGGAATACCTGGGCGGTATGGCCGTCTGGCTGACCCTGGTGGCTGTGCTGTCCATTCTGATCACCTTTGCCACGGCGGTGGCGTTGGGGTTCCGTTCGCAGGGCCCCCTGGCGGCCGCCATCCTGATTGACATCATCGCCGCCCTTTCGGTGATCGCCGTGGGGCTGATCGTGGCCTGCCTGTCCAAAACCGTCTCTCAAGCCTTTGTCATCGCCAATTTCCCCCTCGGCTTTCTCATGTTCCTCACCGGCGCAGCCTTCCCCCTGCCGCGCCCCACCCTGCTGACCCTCTTCGGCCACCCCATCAGCTACGCCGATTTCCTGCCCCCCACCCATGCGGTCATCGCGCTGAACAAAATCTTCACGCTGGGCGCGGGCTTTGGCGATGTGCTCTTTGAATTCATCGCCCTGCTGCTGCTGACCCTGGTTTATTTCTCCATCGCTGTTGTGCTCTTCCGGCGCACGCAGCTCAAGCGCTGAGCGTAAAAACAAAGGCGGCCCGGCAGCGTCAGTACATGCACGCCGCGGGGCCGCCTTCTGCCGTCACCGCGTCAGTCTTTCCCTGCCGCGCCGGCCGCCGCCTCTGCCAGCAAGTCTTCCAGCCAGACCCCCGGCTCAAAGGCGCGTTCCTTCCACCCCGGTGAAAGACGGTCCAGCAGATACGCCTGCGCCATGCCGGAATAATAAAAACGGCCGTCACCCTGGTCGTTAGACATCCTCGGCATCTGATCCAGTTCCTGCCGCCAGCGCTGCTCAAAGCCCTGGTAGCGGTTAAAATCGGGCAAGCCGGCCGCGGCGGCAGACGGCTGATACGCCGGTTGGCTGCCCTGCCGCCAAATTTCCAGTTCAGCGTAGCGCGCCAGACCTTCCAACCATTCCCGCTGCTGTTCATAGATCACACAGTCCGAGTTCAGCTGGGCTGCTTTGCGCCGCTCAGCGCGCATTTGCAAGAAACGTTCCGCCTGCCCCGCCAACGCGGCGGGATCATCCTTGCGCAAAGTGTCGGCCAAGAATTCCAATTCCGCTTTCCAGTCCTCAGCCAACGCCTCATCCTCCCAGGGGTAGCGTTGATCCGTGCTGGCGCTCCTGAGTGCAGCCGAAAATTTGGCTTCCGCTGCCAGACCCTGCCAGGCGTGAAAGGCCTCATGCGCGGCCAGAGAGATGTATTGGTCATCACTGTTGACCATCAAACCGACAAAAAGCGAGTACGGAAAAACCGGCCGGAGGAAAGCGGGCAAATCTCCGCGCACGGTTTCGGCCAGAGAAATCTGCATCCACTCGCGGGTGTTCAGGCTGGATACCCATTGCTCACCCACGCGCACGGTGAAGTTCTCCGGCTCCACCCCTGGGGGCAGCTGCTGCACGTAAACCGCCTGCTCCGCAAAGCGCTTGCCTGCCAGGGTTTGCCAGGCCCCACCGCGCTGCGTCCCAGCAGGCACTTTCACCCAACCGGCCGGCGGCGAACCAGGGTAAGCCAGCAGAAAGGCGTAGGCTTCATTGTAGGTGATGGCCGGCAGGGCTGCCGCGCCCCACCCTGGCCAAACCGCATCCCCAACCCGCTGGCGCAGATGAAAAAATTCTGTCTGGCGCGCCAGTTCGGCTTCTTCCAGCGTGTCGGGGCGAGCAGAGGCAGTCTGCATCCCAAGGTTAACCCCTGCCGAAAGGGCCAGCAAACCCAGGCACAACCCTATGGGGACAAAGATCAACATCTGCCAGAATCGTTTCGTTTTTTTCATGGTCATCTCTGTACACCAATGCGTTTTTTCATGCGTTGAGCGGAAATTTCCTGTCCTTCCACTTCAGCCGTTTGTTCCAGATATTTCACAAATCCGGCGCGCTCATACACTTTGATCGCGCGCTGATTGAACTGATACACCCCCAGGCCCACATTTTCGCCTGCATATTGATAACGCTGGCGGGAAAATTCAACCGCAAAATCCACACAGGCGTTCACAAACGAAAGCCCCAGCCCCTGCCCTGTCAGCCCAGGCTGCAAGCCAAAGCCAACCCACAAGATACAGCCTTCCAAACGACCCGCCCGCACATCTTCCAACGGAACCCACTCGTCGGCGGAGTCCAGAAAACCAAAGGACAGCTCCCCCACCAACTCACCGCCTTCATCCAGCACCGCAAACAGCGTTGCGCCCCATTCTTCCTGATCGAGGATATGATCGGCTTCATTTTCATAATCATACAGGTCATACGGCGGCGGATATTTCCAGGTCAGGATCCGTTGTGCAAAGCCGCTGGTCATGGGCACCAATTGAAAGCGCATCGTAGAAGGGTTCCTTTCGATTGCTGTGAGCACAAGTTAAAACGTGCGAAGGGCCGGAAAGCAGCCG
Organism: Levilinea sp.; assembly: GCA_036751735.1. Classification (GTDB taxonomy): domain Bacteria; phylum Chloroflexota; class Anaerolineae; order Anaerolineales; family Anaerolineaceae; genus Levilinea. Next base: position 1,663 of record DAIOUB010000195.1, on the reverse strand, counting down.
CAAGAACGCACTGCAAAAAGCGCAGCTCAAGACATCCCCTGCCGTCCCGCATACTTCCTATTTAAACCGATCTCTCCCCAACGCGCACCGGCAGTTTGGGGAGATTATTGTCTGGCCAACCGGGTAGGTTCGAGCTGGCCTCCTTTTTGCTCATTCACTGCTGCGGTTGAACCTCAACGGCTAAAGTGGAGCCAAACGCCGCTGCATCTCCTCCACCCAATCCGCGTCCATACGGATCAACCGGTTCTTTTTCAGATTCTCGCGAATCACCCAGCGCACATGTTTACCCGGCAGGGCCAGCAAGCCCTCAAAAGCGGCTTTGCCATCCTCCGGAGAAGCCGCCATGACCACGCTCCACCCATACCCCAGGGCTTTGCGCAGCGCCTCGCCCGCAGGAGAGAGTTTCCCTTCAGGCGCTAAACCCTGGGTGATCTCCGTCAGCAGGCGCAGGATCTGGCAGTTGCAGGCCGGGTCGGTCAGCAGCTTCGGCTCGCACAGCCCCGCCACCACCGCCCGCTGCTCATATTCGTTCCCAGCGGCCATTTCTGCCAGGCCTGCCAGAGTCTGCTCCACCCGGCCGACCGAAATCTCCTGAATCCCCATCGCCGCCGCCTCGCGGATTCTCCAACTGGTATGAGCCGCATAGGGCCGCAAAAAGCGGATGACCCCGCGGATATCCTCCCGGTGCAGCACCGCATAGCCCAAAACGCCGCACATGCCCACAAACTCCTCAGGTGAGTTGCTGACATCTTCGGTGATGTACGCCAGACACTGCTCCACAAGGCCCTCATCCGCGCTTTTTGCAAAGGCGTACAGCAGTTCCAGGTTCCCCCTGGGGCCGGGCAGGTTGGAATGGGTCAGCAGGTAGTCAATGGTGTACATGGTTCACTTTCCTTATCGGCTGCTCGTCTCAGGCGTGCAGGCTGCCCCTGGCCGCAAACACCCCCGAGTCTTTGGTGATGACGATCTGGCCGCCGTGAGCTTCCATCTCGCGCGCCACGAAGGCGGCCAATGCTTCCTGGCGCTCTGCAGACAGATCAATGCGCCCCGACAGCATATAAGCGGTCAGCAGAGACGCGTCCGTCACCACCAGCGAATCGGGGTAGCGCTGCACAGAGACCTGGGCAAAAAACCTGGAGAGCTGCGCGCCGCTGCCGAGATGAAATGACTCCGCGGGCATCTGGCCCCAAAACAACAGGGCTTCGTCAAAGCGGGCCACCAGCTCTTTCAATTCTTTCAGGTGATCCAGGCCGGTGGTGGAAGCATAGAAACGCCCTTCTGGCTTGAGCACCCGCGCAATTTCGCCCAGCGCTTTTTCGCGGTCGGGCACGTGGTAGAGCATGTGGCTGGCAATCACCACATCAAAAGTGCCTTGCTGAAAGGGGATGGATTGGGCATCCAGCCCCGCAAAGCCAAAATTGGCGCGCACGGACCGCAGGTTTTCCTGCGCCTGGGTCACCATCCCGGCCGACAGATCCGAAAGGGTGATCTCGGCCCCCTGCGGCAGGCGGTCTTGATTTTCCGCCCACAGGCTCCCCGTGCCGCACCCCAATTCCAGCACCCGGCAAGGTCGGGGAAGTTGGATTTGCTCAAACAGCCAGCGGTGCCAGCCTTGCGGGTTGGTGCTGAATTCCTGGTGCAGCCGGAGGCGCACGTTTAAATT
>DAIOUB010000194.1:0-4771 GCA_036751735.1 Levilinea sp. | reverse complement strand
ACTTATACAAAACTCATCTGCATTAACAGAATTCTGACACCCCCATGCTATAATATTTTTGTTCAAGAACCTTCAAGCGCGCCTCAGTTTGGGCCGCATCTATCCTAAATCAGCGGAGGAAACCCCCATGTTAATCAGCAAGAAACTCAATGACGCCATCAACGCCCAGATCGGCCATGAATTCCAGGCCTCCATGAACTATCTGGCGGTCGCCTGCTACTATGACGGCCTGGCCCTTTCCCAACTGGCGTCCTTCTTCTTCAAACAGGCCGAAGAAGAGCGCGAACACGCCCTCAAATTCGTCAAATACATCCTGGAAACCGGCGGCGAAGTGCACCTGCCCGCCCTGGCCGCTCCCAAGTACGATTTCAAATCCGCGGAAGAAACCTTCAAGGTGTCGGTGGAATGGGAAATGGAAGTCACCGCCAACATCAACCACCTGATGGACATCGCCGTGGAAGAAAAAGACTACATCGCCCAGCAGTTCCTGGATTGGTTCACCAAAGAGCAGCTCGAAGAAGTTTCCACCATGGAACGCCTGCTGGCCATCGTTCAGCGCGCGGGCGAGAAGAACCTCATCATGATGGAAGCCTACCTCTCCCACGAGGACTAACCCAGCCTCACCCGAACCTCCCAAAGCCGCCCCGCCCCCAAAAGAGTGGGGCGGCTTGCCAATCTGCACAGCCCCCGCCTGCCGCAATCCGCAGGAACGCAGCCGATTCAAGACCCATTCAAATTAGAGGTATAAATGACCACGATCCAACCCATCTCCCCTTGTTTATGGTTTGACACCCAGGCGGAAGAGGCCGCAAATTTCTACGTCTCGATCTTTGAAAATTCAAGAATTCTGCGCACCCTGCGCTATAGTGAAGCTGGACAGGAAATCCACGGCAAACCAGCGGGCAGCGTTCTCACGGTTGAATTTGAACTCAACGGTCAGCGATTTGTCGCCCTCAACGGCGGGCCGGAGTTCAAATTCAGTGAAGCGGTCTCCTTTGAAATCAACTGTGAGACCCAGCAAGAAATTGATCACTATTGGAACCGCCTGTGCGAAGGCGGAGAAGAAGAGTCTTGCGGCTGGCTGAAGGACAAATTTGGGCTTTCCTGGCAGGTAACACCGGCCATTCTGAATGAAATGCTCCAGGACGACAAGGACGAAAAAACGCAGCGCGTCATGGATGCCATCCTGCAAATGAAAAAGCTGGACCTGGCCGCGATTCAAAAAGCTTATATCGGCCCAGCAGACTGAAGGCCGGCGGCCGCTGCCGTGAGCCCGCGGAAGACAGCGGCCGCCTTCCAGCCTTTTACAGAATCCAACCCAAGCACACAAATCGTTTCACCGGCGTCAGGAGGGGCATACATGGTCACCACCACCATCCCAGGGCTTAACAGCCGTCAACTTCTTGGGCAGCTCAAGCGCGTGCAAAGCGACACGCTGGGGTTCCTGATGGACTGCGTTCAAACCTACGGCGATCTGGTCTCTTTTCAGGCCGGGCCCACCACTGCGGTCTTCGTCAACCAGCCCGAGGGCGTCCGCCACATCCTGCAGGACAACGCCCGCAATTATTCCAAAGACACCGTGCAGTACAACGCCCTGTCCAGTATCACCGGCCGCGGCCTGCTCACCAGCGACGGCGACCTGTGGTTCCGCCAACGCCGCCTGGAGCAGCCCGCCTTCTCCCGCCCGCGCCTGGCCGCGCTGGACACCTTCGTCGTCCCTGCCGTGCAGCGCCTGTTAGACCATTGGGAAACTCACCTGCCCACCCGCCAATCCATTGACGTGGATCAGCACATGATGCAGGTCACCCTGGAAATTGTCGGCAAGGCCCTCTTCAGCATTGACCTTTCCAGCCAGGCCCCCGCCCTCACCAGCGCCGTGCTCACCACCCTGGATCACATCGTCCACCGCGCCCGCAACCCCATCAGCCTGCCGGCCTTCTTGCCCACCCGCCGCAACCTGCGCTTCCGCGCTGCCCTCAGCACCCTCGACGCCGCCGTCTACGACCTGATGGCCGCGCGCCAAGAAGCCGGCGACCCCGGCGATGACATGCTCGGCATGCTCATGAAGGCCCGCGACGAAGAGACCGGCCAACCCATGAGCGAACGCCAGGTGCGCGACGAGGTCATCACCCTGCTCATCGCCGGGCACGAAACCGTGGCCAGCGCCCTCACCTGGACCTTTCACCTGCTGGCCGCCAACCCCGACGCTCGTCAGCGCCTGGAGAACGAGGTGCACAGCGTGTTGGGCGGGCGGCTGCCCACCACCGCCGATCTGCCCAACCTGCCCTACACCGGCTGGGTCTTTTCCGAAGCCCTGCGCCTGTACCCGCCTGCCTGGCTGATCACGCGCAAAGCCCTGGCCGAAGATCAGATCAGCGGGCACACCCTGGCCCCCGGCACCCTCATCATCCTCAGCCCCTACGTGCTGCAGCGCGCCCCCGCCTACTGGCCGGAACCGGAACGCTTCCTGCCCGAACGCTTTGAGCCCAGCACCGAAAAAGCCCGCCCGCGCTACGCCTACATCCCCTTTGGCGGCGGCCCGCGCCTGTGCATCGGCAGCAACTTCGCCCAAATTGAAGCCCAGCTCATCCTGGCCCTGGTTGCCCAGCGCTTCCGCCTGGAATCTGACGCGAGCGCCGCGGTCGTCGCCGACCCCCTGGTCACCATCCGCCCCCGCGGCGGGCTGCACATGACCCTTTCGCGCTCCCAACCTGAACCCACCCCCGCGGAGGCCGCCGTTTGAGCCGTATGGAAACTGCCGTTCTGCGAGCTTACCTGGAAGACTCGCTGCAGATCCTCACCGCCAGTCTGGAGCAGGTGGAAAACGGCGCCGCCCCCTTTTACCGCGTCGTCGCCCTGCAGCTGCGCCTGCTGCTGTGCGATTCCAGCCGCCGTCATAACCGCCTGGAAGATAGCTCTCTGGCCGAACAGCTCTTCCCAGATCTGGCCCTGCCCGCCCTCACCCCGCCGCACGCGCCCCTGCCTCTGGCCCAATGGCTGGAGCAGCCCGCCGCCCCTGGCCTGAGCGTACGCCAATTGATCCGCCGCGTGTGCGATCAGGACGGCGGCGCGCATGTGGACCCGCACCCCCAGGCCGGGCTGCCAGACCTGCCGCCCCAAGAGATTCAGTCTGCGGTGTACCATCTGGGGCAGATCACCGCCCAGGCCCTTCGCCAGCGCCTGGGGTAAGGCCGGCGGTGCGCAAAAAGACTTCTGCAAAAAGCGAACTCGTAGTATCATAGCTGTTTACACCCCATCCCAAAGAGCATACCCCATGCGCTGGATCCGCGATTACCAACCCCAACCCGAACAAAGCCGCCTCTACCGCCAGGCCCTCATTTTGACCCTGGGCGGCAACCTGCTGTTGGCCGTGGGTAAGGGGGTAGCCGCCTATGTCTCCGGCTCGGTGGCGCTGTACGCCGACGCCGCCAACTCCGTTTCAGACGTGTTTTACTCGCTGATGATGGTCTTGGGGTTGTGGGTGGCCCAGCGCCCCCCCGACATCTCGCATCCCCAGGGCCACAGCCGCTTTGAACCGCTGGTGGGCATCAGCGTGGCCTTCTCGATGGGCCTGGCCGGTTACGAAGCCGCCCGCACCGCCCTGATCCGCTTCCAGATGGGCGGTCTGGCCGTGGAAGCGGGGCTGCCCGCCGTGGTGCTGCTGGTCAGCGCGCTCATCAAAGTCTTCATGTTCCTGCGCATCCGCACCCTGGCCCGCACTCTGCACAGCCCCACCCTGGCCACCACCGCCAAAGATAACCTCTCCGACGTGCTCACTTCGACGGCCGCTTTTGTGGGCGCCTTCGGCTCCAGCCTCATCCACCCCCTGGCCGACCCCATCGCCGGTTTCCTGGTGGCCGCCTGGATCTTCCGCGCCGCCTTCCTGGCCGTGCGCGAAAACTTGGGATTCCTGACCGGCGCGGGAGCCTCGGAAGAGGTGCGCCAGCAAATTGCCGCCGCCGCCCAGGAGATCCCCGGCGTGCAGGCCGTTCACCACCTCATGGCCGAATACGTCGGCCCGCAGTTGGTGGTGGATTTGCATATCAATGTAGACACCAATCTGCCGCTCAAAGACACCCACGCCATCGAAGATGCCGTCGTCGCCCGCCTGGAAGCCATCCCCGAAGTGGACCGCGCCTACGTGCATATCGAACCCCTCGGCTGGCATTAAGCCGCATCTTCCCCCATTCTTTTAAAGCAAACCGCCAGGAACGTGCAGCTCCTGGCGGTTATTGGTTTGAGTTAAGGGATTACAAATATTCGCGCAGTTGGCGGCTGCGGCGCGGATGGCGCAGGCGGCGCAGGGCCTTGCTCTCTATCTGGCGGATGCGCTCGCGCGTCAGGCCAAATTTCTGTCCCACTTCTTCCAGGGTGTAACTGCGCCCATTCTCCAGCCCAAAGCGCATGCGCAAAATGCGCGCCTCGCGCGGCGGCAGCGTATCCAACACCGCTTCCACCTTCTCGCGCAGCAGCTTGGTGTACGCGCTTTGGATCGGCGAAGGGGTGATGTCGTCTTCCACAAACATACCCAATTCCACGTCTTCGTCGTCCCCGTTGATGGGGCTTTCCAACGAGAGTGGCAGCCATGAGACGCGCATCATCCATTCCACTTTGGAGGTCGGCGAGCCGATGGCCTCGGCCAGTTCGTCTGTGGTGGGAACCCGCCCCAGCTTCTGCTCCATCTCGTGTGAGGTCTTATACAGCAGGCGGATGCGGTCCACCATGTGCACCGGCACGCGAATGGTGCGCCCCTGATCGGCGATGGCCCGTG
>DAIOUB010000193.1:2372-4780 GCA_036751735.1 Levilinea sp. | reverse complement strand
CCTGCGCAGGTGAACCTGCCGGAGGAACTGCGGGGGGTGAAGCGTCTGGAGGGCTTTTTGTACCCGGGCACGTATGAGCTGAAACGGGATACGGATGTGAACGGCCTGCTGGCCCTGCTGACGGAAGAATTCGCGGCGCAAACGGATGCCGATTGGCGGGCGGCTGTGGAGGCGCGCGGCCTGACGCTGGAGGAGGCCGTGATTTTGGCCTCCATCATCGAGCGCGAAGCCGTGGTGGATGAGGAAGCTCCGCTGATCGCCTCGGTGTTCCATAACCGTCTGCAGGCCGGGATGCGCCTGGAGAGCGACCCCACGGTTCAATACGCACTGGGATGGCAGGAAGCAGCCCAAACCTGGTGGAAAAACCCGCTGACGCTGGATGACTTGCAGGCGGAATCTTTGTATAATACCTACAGGAACGCCGGTTTACCCCCGGGGCCGATCTGCAACCCTGGCCAACCCGCCTTGCAGGCGGCGGCGTACCCGGCGGAATCACCTTATTACTATTTCCGTGCGCGCTGCGACGGTTCTGGGCGGCACGCGTTTGCGGTGACTTTTGACGAGCATTTACAGAACGCCTGTCCGTGACCGGCGCGGTATTGAGAATTTTGGGTCAGGAGGAAGCCATGCAGGTCGTTGGGATTGATATCGGCGGATCGGGGATCAAAGGCGCATTGGTGGACACGGACACGGGCGAACTGGTGACCGAGCGTTTTCGGCTGCCGACACCGGAGGGGGCAAAGCCCAAAGATGTGGCTGAGGTCACCCGTCAGGTGGTGGATCTTATCCCTTCGGAGGGGCCGATTGGGGTGGGGTTCCCGGCGGTGGTGCTGCACGGTATCACCTACACGGCGGCTAACGTGGACAGCGAATGGATCGGGTTGGACGCTCAGGCGCTGCTGCGCCAGGCGGTGGAGCGGGACGTGTACATGGTCAACGACGCCGACGCCGCCGGGCTGGCTGAAATGCGCTTTGGGGCGGGGCGGCAGCAGCGCGGGGTGGTGATTTTGCTGACCATTGGCACGGGGATCGGCTCGGCCATTTTTGTGGACGGGCAGCTGGTTCCCAACACGGAATTTGGCCACATGACCATCCGCGGCAAAGACGCCGAATGGCGGGCCTCCGACGCTGCTCGCCAACGAAAAGACATGTCCTGGGAAAAATACGCCCGGCGCATGCAGGAGCTTTTGAGCGAGATGGAAAAACTGTTCTGGCCGGATCTGTTCATCATCGGCGGCGGGATCAGCAAGAACGCGCACAAGTTCTTCCCGCTGTTGGAAACGCGCGCGCCCATTGTTCCGGCGCAGCTGCTGAACCAGGCCGGCATCGTGGGCGCGGCGATGTACGCGCACGAATGCGGTTTAGCCGCCGCCTCCGCCGCCAAAGATGCCGCCCTCGGTGAGGGCGCGTAGGTCGGAGAGCGCGGCCACAATTTCCGTTTCTGTCACAGGTTGGCCCGTGTCGCGGTGCAGCAGCAGCCCGGCGCGGGCTTTTTCTACGGCCACCTCGCGCACGGTGAGGTCGCGCTGGAGGGATTCTTTCACCAGGGCGGCCCCGGCGGCGTAGCCGATGACGGGGTTGAGGGCGGTGACCAGGATGGCGTTGCGCTCCAGCCACAGGGCGGCTTTCTCAGGGTTGGCCTGCAGACCGCGCACACATTTATCGGTGAAGGCGCGCACCGCGCCGATGGTCACCTGCATGGCTTCAAACAGGTTATGGGCGATGATGGGCATCATCACGTTCAATTCCAACTGTCCGGCCTGAGCCGCCAGGCTGACGGTGAGGTCGCAGCCCTGCACGTGGAACATGGCCATATTGAGCATTTCAGCCAGAACGGGGTTAACCTTGCCGGGCATGATGGAAGAACCGGGCTGAACGGGGGGTAGGCGGATTTCATCCAGGCCGGTGGATGGGCCGGAGGAGAGCAGGCGAAAATCGTTGGCCACGCGGGTGAGGGTGACGGCCAGGGTGCGCAGGGCGGCGGAAAAATCGGCGGCGTCGGCCATAGACTGCATGGATTCAAACAGGTCGTCTGACGGTTCCAGCTCCAACGCGCAGATCTGACTGAGGCGCTGCACCATGCGCGGGTGATATTCAGGGTGGGCGTTCAGGCCGCTGCCGGTGGCGGTGCCGCCGATGCCCAGACGGTGCAGACCCTGGGCGGCGCGCTGGATGCGCTGGCGGTCGCGTTCCACGGCGCGGGCGTAGGCGGCAAACTCCTGCCCCAGGCGCACGGGCACGGCGTCCTGCAGATGGGTGCGGCCGGATTTGACGATGGGGTCAAACTCGACGGCTTTTTCGCGCAGGGCAGCAGCCAGATGATCCACGCTGTCCAGAAGTTCATCCAGACGCCACAGGCAGCCCAGGCGCAGCGCGGTGGGGATGGTGTCGTTGGTGGACTGCGACAT
>DAIOUB010000193.1:0-2272 GCA_036751735.1 Levilinea sp. | reverse complement strand
ACCTCGGCGGCGGCGCGCTTGACGGCGGCCATTGACCAGATGAAGGCCCGCCAGGGGCGCAGGCCGGAGATGGGGAAGTTAAGCACAGCGCGCTGGGTCTGCACGCCGTAGAGGGCCTGGGAAGGAACCTCCAGCGTGCCGAGGGAGTCTTTTTCCAACCGAAATTCCTGGCTCATGCTGCCACCTCCGAGGGGACAAGAAAAAGTAGGATTGGCTTTTGAATGAGAATGAAAAGAGGAAGGCCGGGTGGACTTCCTCTTTCAAATGAACGGTATAGAAAGGACTAGCTGTTCATGGCGCTGTAGCCAGGGCCTTCCTTGAAGAATGCGCCGTTGACGGGGATGTCGGGGGTGAGATCCACCACCTCACCGGCGGCCAGGATGCGCGTGCCTTCCAGATGCACGGCGTCACCATCGTGGTTGGTGCCGTCATAGACCGCGGTGAAACCAGCGGTTCCCACCGGCTGAGACAGACGCTCGCCGCCTTTGGCAGCGTAGGCCGCGGGGACTTCGTCTTCGGGGAAGATGGCTTCGAAGGGGCATTCCGGCACGCAGGCGCCGCAGTCAATGCAGGTGTCCGGATCAATGTAGTACCACGGCCATTGGTCTTCGGGTTTCCCGGGGACGATGCACTCGACTGGGCAAACGGTGGCGCAGCCGCCATCGCGCAGGCACAGGCTGGTGATTACATGGGTCATAGGTTCCTCCGACTGGTATTCAGATAGATGGGTGAGATGGATTTGTTGTTATAATCACAAACGCTTAGTATTAGTGTACCGTTGAATGCTGTAATTTGCAAGTGCCTATACATTATCTACCTGAAAAGTCTAGTTCAAGGCTGCGGCGCGATGACAACTGAAAAACCTGTGATTTCTCCCATCCTGGCGCTGGGATTGGCCATTCTGGCAGTTTCGGCGGCGTCCATTCTGATCCGCATGGCGCAGCAGGACGCGCCTTCGCTGGTGATCGCGGCCTACCGGCTGGGGTTTGCCACCCTGCTGCTGGCCCCGACGGCGTTGAGCCGCCATTGGGGAGAAATCCGCGCTCTGAGTTGGAAAGCCTTGGGCGGGCTGGCGCTGGCGGGGGCTTTTTTGGCACTGCATTTTGCCGCCTGGATCACCTCGCTGGAGTATACCAGTGTGGCGATCTCTTCTGTGATGGTGACGACCACGCCTTTGTGGGTGGCGCTGCTTTCTACCCTGGCGCTGGGTGAACGCTTGCCGCGCGGGGTGGTGCTGGGGCTGGGGGCGGCCCTGGTGGGCGGGGTGATTGTGGCGCTGAGCCAGACCTGTGCCTGGGAGGGTGGGCGGCTGGCCTGCGATTGGCAGGCGAGCTGGAGCGGGCAGGGATTGTGGGGCAGTCTGTTGGCGCTGCTGGGGGCGGTGTTTGCTTCAGGGTATCTGCTGATTGGGCGGCGCATGCGGGCTTCGCTGTCGCTGGCATCTTACACCTTTGTGGTGTACGGGTCGGCGGCGGTGTGCCTGTGGGCGGCGGTGCTGTTCTCGGGGCTTCCGGCGGGGGGCTATCCCCTGGGCACCTATGGGTGGATGCTAGCGCTGGCTGTTTTTCCACAGCTCATCGGCCATTCCACCTATAACTGGGCGCTGCGCTATGTGTCGGCCACGGTGGTGTCCGTCTCGCTGCTGGGCGAGCCGATTGGGGCTTCGCTGCTGGCGGTGGTGCTGCTGGGCGAGGTTCCCGGGGCGGTGGAGCTGGTGGGTGGGGCGTTGATCCTGGTGGGCATCTTCCTGGCAGCGCGCAGCGAACCTGCTTGAGCTGTTTAACCAAAAACCGCCCCCCGATCTGCATGAGTTGGGGGGCGGTTTATATTCTTAACCTACCGAGGGGTCACTCTTCCAGCCGGCTGTAGAGCGTGTTCAGCTCGCGCAGGCGGGCCGCCAGGGCGGGGGATATGTCACTGGGACGGCAGCGCCAGGCCCAGTTGCCGCTGGCACGGCCGGGGAAGTTCATGCGTCCCTCGCCGCCCAGGCTGAGCAGATCCTGCAGGGGGGCCAGGGTCATGACCGCCACCGAGGACCACACGGCGCGGATCATGTCCCAGGAGATGTCCTCACCGGAACGGGCCATGTAGCGGCGGCAGAAATCGGTTTCCGTATCGGGGGCGGTTTGGTACCAGCCCAGGGCGGTGTCATTGTCATGCGTGCCGGTGTAGGCCACGCAGTTGGCAGGGTAATTATGCGGCAGGAATGGATCGTCAGCGTCGCTGGAGAAGGCGAACTGGAAGATCTTCATGCCGGGGAGCTGGAAGCGGT
>DAIOUB010000192.1:2322-4810 GCA_036751735.1 Levilinea sp. | reverse complement strand
CGTCCCCGCATGTCATAGTCAGGTAGGGGCACGGGCGCGGTTTGCCCGTGCCCTCTAATATCGAGGGCCTGTCCCTGCCCTTCGTCCCCTGGCGGTGGAAAAACCGTGTGTTCGAACCGCGGAGGCGCCAAGGACGCAAAGGGGAACAACGGAAAACGCCACGCTTCATCCTACACAGCGGACGGCCCTCGTCCCCGCATGTCATAGCCAGGTAGGGGCACGGGCGCGGTTTGCAGAGGGCGTGCCCTCGAAGTGAGAGGGCGTGCCCTCTAATATCGAGGGCCTGTCCCTGCCCTTCGTCCCCTGGCGGTGGAAAAACCGTGTGTTCGAACCGCGGAGGCGGGCAGGATGCCAAGTAGAACAGGAAAACGTCCCGCTTCATCGAGCTCACCAGACAACACCTTTCCCGTACCTTTGGCCCGGCTTTGCGCGAAATTGATTGGCGAAAAGTGCTTGACTCAGCAAAGCCGGGGGTGTAATTTCTTAAGGTCTGCAAGCAGTGGATTATGCGGGATCATATAGCATCATGGCAGTTCAGCGCACTCCTTTCGGTTGGGTATCCGACAGAACAGCAGCAGAATAAGTCCAAATCCTGAACAGCACGGCGGCAGGCCGTCAAAGGAGGTCCATGCACGACAGCACATAAAACTCGGCTCGCAGCGCGGCTTGGTGATGTTCAATCCTGGACAAAACGAACAATGGATCATACATAAGGATAAAAATATGAAAATCAAAATCAACTACCGTCTGATTCTCCTGATCCTACTCATTGCCAGCATCATGGCTGGTTGTTCGTCTAACAAAGTTGGGAAATTGGTAGGTGTTGAGTTTTCAATGGGCTTAAGTGATATTGGGGATGGTGTGATTGATTCGGCAAATTTTGGCGGAATTGTTGTTGTTGAATTGGATGATGGCTCAACTGTGAAAGCGATCTGGGATAAAAGTTTAGGAGATGAAGTGACTGGCGGCATGAAGTTAGAAATCGCTCCCACGGATGACCCAGATTTCTGGAAGGTAGTCAAAATCGTCGAATAGCCTTAGGGTTAATAACCGAAGAGCACCGCATCCGGCGAATGGTGGGGGTAGTTCTACCATCAACTCGGAGAAGGTGCTTTTGTTGTCTGCGCCCCACCCTTTAAAAACCACGGGGTCTGCGTCCCACCCACGCAGACCCCGTGCATGTCACACTCAAACCGCGCCGCATGGGCTAACCCGCGGCCGGCACCCGCAGCACTTCCAGCACCAGGGCGGCGGTGTAGGCCAGCCAAACCAGCAGGAAGGCCGCCAGCATGCCGTACTGCAGGCCGGGGTACAGGCTGCCCTGCGGGTAAACCGCCTGCATAACCACCCGCGTCAGCCACAAAATGCAGGTGGCCGCCAGCAGCACCACCACCGCGTAGCGGTTGGCGCGCCCGCCGAAGATAAACAGCAGGTTCATCACCCCGAAGAGCACCAGCGAGAGGGAGAAGAACACATTGACCGCCCGCACCGCGGTGACCAGCTCCGCCGCGCTGGGGTGGATATAGCTGTACCACTTCCACGCTCTCGGCACGAAGAAGTGCCAGATGCCAAAGGCAATCGAGGCGCTGCTGCCGAAGGTGACCAAAACTTTAACTGCGTTCATTCACCCTCGTTGGCTTGCATCTCTGCCCGACAGCTCATCACCGTCTGCCCGCAGTGGGGGCAAGTTTCATCCCACCAGGTGTGCGGCCGCCCGCAGCCAGGGCAGCGCCAACGCCCAGCCTGCTCCTCCAGCCAGAACGTCAGGCCGCCGCGCTGAATCGTTTCCAGATTCAGCAGCACACCGCGCTGGTTGAGCCAGGTGGTATCCGCGGCGAACTTCGCCATCAACGCGCAGCCGTGCAGCTCGCCGCACTCGCCGCAAAAAGCGATCCCCTTTTCCACGGCGCAGGCCTTCAGCGCACAGACGGTACAGTACCCGGCGTTCAGCTCGCTCTTGCAGCCCAGGCAGCGCTGTTCCCCCTCCCCCGCCAGGGTTTGCTGCAAAACCGGGCAAGCCCCGCAGTACAGCCCGCAGTAAGCGTGCAATATCGCTTCCATCGTTTTTCCTTCCAAAGGTGAGCGGTTATTCTTCCACCTCAATGCGCTCCACCTGGATCTGCGAGCCGTTGGCATCGGGCACGTTGCTGAACAGCCAGCCGTACAGATGGACGATCTTGCCGCTGCCGCGCAGCCCCTCGATCTGCGCCTTGACCGCCGGGTCGCTGGCGTCAATACCGTACAGGATCACCTGGCCGAGGTCCTGGCGCTCAAAGACATCGTCAAACTGCGCGCCGGGCGGGTTGGCGGTGATGGTTCCCCACCAGTCGCTGACCGGCTCAGAAGTGCCCGGCGGCATGGCCCCACCCGCGCCGTCACTGGGGACAGCGGTGGGCACGGCTGCCGGTTCAGGGGACGCGGTGGGCGTTGCGGCGCCCGGCCCGCACTCCCCGCGGAAATAGGCCCACTCATCGCAGCGGCTGCCGTC
>DAIOUB010000192.1:0-2222 GCA_036751735.1 Levilinea sp. | reverse complement strand
CTGCACCGCCGCCGAGCCAATTGCCCCGCTGGCGCCGTTGATCAGCACCTGATCGCCGGGTCGGATCTCCACCAGCTTCAGCAGGTTGTAAGCCATGATCGCCCCGTAGGGGATCGCCGCGGCTTCTTCAAAGCTCATATGGTCAGGCTTCAGCGCTACCGCGCCGTTTTCGGGCAGGCACAGGAATTCGGCATAGGCGCCAAAGGTGCTGCCGACATAGCCAAAGACCGCATCGCCGGGCTTGAATTTCGTCACCTGCGCGCCCACTTCCGCCACCACCCCCGAAAACTCGCTGCCCAGCACCTGGGCGCGCGGCCGGTTCCAGCCCATCATCACCCGCGCTGCCAGCCACAGCATCCCGATCATGTTGAACCGGCTGGGGGTGACGGCCTTAAAATTGCGCGCCATCAAGTCCCCAAAGTTGACGCTGGTGGCGCGCACGCGCACCAGGATCTCATTTTCTTTGACGGCCGGCTTCTCGATCTCCGCCGTGTGCAGCACGTCGGGCGTGCCGTATTCTGTGTACACAACTGCTTTCATTCTTGCTCCTTCTGACCCCATATCCGTTTTGTTTTTCGCCGCCTATGCGGCCGCCGCGGCGCGTTTTTCCCACCCCGCAGCGTTCACGCCCTTGATCAGCAGCCACAACGTCAGCGCCACTTCCGCCAAAAAACTGACCGCAAAAAAGCCGTAGCTCATGCTCAGGGAGTAATTCGGCACCAGGAAAGATTGCAGGAACCACCCCACCACCGCGAAGCAGTCCGCCATCAAGAGGACTCCCAGCGCGCGGGGCAGATAGCCGGATTTATAGATGAGGTACCCCAGCGGCAGAGTCCAGGCGGCGTAAAACAACTGCGCGCTGCCGAAGAGCATGTCGCGCAGCTTGATCCAGAACAGGGCCAGGCCGGTGAGCTGCCCGGCGGAGAAATCCGCCAAATAAGCTGCCTGATGCACATAGGGGAACACCGCAAACAGGCACACCGCGCTGACCGTCACCACCGCGCCGCCCACCAGGTTCAAAACCAGGAAAGACAGGCTGAGGTGCTTGCCCACCGGCCGCAGCAGCGCGTAGAGCGCCAGCGCGGTCAGGATGAAGAGCAGGGAAGAAACCAGCTCCAACACCACCCCCAGGCGGAATTGAGCTTCGTGCGCCAGGATATTCGCCGCCGTCTGTGCCGCGTCGCTGGGGACGATGATGGCGCTGCGGCCCAAGGCATTGGCCAGCACTGTGACCAGGATATAGATCAGGTACAGGCCCCCGGCCAGACGGGCGGTTTTTTGCATCACTTTCATTTCAATCTCCTTCACAGAACAGAAAAATTTGGTTAGCGAGCCGCGCAAGGGCTGGTCTGCCCGGCGGTCCGTCCTTCCGCCGGTCTCGGCCGGCAGAGTGAAAACACATCCGCGTCCAGGAACATCCGCGCCGCAAGTTTGCAGCGGATCTGCGCCTTGGTTACAGGCTTGCCTATTCGATTGTCGCGTTACGGATAAAGAGGAATTCTAACCGGTATCTTCGTTTTAATAGTTAGTATCATACGCCGCATTTTCTAACTTGTCAAGGGTAGAATATAGGTTATAATTAGATTCACCATGGCCGATATCTACGACTTCATCCCCCGCGAGCTGATGATCCTCGATTTTGCCAACAGCAAGATCACCCGGGCGGCAGCGCCCCATGACCTCTTCACCGAGTATCCCTACGTGGTGCACTGGCTGCGCCACCTGGATGTGCTGAATGACGAGCAGGCCAGCGGTCTGCTGAAGGCCGCCGAAGAGCACCCAGACCGGGCGCAAGCCGCGCTGGAACAGATCAATGATCTGCGCGATGCCTGCTTTGGCCTGTTCACCGCCGCGGCGCGCAAACAGCCCCTGGGCGCGGAGCACCTGGCGGTGCTGAACCGCCACCTGCACGAGGCGCTTAGGCAGCGCCGCCTGGCCGCCGCCGAGCCCGAAGGCGCGCGCTGGGAATGGGATCTGCCCGCCGCTTCGCTGGACTGGATGCGCTGCCCGCTGGCCCTGGCCGCCGCGGAATTGCTGACCTCAGACCAGGCGGGGCGCATCCGCGAATGTGACGGCTGCTACTGGCTGTTTCTGGATACCAGCCGCAACGGCAAGCGCCGCTGGTGCAATATGAAGATCTGCGGCAACCGTGAAAAAGCCCGCCGTCACTACGAGCGCACCCGAAAAAAGCCGGCCGCGGAGCAGTAAGGGAGAAGCAATCT
>DAIOUB010000191.1:0-4852 GCA_036751735.1 Levilinea sp. | reverse complement strand
GTTGTGTTGGGCCTTTTGGTGCGTTCGATGAGGCTGAACGTAACCCTACCCGGCTGATGCCGTATGGATAAAACGTGCTTTTTTCTGTGAGAGGAGACCGACATGCGCATTCAATTGACCCAGGCGGTGACTCTGGATGAGAGCGGCCAACGGCTGCGCCCGATCGAAATGCGCATTGTGGATGGGGTCATTGACAGCCTCAGCGAGCGCCCCCTGCCCCGCGAAGAAGGCTGGCAGGTGTACGAACTGGGCGGGGGACTGGTGCTGCCGGGGCTGGTGGACGCGCACACCCACCTGTACCAGAGCCTGGGAGCCGGGCTGTACGACGGTCTGGGGATCAACGCCTGGCTGGAGGCTCTCATTCACGGATATACGCTGAGCGAAGATGAAGCGTATGATGCTACGCTGCTGGCCTGTGTGGAAGCCATTCGCTCCGGAACCACCTGCGTCAGCGAGATGACCGAGCCGGCCTTCGCCGATGCGGCTGCCCAGGCGATTTTGGACAGCGGCCTGCGCGCCTCGCTGGCGGTGATGGTGGGGGATGAAGCCGAGGGCAATAATCCCCCGGCCATGAACACGCATCAGGCTCTGGCGGCCACGCGCAGCTTCTTTGAGCGCTGGAACGGCGCGGGCTGGGGGCGGCTGAAGGTGCTCATGGGGCCGGTGGGGCTGGCCGCCTGCACATTGGATCTGGTGCGCGGCATGCGCGCTCTGGCCGAGGAGCTGCACACCCAAATTGTGACCCACTGCGCCGAGGGGCCCACCGAAACGGAAGCCGTGCACGCGCGCTACGGGGCCAGTGAGGTGGAGATGCTGGAACGCTGCGGTTTGCTGGGGCCAGACTGCGCCCTGGTGCACGCCGTGTGGCTGAGCGAACGGGATCTTCAGATCATCGCCAACCACACCGGCCGGGTGGTGCACTGCCCGTCCACCAACCTGAAAATCGCGGACGGGATCGCCCCGGCGGCTGCCCTGCTGAAAAAAGGCATCCCCGTGGCTCTGGGCTGCGATGGAGCCGCCAGCAGCGGAACCTACGACCTGTTAAAAGAAGCGCGTCTGGCCTCTCTGCTGGCCAAGGGCAGCGGCATGGACGCGGCCGCCCTGCCCGCCGAACAGGTGCTGCACATGCTGACCGATTACGGGGCCGAGGCCAGCGGCTGGTCGGGCAAGGTGGGGCGCCTGGCGGTGGGCTACCGCGCCGACCTGACCGTGCTGCGCTACCCCCAGGCGCACCTGCTGGGCGAACGCGGCCTGCTCTCGCGCCTGATTCACAACACGGCGGCGGGAGATGTGGCGGCGGTGTTTGTGGACGGCAGCCCGCTGCTGTGGGATGGGCGTATGCTGAGCGTGGACGAAGAAGCCCTGGTGCAGCGCGCGGCGGGCCGTTTGCGGCGGCGCGATTTTGGCCCTGGCGAATATCCACAGCGGGGCAAGCCCCCTCAGGCCGCCCCGCAGGACTGGGCTTATTTCTCGCGGCGAACGCCCAAAAACGATTAAATCAGCGAGTCTGGTCGGGGGAAGGCTTGAGTTTGCAGTAAAAATTGATAAAATAGATGTAATTTATTAGATATAGAAATGGGAGAAGCCATGAGCCAGACCTTTCACTGCCCCAACTGCGGCGCGCCGCTGGATTTACCCGACAACGCCGGCACCACCGTGCGCTGCGGTTTCTGCACCTCCTCGGTGATTGTTCCGGCGGATCTGCGGCGTCAGGCGCTGCGCGAGCCGACGATGAGCGCCAACCAGGCCATGACGGATTTGCCAGACCTGGCCGAGGCCATGCGCGAGGCAGTGCGGTTGGTGAAGAACGGCCAAAAGGTGGCGGCCGTGAAGCTGCTGCAGGATCGCTTTCACTTCACCCTGCAACAGGCCAGCACCGCGGTAGATCAAATTGAACGCGGGCAGGTGGTGCAGGTGGGGTTCGAAAGCCCGTTGGAGATGCCGGTGAAGGTGGACATGAGCGGCCTGGGGCAGGCGGCCAAAACCGCGGCCAAGGTGACCGGCGGGATCGGCTGCCTGGTGAGCCTGTTGGTGGTGGGTTTCCTGGTGGTGCTGGGGGGTATTTTGTATTTTTCTCTGAGCGCCGGCAGTTCCAGCACGGCGGGCTTGCAGCCGCAGGAGCTTTTTGAAACGGCGGCTCCGCAGCTCAGCCTGAACACCCCCACGCCCGCAGGCCCTCAGGCCAGCCTGTCTTTTGGCGAAGAGGGCATTGGCCCGGGGCTGCTGGATGACCCGCGCAGTGTGGGCGTGGACGGCGAGGGGAATATTGTGGTGGCCAACTATTCCGATGGGCGCGTGCAGCGCTTTGACGCCAACGGCAATTTCTTGAACCTGTGGGACATGGGCGATAAGACCCCCTTGGGGGCGTTGGCGGCGGCCCGCGACGGCGAGGTGTTTGTGGCCTACGGCAGCGATATCCACCGCTTTGAAGGCGCCAGCGGTAAAGCCCTGGGGCTGCTGCCCAACCCCGGCAACCGCTTTTATGACGATGTGCAGGTGACGGCCGACGGCGGCCTGGTGGTGTTGGCCGACAGCGAGACCATCCTGCGCATGGACCGCGAGGGGCAGGTGCTGTGGACGGTGGAAGACGCGGTCAGCAGCATCAGCGGCGATTCGGAGCTGGCCGCGCGCCTGGCGGTGGACGGGCTGGGCAATATCTACGTGCTGGGGCGTTTTAACAACGCCGTGTTCAAATTCTCGCCAGAGGGCAAATTTATCAACCGCTTCGGCGGGGAGGGGGAAGAGCCGGGGCAGTTCCGCGCGCCCTATGCCCTGGCCGTGGACGGGCAGGGGCAGGTGTACGTGACCGACATCAAGGGCATTCAGATCTTTGACTCCGACGGCCGCTATTTGCGCACGCTGGATGTGGAGGGGGTGGCGATGGGCCTCAGCTTCGATCCAAAGGGGGCTTTGGTGGTGGTCACCAACACCCCGCGTGTGCTGCGTTACGACCAGCCCTAGCGAGGAAAACCGCAGGCATTTTTAAGCGCGCCGCAAACGGACAATCTGTATAATCACCCTAACCGCCCCCGACCGGATGCCGGGGGCGGCGGGCTGTGTTGAGGCTGTGTTTGGCAACCGCTGGATCAGGAGAGAATCGAATGCAGATGGCTGAGGCGCGCGCGCTGTTTCCGGTGACGGAACAGGCGGTCTACTTAAACAATGCGGCTGAATCTCCACTCAATTTGTGGGTGCGGCAGCGGCTGGAAGAATATCTGACGGCGGCCAGCGCGGCCCCGCAGGACAAACCCTCACCGCGCTCCGCGGTGCGCAAAGCCCTGGCGGGGCTGTTTGGCGGGGCGCCCAGGGATTACGCCCTGGTGACCAGCACCGGCGTGGGGGTGGGCATGGCCGCCGCGGGGTACGACTGGCAGCCGGGGGATAACATGGTGGTGCCCGCCGATGAGCATTGGAACAATACCTTCCCCTGGCTGGCCCTGCGCGAGCGCGGGGTGGATGTGCGTCTGGCGCCGGTGGACGAAGATCAGCGCGTGGACCCGCAAAAGGTGGCGGCCCTGGTGGACGACCGCACGCGCATTCTGGCGATGGCGGCGGTACGTTTTAACACCGGTTTCCGTGCTGATTTAAAGCTCTACAGCCAGATGGCTCACGCTCACGGGGCGCTGTTTTTGGTGGACGGCATTCAAGGCGCGGGGGTTTTCCCCATTCGCGTGGAAGAGATGGGTATTGATCTGCTCTGCGCGGCGGGCTTTAAATGGCTGCTGGGTATGCCGGGCACGGGCTTTTTGTACGCTAACGCCCGCGCCCTGGAGCGCATCCGCCCGGTGATCCCCGGTATGTTCGCTGCCGAGGACGACACCCGCGCGCTGCGCTACTTCCCGGATGCGCGCCGCTATGAGACCGGCACGATCGCCTATTCGCTGTTTCATGCCTGGACGGCCGGGCTGGAGCTGCTGCAGGCCGTGGGGGTGGAGGCTATTCACGCGCGCGTGCTGGAGTTGACTGACCGGCTGATCGCCGGGCTGCGGGCGCGCCGCATCACCATCGCTTCGCCGGTGGAGCGGGTGGAGGAGCGTTCGGCCATCCTTTCCATCACCCTGGGGTCGCAGGAGGCCAACCAGAGTCTCTACGAGCGCCTGCTGGCCCAGAAGATCCTGGTGGCCATGCGCGACGGGCGCATCCGCGTCAGCCCCAATTTCTTTAATAACGAAGCGGACGTGGACAGCTTCTTGAACGCGCTGTAAACGAGGGTGTCGTCCGGGTTGGGGCACGGCGAGGGGGGCACGGCGAGGCCGTTGCGGGCTGTGATTTGGGGTGGAAACCGCCGTGCCCCTAGGGGGGCGTCTTCGGGGTTGGGGCACGGCTGTTGGGTCACGGTGATATTGCTGGGTTTGTGTTGGGGCACGGCTGTTGCGCCGCGGCGATATTGCTGGGCTGACGCTGCCGTGCCCAATGTGCCGGGGGGCACGGCGATGCCGTTGCGGGCTGTGATTTGGGGTGGAAACCGCCGTGCCCCTACGGGGATCGTCATCTGGGTTGGGGCACGGCTGTTGCGTCACGGCGATATTGCTGGGTTTGGGTTGGGGCACGGCTGTCCCGTCGCGGCGATATTGCTGGGCTGACGCTGCCGTGCCCAATGTGCCGGGGGGCACGGCGATGCCGTTGCGGGCTGTGATTTGGGGTGGAAACCGCCGTGCCCCTACGGGGATCGTCATCTGGGTTGGGGCACGGCTGTTGCGTCACGGCGATATTGCTGGGTTTGGGTTGGGGCACGGCTGTTGCGCCGCGGCGATATTGCTGGGCTGACGCTGCCGTGCCCAATGTGCCGGGGGGCACGGCGATGCCGTTGCGGGCTGTGATTTGGGGTGGAAACCGCCGTGCCCCTACGGGG
>DAIOUB010000190.1:1485-4879 GCA_036751735.1 Levilinea sp. | reverse complement strand
GCCGACGGAATCGACCCGTTGGTGGCCATTGACCAGGGCTTTGTCGCCGGAATGCGCTACGTCGGCGAGCAGTACACCCTGGGCGAGATGTTCCTGCCCGATCTGGTGCTGGCCGCCGAGGCCATGAAAGCCGCCATCGCCGAGCTGGAACCGGAAATGGCCCGCCGCGGAACCGCCCGTCAGGTGTTGGGCACGGTGGTCATCGGCACGGTGGAGGGCGACATCCACGACATCGGCAAGACCCTGGTCGGCACCCTGCTTTCGGCCAACGGTTTCAAGGTGTACGACCTGGGGGTGAACGTGCCCCTGCAAACCTTCCTGGATAAGGCCCTGGAAGTCAACGCCGATATCATCGGCCTGAGCACCCTGCTGACCACCACCATGATCAACCAGCGCAAGTTCATCCAGGCGCTGGAAGCCGCCGGGGTGCGCAGCCGCTTTAAGGTGCTGGTGGGCGGCGCGCCGGTCACGCGCAGCTGGGCCGCGGAAATTGGCGCGGACGGCTACAGCGAAGACGCCTCCGGGGCCGTGCAGGCCGCCGTGCAGTTGATGCAGGGGGGGTGAGCCGTGGCCGGAAACATCCTCTCCATCTCTCAGCCGCGCTTCCGCGTGCAGCCCCTGTCCGAAACGGATATTCAGCGCATTCATGAGGCCACCCTGCACGTGATCGAACATGTGGGCGTGCGCTTCCCCTCGCCGCGCGCCCTGGAGCTGTGGCAGGCCCACGGCGCGCAGGTGGACCTCCACACCAGCACGGTGCGCGCCCCCGCCGCGCTGATTGAAAAAGCCCTGCGCAGCGCCCCACCCACCTTCACCCTGGCCGCCCGCGATCCGCAGCAGGATCTGCCCCTGGACGGCGACCACGTCTTTGTGGGCACCGACGGCTGCGGGGTGGAAGTGTTGGATCTGGAAAGCGGTCAGCGCCGCCGTTCATGCCTGCAGGACGTGGCCGATATCGCCCGCACAGCCGACGCGCTGGAAGAAATCGGCTTCCATTGGGTGCCCGTCTCGGCCCAGGACCGCCCCGCCCACACGCGCAGCCTGCACGAGCTGTGCGCCATCTGGGGCAATTCCAGCAAGCATGTCCAGACCGAAAGCATCGTCACCGCGCACGAGGCGCATGCCGCCGTACGCCTGGCCGAAATGGTGGCGGGCGGCCCCCTGGCCCTGCGCCAGCGTCCCATTCTGTCCATCATGCAGTGCACTGCCTCACCCCTGGCTCAAGACGGCGGCAGCCTGGAGGCAGCCCTGGTGGCTGCCGAGGCCGGCCTGCCCGTGGGCTTTATGACCATGGCCTCCGCGGGTTCCACCGCCCCCGCCACCCCGGCAGGCACGCTGGTGGTGGGCAACGCCGAGGTGATCAGCGCCCTGGCCCTCATGCAGTTGGCCTTCCCTGGCGCACCCGTGTTTTACGCCGCCGCCCAAACCGCGATGGACATGCGCACCGGCGGGTACACCGGCGGCGGGCCGGAGGACTTCCTCTTCGGCGCGGCCAGCAACCAGCTGGCGGATTTTTACCACGTCCCGCTCTCGATGGGCTCCTTTGCCACCGGCGCCAAGCTCCCCGATTGGCAGGCGGGCGTGGAAAACAGCCTGTCCACCTTCATGGCCTGCGCCTCGATGGCCGATATGCTCCTGGGGGTCGGCCTGCTGCACGGCAGCCGCATCTGGTCTTATGAACAAATGCTGCTGGACTGCGAGATCTTTGCCATCATCCGCCGCGTGCTGCAGGGCATCCGCGTGGATGAGGACAGCCTGGCGCTGGAGACCATCGCCGCCGTCGGCCCCAGCAGCCACTACCTGGCCCAAAAGCACACCCGCCAGAACATGCGCAGTTTATGGATGAACCGCTTCTTTGACCGCCGCCCCTACGACACCTGGGAGGCGCTGCGCGACGGCCCGCCTGATTTTGCCCGCGCCAAAGCCCGCCAAATCCTGGCTTCTCACCAGCCCCAGGGGCTGGAAGCGCACCTGAGCGCAGAGATGGGCGATTTCCTCAGCCGTCTGGATGCGGAGCAGCCCGCATGAGCCGCCCCACCTTTGAATTGATCAGCGCGGAGCAGGTGGCGCGCATTTTGGATGAGGCCTTTGCCCTGCTGGCGCACACCGGCGTGCGCGTCTCCCTGCCCGAGGCGCGCGCCCTGCTGGCCAGCGGTGGGGCCGCCGTGGACGAAAACGCCGAGGTGGTGCGCCTGCCGGAGGCTCTCATCCGCGCCGGTCTGCAAAGCGCCCCGCACAGCTTCACCCTCTACAATTTGCTGGGCGAGGCGCGCCTGACCTACGGGGACGACCAGGTGCATTTTGACCCCGGCTCGGCGGCGGTCAACGTGCTGGACGCCGACACCGGCCGCCAGCGCCCCGCCCAAAGCGCCGACCTGCTGCGCATCATTCAGGTGACCGAAGGGCTGCCGCAGTTTGCCGCCCAATCCACCGCGGTGGTGTGCGCCGACATCCCCGTGCCCATCGGCGACCTGTACCGCCTGTACCTGGTGCTGCTGCACTCCGCCAAGCCGGTGATCACGGGAGCCTTCACCGCCGAGGGCGGCCAGCGCATGCTGCGCTTTTTGACGGGCGTGTGCGGCGGGGCCCAGGCCCTGCGCCAGCGGCCGGTGGCCGTCTTTGACGTGTGCCCCACCCCGCCGCTGGTTTACAGCGCCTTTGCTTCCCAAAGCCTGATTGATCTGGCGCGGGCGGGCGTGCCCGCTGAGATCGTTTCCATGCCCCTGGCGGGCAGCGCCGGCCCGGTCACTTTGCTGGGCAGCGTGGTGCAGCATGCCGCCGAATGTCTGGCGGGCATCGCCCTGCACCAATGCGCGGCCCCGGGCGCGCCCATCGTATGGGGCGGCGCCCCGGCCATTTTTGACATGCGCCACGGCACCACCCCCATGGGCGCGGTGGAAACCGCCATGATGGACGCGGCCTACGCACAGGTGGGGCGTTCGCTGGGTCTGCCCACCCACACCTATCTGGCCGCCAGCGACGCCAAGCTGGTGGACGCCCAGGCGGGTCTGGAAAGCGGCATCAGTGCCGTGCTGGCCGCCCTGGCCGGAATCAGCATGGTCTCCGGCGCGGGCATGTTGGATTTCCTCAACTGCCATTCCGCCGAAAAGCTGGTGGTGGACGCCGAAGCCGTGCGCGCGGCCCTGCGCCTGCGCGAAGGCATGCACGAACTGACCCCCACCCTCGGCCTGGAGTTCTTCGCCGGAATTGACTTCCGCGCCGATTTCCTCAAGCAAAAAGTCACCCGGCAGCTCTTCCGTGCCGAGCAATGCCTGCCTTCCGCGGTGATTGACCGCGGCTCGGTGCGCGCCTGGGAAGAAGCCGGCCGCCTCGACACCTGGGCGCGGGCGCGCCTGCGCGTGGAGGAGCTGGTGGCGGCCTACACCCCGCCGGA
>DAIOUB010000190.1:0-1385 GCA_036751735.1 Levilinea sp. | reverse complement strand
GGCCGGCAGGCTGGTCATCTTGCGCACGGCCTCTTCCACCGAAAACAGCTCCTGCTGGCGGGCATAATAGCCCAGCACGCGCGGGAAAGAGCCGTAATTGCGCGGGTGGGGCTTGCCCGCCGAGAACGGCCCCTCAGCCGCGCGCCC
This sequence comes from Levilinea sp., assembly GCA_036751735.1. Classification (GTDB taxonomy): domain Bacteria; phylum Chloroflexota; class Anaerolineae; order Anaerolineales; family Anaerolineaceae; genus Levilinea. The sequence goes on along the minus strand of DAIOUB010000190.1, from coordinate 1,238 downwards.
CGAAGCGTCCGTGCCGATCATCACCCAGGGCTGCTGCAAGCCCAGCGCCACGTTTTCTTCCTTCATGGTGAACATGATCATATCCGCCACGCAGCGGGTTTCGATGAGGATGTCGAAGACCGCTTCCCAGGGGTGAACCCCGCGCTCTGCGGCGATCTCACCCAGATGGCGGCCTTCCAGGCGCGGGTTGGAGGGGCAGTCCGAGATGAAAATGCGGTCCCAGCCGACGCCGTTGGCGTTGACCTCGTCATGCAGCTCCGCGCGCAGCTGGGCGCGCAGGGCCGGGTCCTGCAGGCGCGCCACCATCGCCTCGCGCCCGCCCACATGGGCCCAATCGGGGATCAGCGAGCTGAGGCCGGTGTTGGAAGCGGGATAGGGGTACATATCCGCGTTGACGTTCAGACCCTCATCCCGCGCTTTCTGGATTTTTTCAATCACCTGCGCCATTTTGTCCCAGTTGCGCACGCCGGAGGCCTTCAGATGGCTGACCTCCACCGAAATGCCCGTCTCGCGCCCCACCTGAATGGCTTCGTCCACCGCTTCTAAGAGCGTGTTGCCCTCGCCGCGCACATGGCTGGTGTAAATCCCGCCCATCTCGGCGGCGGTGCGCGCCAGGGCAACGATCTCATCCGTTTTGGCGTACACGTTGGGGGTGTAGATCAGGCCGGTGGAAAGGCCCCTGGCCCCCGCCTGCATGGCCGCGCGCACCTCGTCCTGCATGGCGGCCAGCTGTTCGGGGGTGGGAGCGGCGTCGGTCATGCCCATCACCTTTTCGCGCACGGTGCCGTGCCCCACCAGGGCCACCACGTTCAGGGCGGTTCCCTGCCGGCGCAGCGTGTCTAAAAATTCAGCAAACGTCTCCCAGGTCACTTCCTGACCGGCGCGGCTGTCTTTTTCCTGGTTGACCTCGGCCGCCATGGCCGGGCTGAGGGGGGCCATGCTGGAGCCGCAGTTGCCCACCACCTCCAGGGTGATGCCCTGCTGCACTTTGCTGTCCGCGGTGGGCAGAAAAGGCAGCATGAAATCGCCGTGAGAGTGCATATCAATGAACCCGGGGGCCACCATCAAACCGCTGGCGTCCACCACCTGGGCCGCCTCGGCCTGTGAAAGATCACCCACCGCCGCGATCTGACTGCCGCGTACGCCCACATCCGCGCGGAAGGCCGCCGCCCCGCTGCCGTCAATCACCAAACCATTTCGGAAGATCAAATCGTACATGCCTGTGTCCTTGTCGCCGG
>DAIOUB010000189.1:1812-4989 GCA_036751735.1 Levilinea sp. | reverse complement strand
AATTCCGGCTTGCGCGGCGGGGCGCAGCAAGGTAAGATACTGGCATAGGAGGAGACGCCATGCACAAGAACCGATTCGCAATTATCGTGGGCCTTTTGGCCCTGTTGGCCAGCACCCTGGCCTGCTCCCTGCCGATCGCCGGGCAGGACGAAGGCGCCACCCCAGGGGAAATTGCCACTGCGGTGGCGGCCACCCTGGCCGCGGCCGGGCCTGCCCAACCCCCGCTGGTGCTGCCCACCCTCATCCCCGATGAACCCACGCCCACCCCCGGCCTCGATCTGCCGCCCACCCCCACCCCAGCCCCGCCGGTCAGCCTGACGCTGGCCTACCGCGACGGCGCGGGCAACCTTTGGGCCTGGATTGAGGGCGGCTCTCCGCGCCAACTGACCTCCAGCGGCGACGTGGGCTACGATCTGGCCGTGTCTTCGGATGGGGTCTGGATCGCCTTCACCCGCCATGTGGATGATCCGCCCACCCACAGTCTGTGGGCCATCCGCCCAGACGGCGCCGGCGAGCGGGAACTGGTGAGCGCGAAAAACTTTGCCGACTGGAAGGGCGGGGTGGACGTGCGCACCGCTGTCACCGCCAAAATTGCCTGGGCCAGCGGTACGCACACCCTGGTCTTTACCACCCAGCCGCTGGTGGAATACGGCATGGTGTTGAATTACGACCTGCGCACGGTGGACGCCGACACGGGCGCGCTCACCGAGGTGCTGCCCATCGGCGCGGGGGGCATGTTCACTCTATCGCCCGACGGCCGCCAGGTGGCATTGGCTACCCCCAGCGCCCTGCATCTGATGAATCTGGACGGCACCAATCTGCGCAGCAACGTGATCAATTACGCCAATGTGATGACCTACAGCGAATACGCCTACCACCTTCAGCCGGTGTGGGCCGCTGATTCCAGCCGCCTGCGCGTGCATATCCCCCCCGCGGATCCATTGGCTTCTCCGCGCCAGGCCACCACCCTGTGGAATGTGCCCGCGGACGGCTCCCCTGCCCAGCAAACCGGCAGCGTGGATGTGTTCTTCCTGGATACGGTGCTCTTCGCGCCCGCGGGTGAAACATTGCTGGTTGTGCGGCCGGCGGGCGACCCCACCACCAGCAATGATCGTGAAATGGTGCTCAGCGGGGTAGACGGCGGCGGGGCGCTGCGCCTGGACGGGGGTGAATTTACCAGCGCGGCCTGGTCGCCCGACGGACGGCGCTTCAGCTATCTGCGCAACCCCGGCGGGATCGCCCTGTACGGCCAGCCCGACAGCGGCAGTGTGGCCCCCCTGACCGATACGGCCAACGTGCAGGAGGTCTTGTGGGTGGACGCCAACCGCTTCTTCTTCAGCAGCCGTGCCAGCGACAGCACCCGCCAGATCCGCCTGGGAACCCCTGGCGGCGCCAGCCAGCTCGTCGCCGAAGTCAGCGGGCTGGAATCCTATGATTGGGTCGCGATGGACTTTAACCGCTAAACAGCCGATAAAAAACACCGCCCAGAATCCTTTGCTGATTCTGGGCGGTGTTTCGCTTAACCCACACGATGGACAATACTCCTGACAGGCAGCCCTCACCTCTTAGGGGAACTTGACTACCACCCAATTGGACAGCTGAACTTTTGGAACGCTGACGGTTTTTGAATACTTCGGGCCTAACTGGCTCTTTGCCGAGACGCTCACCGAGTTTTTCCACCACTTATTCGTGCTCTTAATTTCGCAGCCCAAGAAAGACGGGTATTGCGTTACCGTCCAGGTTGTGTATACATTGGACTGGTTGTAACCTTTCACCGTCACCGTCCATTTTTGAACACAATCCAGGCCTTTGAATTTTGCCGAAATCTGCTGACCATTCGTGCCCGCATAGGCTGGTTTGGGCATCGCAGATACCAGCAGTACCACACACAGCAAAACAATCATGATCCGATAAAACGTTTTCATACCCTCCCCTTAATCTACAATCCCACCTGAATTCATCGTGTGAGTTTCGCTTATAACGATTGTATCCTTTTCTAATTCCGAAAAAAGGGGATGGGAATCGACAATTTTGAAAGTCGGAAATCAGCCCGCGTTTTCCCAGGCGGTTCGCAGCCAACCGCCAACCTCTTCATCCACCGCATCCAGGCTGTACAGCTCCAGATGGTGCATCCAGCGGCTGGGGGCCGGTGGCACCACCTCTTTCCAGCGCGGCGAAGGGTCGCGCTGCGGCAGAGAAAGGCTCAGCACCAGGGGGGCCGCCGGGCGCCGCAGGGCCAGGGAAGGCCGCCAGGCCCAGGCAAAGGCTCGCCGCCGCCGAAACGCCACCTGGGTTTTACTCACCCGGATCGGGACAGGCCCAAGCTTCAAAACTTCCTCCGTCAGGGCGTCCAACAACTGCCGCGCCAGGGGATCGCCCGCAAAAAACGGATCCAGGGCAGTGTGGGCGTGCAGGCTGAAAATGACCTCATCTTCGGCCGCTCCCGCCCGCGCAAAGCCGCATTTTTCCAGAACGCGCATGAAAGCCCGGTTGTCCGCTGCCGTATAGGCCCACAGCGGGCGCATGGGCAGGCAGGCCAGGAAGAGCTGCAGAGCCTGGGTGGCCACCCCGCGGCCCCACAGCGCCCGATCCACCCAATAACCCACCTGGCGCTGGCCGCCTTGTGGAAAACATACCAGGTTGCCCGCCGTCTGCCCGTTGTAGAGAATGGTCTGTTTGAAGATGGCAGGATCCGCCAGAATTTTCTGCCAGTGCACCTGAAAGGCGTCCCACGCGCGCGGAGTCACCCCCGCCAACGAGGCCGCCAGCGGGTCGGATTGGTGCGCAAAAAACGCAGCGAAATCTGCGTACCGCACGTCTCGCAGGGTGAGGCCGGGACTGGCTTTCACACCCTCCTCAGCCCTGATCGTCATCCAGGGCGCGGAACGGGCGCTTTTCTTCGTCAATCACCGGCAGGCAGCCTGCCGATGTCATCTTGATTTTGCGGTTGCGCGCCGAGCGCCAGATCATAAAGAGGAGGGGCGCGCCCAACACCACCAGCGCCAGCCAGGGAATCTCGCCAGCCATGCCGACGGCTGGGGCCGCCGCCGCAGGGGTCGGCTCCGTTTGCGGAAACGGCGCGTTGGCTAAAACCACGCCCGGCGCAGCCAGAATCAGGGCTGCTCCTAACAGCCACACACTCCAACGGTAATTGGGTTTCATCCTCAGGCCCTCCAT
>DAIOUB010000189.1:0-1712 GCA_036751735.1 Levilinea sp. | reverse complement strand
ACCAGATCCCCGGCAGCAGGCGGTAGCGCACCTTTTGGGCGTATTCACGGTAACCGGGCAAATTTCCCTGCAAGAAACGGTCTTCCAACCGTGTACGGATGAAGAAAACAGCGCCAAAGATCACCACGGGCAGGAAAGCCCAGGCCGAATTGAGCAGGAGCGGCATGCCCAGGCTGGCCACCAGGCTGCCGGCATAGCCGGGGTGGCGCACCCAGGCGTAGGGGCCGCTGCGGATGACCTTGTGCCCGCGCTCCTCCTGAATACGCACCGTGCCGGAGAAAAAGGCGTTGACCACAAAGGCATATGAGGCCAGCCCATACCCAGCCAAAATCAAGGCCAGTCCTGCCATCTGCACCGCCAGCGAGAAATGAGCCGGGCCGCCGAAACGGGCTTCCAGCCCGGCCGCCGCCATCACAAAAACGCTGCCGAAGGCCACCAGCGGCGAGAGCACTTTGTCCCAGGGCTGGGTATTTTCATGCTGACCAAAATTGGCTCGCTCTCGGAGGATATCGGGCGTCCGGCGCGCCGCCAGGGCGCGGCTGATGACGAAGGACAGCAGAAAAACCGCCGCCATGACCCAGGCCTGCCACCAACCCCACCGTCCAGAGATTAAAATGGGCAGCAGGGGGATGACCACCAGCACCAACAGCAGCAGGATCACCGTACGGAGGATATTGACTTCTTTTTGCTTTTCCATATTGACCTCACAAGTTCTTACACATTTCATAACCCTGCCTTCCGGCCTAACGAGCGGGGTTAACCACGGGCCTCAGCCTTTGGGACAAAGCGCGTGGAAATCGCCCGGCCGAGAAACACGAACCATTTTCATTCAGAGGGTGCCGCCGAACGCTCAGGCTGGATGACCGCGGGAGCGGTTATGATCCGGTTCATCCCATACCTTATGCTCAAACCACTCCGGGAACATGTGCGAATTGGACAGCACCACTTCTGGGTGTTGGCGCATGAATTGACGCAGCCGGGCATCGTGCGGACCGAGCACGAGCCGAATCAGCCATGCGGGCGTCTCGTGATTATAGACCGCGCCGGCATCCCCGGCGTGGAAATACCAGCCTTTGTCCAACTTGACCGCGACACCGCAGTGCCCCTGGGAATGCCCGTGCAGCGGCACCAGCCACATCTCCGGCGTAAACGGCAGGCGGATGGCCGAAAAATCGTACCAGTTCTCGCCCCCGTCCTCATATAAGACCCAATTCGGATCATGAGCGATGTGGCGTTGAATATAGGCCATGTCGGTCCAACGGCGCAGGGTTCCAGTGAACGCCTCATATTCCCGGCGGTGGACATGCACCGCCGCCCAGGGGAAATCCGGCAGGCCCCCGCAGTGATCAAAATGCATGTGAGTCAAAACAATGTGGCGCACATCTTCCGGCGCATAGCCCATCTGCCGCACCTGGTGGAAGGCGGCCTCCCGCGGGTCCCAGGCTAATTTCGTGATCCCCCGGAACAGCTTCAGCATGGCGTGCGGGTGGGCGTAATCTTCCAGCCCTGGGCCGGTGTCAATCAGAACCAGGCCCTGGTCGGTCTCCACGAGCAAACAGACCATGCCCGTTTTCAGGCGGGAGGGCCAGCGCGCATCACAGGTGAAGCCGTTGAACAGGTGAATCGGCATGCTGCAATCCCCTGAAATCCGTTCAATCGGTGAGGGTATCTATACTCATTATAGCGAAGTGCACCGGTAAAGCACGAACCAA
>DAIOUB010000188.1:0-5002 GCA_036751735.1 Levilinea sp. | reverse complement strand
GTTGTCATCCCCCGCCCACCCATCTGGGGGCCGCGCGTCGTGCGGGATATGCCCCTGGAAATGGTCATGCAGCACCTTTCCAAGAACGAGCTTTTCCGCCTGTCTTGGGGCGCCAAGAACACCCACGGTCAGGCCTGGGAAAAATTGCAGGCTGAATACGAAGAACGTCTCGACCGCATGCGCAAGCAGGCCGTGCAGGAAGGCTGGCTCCGTCCGCAGGCGGTGTACGGCTATTGGCCCGCCCAGGCCGACGGCGATGATCTGGTCGTTTTTGAGCCCGGCAGCGTAGCTTCTGGCTCTCCGGCCGAGATCCAGCGCTTCCAATTCCCGCGTCAGCTCAACGGAGAATTCCTCTGCCTGTCAGACTATTTCCTGCCCCTCGGCGCGCCGCAGATGGATGTCGTCGCCTTCCAGGTGGTCACCGTCGGGTTGGAAGCCACCCAGCGTTTTGACCGCCTGCAGGAAGCCGGCGACTATTCCGAAGCCTATTTCACCCACGGGTTGGCCGTGCAGACCGCCGAAGCCACCGCAGAATATCTTCACCGCCACATTCTGCGCGAGTTGGGTCTGCCATTGGAACAAGGTAAACGTTATTCCTGGGGCTACCCCGCCATCCCTGAGCTGCCCGACCATGCCAAAGTCTTCGAGCTGCTGCCCGCCGAAAGCGAACTGGGCATGTCGCTCACATCGGCCCACCAATTGGTTCCCGAACAGTCCACCGCAGCCATCATCGTTCACCACCCGGCCGCCAAATATTTCAATATCGGCGAATCGCGCGTGGATCAGCTCATGCGCAGCGCCGCAGGAGGGCGGTCATGAACTTAACCCCTGCTGCCACCCCCAGCCGCAATTCTCTGCTGTGGGAGATGCTGCGGTCCCAGCCTCACCCCATCATCGGCGATGGGGCCATGGGAACCCTGCTCAACCAGCGCGGAGTGGCTTTTGACGATTGTTTTGACCGGCTCAATCTGGATCAGCCCGCCGTGGTGGCCCAAATTCACCGCGAATATATCGAAGCCGGCTCCCAGATGATCCAGACCAACACCTTCAGCGCCAACCGCTACAAGCTGGCCCGCCACGGTCTCGAAAACCAGACCGCCCAAATCAACGCCGCCGCAGTGGAACTGGCTCGCCGCGTAATCCTGGCTTCTTTTAAAGATGTCCTCATCGCCGGGGATATCGGCCCCTTGGGCGTGCGTCTGGCCCCCTTTGGCCGGGTGCAGTTGGAAGAGGCCCGCCAGGCTTTCGCCGAGCAAATCGCCGCCCTGGCCGGCGCCGGCGCGGATGTGCTCATCATCGAGACGATGACGGATTTATATGAAGTCGTGGCCGCCATTGAGGCCGCCCGCCACGTGGCCCCCCACCTGCCCATCATCGCGTCCATGACCTTCACCCGCGATGACCGTACCCTTCTGGGTGATTCCCCTGCCAAGGTAGCCGCCCGCCTGCAGCAGACCGGCGCGGATGTCATCGGCGTCAACTGCTCCGGCGGCCCCTCCCAGATCCTGCGCATTCTCAAAGCCATGCGCCAGGCCGTCCCTGAGGCTGCCTATTCCGTTATGCCCAACGCGGGTTGGCCGGAGCAAATGGGCGGGCGCATCATGTACCCGGCCGCCGCCGATTACTTCCAGGAATATGCCCTGGCCTTCTGGCAGTCCGGCGCGCACCTCATCGGCGGCTGCTGCGGAACCACCCCCGCTCACATCCAGACCATGGCTCAGGCCGTCCAAACCGCTGACCCCCAAACGTGGTCGGCCGCCGTACCTGCCGCGGCTGCGGAGGTGGAAGACAGCGTGCCCGATGCTTTCCAGCCCACCCAACTGGCACAAAAATTAGCCGCGGGACGCTTTGTCATCGCCGTAGAAATGGATCCCCCCCGCGGGGTGTCCACCCATAAGCTCCTCGCCGGGGCCAGCCTGCTCTCCGATGCCGGCGCGGATGTGATCAACGTGGCTGACAGCCCGATGGCGCGCATGCGCATGAGCCCCTGGGCGGTCTGCAACCTGCTCCAGCGCAAAATCAACGTGGAAACCGTCGTCCACTTCCCCACCCGCGGACGCTCCCTCCTGCGCATTCAAGGTGACCTCCTGGCCGCCCACGCCCTGGATGCCCGCAATGTCTTCGTGGTCATGGGCGACCCCACCGCCATCGGCGATTACCCCGAAGCGATGGATAATTACGATCTGGTTCCCTCCGGCCTGATCAAGCTCATCAAGCAGGGATTCAACGCCGGCGTGGATCACGCCGGGACCGAAATCGGCCAGCCCACCAGCTTTTTTGTCGGCTGCGCTCTGAACCTCAACCCATCTGACCCCGCGCAGGAGATCAAGAACCTGCGCCGCAAACTCAGCGCCGGGGCCGATTTCCTTCTCACCCAGCCGATCTTTAACCCCGGCACAGCCCAGGACTTCTTGCAGACCTACACCGATCAATACGGCCCCCTGCCGGTGCCGCTTCTGGCGGGTATTCTCCCACTGGCCAACGCCCGCCACGCCGCCTTCCTGCATCACGAAGTTCCCGGTATCAACATCCCCACCGAGCTGATGCGCCGCATGGAAGAATCCGGTGAAAACGGAGCTGCCGTCGGGGTGCAAATTGCGATAGAATTAATCCAGCAAGTGCGCACCTTTTCACAAGGCATTTATCTGATTCCGGCCTTTAACCGCTTTGATTATGCCGCCGAAATCATCGAGGCGGTGCGGGCGGAGGGCTAAAGGAACCCTGCCCATGCTTTTGACCATTGACATCGGCAACACCAACCTGACCCTGGGCCTGTATGAGGGCACCAAATTGGGCGGGCGCTGGCGCCTGGCCACCGATCACGAACGCATGCCGGACGAATACGGCCTGCAGATTTTGGGTCTGCTCCAACACGGCGGCTGCGCCCCCACCCAGTTAGACGGCATCTGCCTTTCCTCCGTGGTTCCGCCGCTCACAAGCCGCGTGGTGCAGGCCTGCCAGCAGTATCTGCACCAGTCCCCCCTGGTGGTCAGCAGTGAGCTCAAAACCGGCGTCACCATCCTTTATGAGGATCCCAAATCCGTGGGCGCCGACCGCATTGCTGATGCCGTCGCGGTACATTTTCTGTTTGGCGGCCCGGCCTGCGTGGTAGATTTTGGCACCGCCACCACCTTCAACGCCATCACCGCCGACGGCTCTTACCTGGGCGGCGCCATCGCCCCCGGCATCGGCATCGCCACCGACGCCCTCTTCCAGCGCGCCGCCAAGCTGCCCCGCGTAGATCTGCTGCCGCCTCCCTCGGTTATCGGCCGTAACACCGTCCATGCCCTCCAATCCGGCCTGCTCTACGGCTATGTCGCCATGGTCGAAGGCATGGTGGCTCGTTTCCGTCAGGAATTGGGCCCGGACATGAAAGTTATCGCCACTGGCGGCAACTCGGAACGGGTCGCCAAACAAACCTCCGTCATACAAACCATCGCCCCCTGGCTCACCCTCGACGGCCTACGCATCCTTTGGGAACTCAATCAAAATGATGGAAACCCCCTTCCAGAATAAAACCATCGTCCTCGGCGTCACCGGCTCCATCGCCGCCTATAAAGCCGCCGAAATTGCCTCCCGTTTGCGCCAGATGGGCGCCCTGGTCGAGGTCGTCCTCACTCAATCCGCCTGCCATTTCATCTCCCCGCTCACCTTCGCCTCGGTCACCGCGCGCAAAGCCTACGTGGATCAAGACCTGTGGGGCAATGAAGGCCATGTGGTTCACATCGGCCTGGGGCGCGCCGCCGACCTGCTGCTCATCGCCCCCGTCAGCGCCACCACCCTGGCCAAGCTCGCCCACGGCATCGGTGATAATCTGCTCACCGTCACCGCCCTGGCCAGCCACTGTCCCATGATCCTGGCCCCCGCGATGGACGCCGGCATGTACGCCCACCCCGCTACCGCCGCCAATGTGGAAATTCTGCGCGCTCGCGGCGCGGTTTTCGTTGGTCCCGCCGCCGGTCACCTGGCCTCCGGTCTGGTGGGCGTCGGCCGCATGGCCGAACCCGCCGAAATTCTCGATACCGCCCGCTTGATCCTGGCCCAATCTGGCCCTCTGGCCGGAAAGCACATCGTCATCACCGCTGGCGGCACGCAGGAACCCATGGACCCGGTGCGCGTCATCACCAACCGTTCCTCTGGCAAGCAAGGCTACGCAGTTGCGCGCGCGGCCCTGGATGCGGGCGCCGCTGTCACCCTCATCACCGCCCCTACCTCCCTGGTCCCCCCCCTTGGCTGCCGCGTGGTGCCGGTCAAAACCGCCGCCGAGATGCAAGCCGCCGTGCTGGCCGAAACCGCTCATGCCGACGCCCTGGTGATGGCTGCCGCCGTAGCGGATTTTCGCCCTGCTGAAGCCTCCAGCGAGAAGATCAAAAAAGAGAAAACTGTCCCCCAGATTCATCTGGAACGCACCGCCGACATCCTGGCGGATGTGGCTGAGCGCCGTGCCCAAAGCGGCTACCCCCGCCGGGTGGTGGGTTTCGCCGCCGAGAGCCAGGATCTGCTGCAAAACGCCCAATCCAAACTCACCCGCAAACGCCTGGATCTCATCGTCGCCAATGACATCACCGCCCCGGATGCCGGCTTTGAAGTCGAAACCAACCGCGTGACCCTGCTGTTTGCCGACGGCCGCACAGAAACGCTGCCGCTTCAGCAAAAAGCCGAAGTCGCTCGCCGGATCGTGGATGCGCTGGTAGAATGGAGCTAACCATCCGTCTGCCTGTGTGCGCTGTCCTATGATCAAGCTGCCTTTTTTGCCCTACATCCGGCGTCTCTGGCTGTTCCTCCCCGCTCTCTTGGTGACGGCGGTTCTTTCGGGTTGTCAGGCGGTTTTGGCCGCCCCGCAGCCCACCCTGCCGCCGCCCCCGCCCCCCGCCGCGCCGACCCCCATCCCGCCCCCCCCCCTGGCCATGCCCACCCTGCTGCCCAGCCTCACGCCCAGCCCCCTCCCCCCGCCCACCCCGCCGCCCGCGCCCCCCCTCACCCCCACCATCCCCCCCACCCC
>DAIOUB010000187.1:2665-5007 GCA_036751735.1 Levilinea sp. | reverse complement strand
GGGGGGGGGGGGGGGGGGGGGGGGGGGGGGGGGGGGGGGGGGGGCGGGGGGGGGGGGGGCGGGGGGGGGGGCGCTGCACGCCGCCAGAAAAACCAGTAAGAACACCACTGCTGCAATCGTCTGCTTCTTCATATCGTTCTGCCTGAACCTAGCGAATAATTGGGGATTATATACCTATTAAATCAAAAATCAATCCCCCAAAACCGCCGCGCCGCAGCGTTTGACTTTCTGCAAGGCCGCTTTTATACTCATTTCATGCTTGCCCGTGTCTTTTCTTGCGCCGTCATCGGTCTGGAGGGGGTCATCGTCGAAGTGGAGGTGGACACTTCGGCCAACCTGCCGGGCATGGTCATCGTCGGTCTGCCGGACGCCGCCGTACAGGAGAGCCGCGAGCGCGTGCAGGCGGCCATCAAGAACGCCGGTCTGTCTTTTCCGCGCAAGCGCGTCACGGTCAATCTGGCCCCGGCCGCGGTGCGCAAAGAAGGCCCCGCCTACGATCTGCCCATCGCCCTGGGGGTGCTGGCAGCCTCCGAACAGGTGGACCCGCGCGAGCTGGAAGACAGCCTGGTGATTGGGGAACTGTCTCTGGACGGTTCGGTGCGGCATGTGCGCGGGGTGCTGCCGATGGCGGCGGTGGCGCGCAGCCAGGGGATGCGGCGCGTGTTTGTGCCGCAGGCCGATGCCGCCGAGGCCAGCCTGATCCCCGATCTGGAGGTGATCCCGGTCCATTCCCTGGCCGATTTGCAGCGCCATCTGAGCGGCTTTGAACGCATCCAACCGGTTCCCGCGGAAGCTCAGGCCCCAGAAGAATTTTTTGCCGGGGTCGATTTCCGCGAGATCAAGGGGCAGGAGCATGTCAAACGCGCGCTGGAGGTGGCCGCCGCGGGCGCGCACAACATCCTCATGATGGGCCCCCCCGGCGCGGGCAAGACTCTGCTGGCGCGCGCCCTGCCCGCCATTCTGCCTTCCATGAGCATTGATGAAGCCCTGGATGTGACCCGCATCTACTCGGTGGCCGACCAGCTGCCCGCGGGCGTTCCCCTGGTGCGCACGCGCCCCTTCCGCGCCCCCCACCACACCATCAGCCACGCCGGGCTGGTGGGCGGCGGCAATTGGCCCCACCCAGGCGAGATTTCGCTGGCGCACCGCGGGGTGCTCTTCCTGGACGAGCTGCCGGAATTTGGCGTGCGCGTGTTGGAGGTGCTGCGCCAGCCGGTGGAAGATAAAATCGTCACCATCAGCCGCGCCCAGGGTTCGCTGACCTTCCCAGCCAATTTTCAGCTGGTGGCGGCCATGAACCCCTGCCCCTGCGGCTATTACGGTGACCCGCTGCGGCCGTGCACCTGTTCGTCGGGCGTCGTCACCAAGTATCAAAAGCGCATCTCCGGCCCGCTGCTGGACCGCATTGACATTCACATTCAGGTGCCGCGGGTGGAATATGACAAGCTCAGCGACGCCCGCCTGGGGGAAACTTCCGCGGCGGTCAAAGCCCGCGTAGAGGCTGCCCGCGAACGCCAGCGCGCGCGCTTTGAAGGCACGGGCATCACCTGCAATAACGAGATGGGGCCGGGCGAGCTGCGCCAGTACTGCGTTTTAGATGAAAGCAGCCGTGCGCTGATGAAATCGGCCATGCGCCAGCTCCAGCTTTCGGCCCGCGCCTATCACCGCGTGCTCAAACTGTCGCGCACCATCGCCGACCTGGCCGGCAGCGAAGCCATCACTGCGGCCCACCTGGCCGAGGCCCTGCAATACCGCCCGCGCATGGAGAGCGAGTAGGGGCGCGGCGCAGCCGTGTCTCCGGGTATGCGCGGCACTCTCTCGATGCAAATGATTTGACTTCCCATCCCAGCCGTGCTATCATCCTCATACACAGGAATTGTTGGCGATTTATTTCGCACATTAACATTTTTTTCTATATTTGGAGGAATCATGAGCTCTGAATTTATTTTGCGTTTAATTGGCATGATCGTTTTTTCCATCATTGGTGTAGCAGCAGGATCCTTCCTTGGCCAGGCCGCCGCAGAAAACAACTCTGTGGTTTCCACCTTCACCGTGGAGCAGTACGCCTTCACGGTCGGTCTGGTCGGCGCCCTCATCGGGCTAATTCTCACCCCCTATATCACCTCACGCCCCATGCGCTCCCTGCGTGCCCTGTTGGCGCGCATCTCGCCCCAGGCGCTGTTCTCTGCCATCGCCGGTCTCATTGTGGGTCTGGTCATCGCCGTTTTGCTGTCTTTTCCCCTCTCCCGTTTGCCCGGGCTGTTTGGGGCCCTTTTGCCGTTCGCCGCGGTGCTGATTTTTGGGTACATCGGCGTATGGCTGTTTGTCATGCGTCAGAACGA
>DAIOUB010000187.1:0-2565 GCA_036751735.1 Levilinea sp. | reverse complement strand
CAGCGCGAACCCACCATCCCCGTGCGCATGAGCGATATTGATGTGGAAGGCGTGCGCGAAGTGGATGATAAACTGGTCATCCTCGCCCGCCAGCTCAAATGTCCGGTGCTGACCAATGACTACAACCTCAACCGCATCGCCGAGCTGCAAGGCGTGACCGTGCTGAACGTCAACGAACTGGCCAATGCGGTCAAGTCCGTCCTGCTTCCGGGTGAAATGCTCAGCGTGCGCGTCATCCAGGAAGGCAAAGAGTACGCCCAGGGCGTCGGTTACATGGACGACGGCACCATGGTCGTCATTGAAAACGGACGCGATTTTATGGATAAAGAAATCGGCGTGGTGGTCACCAAGGTCCTTCAGACCGCCGCTGGCCGCATGATTTTTGCTCGACCCGAAGATACGCGCTCCTCTGAGCGCTAAGGAGACCCACCCATGGCTTTGCGTATTTACAATACCATGACCCACAAAAAAGAGGAGTTCCAGACCCTGGAACCCAGCCGCGTGCGCATGTACGTGTGCGGCCCCACCGTCTATAACAAAGCCCATGTCGGCCATGCCATGTCGGCCCTGGTGTTTGATATCATCCGCCGCTATCTGGATTACCGCGGCTATCAGGTGAGCCACGCCATGAACTTCACCGACGTGGATGATAAGATCATCCTGCGCGCCAACGACATGAAGGTGGACCCCTTCGCGCTGGCCGAAGGCTACATCCGCGAATTTGAGCAGAACCTGGCCGATCTGAACATCCTGCCCGCCACCATCAAGCCGCGCGCCACCCAGGAAATTCCCCAAATCCTCAAGATGGTGCAGGATTTGATTGACAACGGTTATGCCTACCCCCTCAACGGCGATGTGTATTTCCGCGTGCGCAAAGACGGGGATTACGGACGGCTTTCGGGGCGCAAACTGGAAGATATGCAGGCCGGTGCGCGCATTGACGTGGATTCTCGCAAGGAAGACCCGATGGACTTCGCCCTGTGGAAATCCGCCCGCCCCGGCGAACCCTCCTGGGAAAGCCCCTGGGGCCCTGGCCGCCCCGGCTGGCACATCGAATGCTCCGCCATGAACCTCACCCACCTGGGTGAGCAGATTGACATCCACGGCGGCGGGAACGACTTGATCTTCCCCCACCACGAAAACGAAATTGCCCAAACCGAAAGCCTGACCGGCAAACCCTTCGCCCGCTACTGGGTGCACAACGGCATGCTGCAGTTGGGCGGCGAGAAAATGTCCAAATCGCTGGGCAATCTGGTGACCATTGAAGACTTTCTGGCCCAGCACCCCGCCGATGCCCTGCGCCTGATGGTGCTCACCTCCAGCTACCGCGGCCCGCTGACCTTTAACGATGAGGTCATCGCCACCGCCGAACGCGGTGTGGAACGGCTGCGCTCCGCCCTGCGCCCTGCCCTGCCGGGGGCCGCGGGCGCGCCGCAAAGCAGTCTGGACGCGCTGGCCAAACAAATGGAAACCGCCCAGGCCACCTTCATCGAATCAATGGACGACGATTTCAACTCCTCCGGCGCGGTGGCGGGTCTGTATGAGCTGGTGCGCTCCATCAACCAGGCCCGCGCGGACGGCGCCCGCGATGATCAGCTGGCCCCCGCTCAGGCCAAGCTGCGCGAACTGGGCGCGGTCTTGGGCCTGACCCTGCAGGAAGAGCAGCGCGGCGCGCAAGGCGCCGATCCCTTCGTGGATCTGCTGGTGGAGCTGCGCACCGAGATGCGCAAGCAAAAGCAGTGGGCTTTCTCCGACCTGATCCGCGACCGGCTGGCCGCTTTGGGAGTGGTCTTGGAAGACAGCAAAGAAGGCACCCGCTGGCGCTGGAACGCCTGATCGCCTGAACGGGCCGGGGTGTGCAGGACCCACCTCGGCCCTTTTTGTCCCTCTGTGAGGCCGCTGTATGAAAGAATGGATCACCGGACGTAACCCCGTCTATGAAGTTATCACCGCCCGCCGCCGCGACCTGTTCCGTTTGCAGGTGGCCCGCGGGGCGGAGGAAAAAGGCCGCCTGGCCCAAATTCTGCGCCTGGCCGAAGAGCGCCGCGTGCCCATCGAACGGGTTGGCCGCGAACGTCTGGATTCCCTGGGCGAAAATCACCAGGGCCTGGCGCTGGAGGTCAGCGGGTATCCCTACAGCGATCTCAGTGAAATTTTGGCCCGCGCCGAACAGCGCGCCGAGCCGTTATTTGTGCTGGTGCTCGATACTCTGCAAAACCCTCAGAACCTGGGCACCCTGCTGCGCACCGCCGAAGCCGTGGGTGTGCACGGGGTGCTCATGCCCCTGCGCCGCGCGGCCAGCGTGACCCCCGCGGTGGTGCATGCCTCTGCCGGGGCCAGCGAGCATCTGCTGGTGGCGGCCCTTAACCTATCCCAGGGCTTAGAGGCGCTCAAAAAAGCCGGGGCCTGGGCAATCGGGTTGGAGGGCAGCCCCCAGGCTCAGGCGGTGGAACGCGTGCGCCTGGACGGCCCGCTGGCGTTGGTGGTGGGCAGCGAAGGCGAGGGCATGCGCGATCTGGTGCGCCGCTCCTGCGACCTGTTGGTGCGCCTGCCGATGGTGGGCAA
>DAIOUB010000186.1:2588-5033 GCA_036751735.1 Levilinea sp. | reverse complement strand
GGGTCCCAGCCGAGCATGGTGTAATACTCCTCTTTGGCACGCTCGATCACCGCTGGGTCGAGGGCTACACCCGCGGTGGGGCCTTCACCCTGAAGCGGTTGGAAGAATTTGGCAGGGAGCTGGTCTTGAGCACGGGTGAGGCCTTCACGGGCGTTGAAAGCGCGCATTAAGTTCAGCCGGCGCTCGCCGACCTTGAGCAGCTCTTCCAGCGAAAAATCGCTCCAACCGGTGACATCCTGCATCATCTGAACGGTTTCCTGGGGGCCGAACATTTCCCAGCTGGGGCCCCACACGAACTGGCACAGGCAGGCGGTATCCAGGAAGGAATAGAACATCTGCGTCTTCAGGGCGTACCGCACCTTTTCGCTATCGAGGGAACCTGGGGCCAAAACTTGATGAAGACCGAGGAGGGCCAGGCGGTTCAGATAAAAATCGGAGGCGCCCTCTTCGATCATGGGATCGTGTTCGGAGGACTGGTGGTCAGCGCCAAATGCGTTCACGGCGTAGATCAGGCCGAGGCTGCGCTTGGCCTGGGGCATGTGGGCAGGGGCTTCGGCGCCTTTGACGGTGATGAGGTGGGCGTGACCCTTGCCGAGTCTTTCGGCGGCGCGGCGGGAGCCGTCGGCCAGCACCTCGCCAAAGCCTTCACGGGCCACCATTTGTTCCAGCAGGCGGATCATGGCCGCGGCGTCGCCAAAGTGCAGCGGGTAGCCGACATCATCCGCGGTGAACAGGCCGTTTTGAAAACATTCCATCGCCCAGGCAATGGTAGCACCGGTGCCGATGGTATCCAGGCCGTTTTCATTGCAGATTTTGTTGGCCAGGCAGACGGCCGGAAGGTCATCCACGCCGCAGTAAGAGCCGAAAGTACCCAGGGTTTCATATTCCGGCCCGCCGTGCTGCCCTTCCACGGGGCGTCCCTGCCATTCGGTTTCCACCACACGTTTGCAGCGGACGGCGCAGGCGAAACAGGTATCGTTTTCTTTGAGGATGGTGTCCTTCATGGTCTCGCCGCTGATGTGGTCGGCCAGGGGGAATTGACCCTGGGTGTAGTTCAGGGTGGGCAGACTGCCGATGGTGTTTTGAAAGCCGACCACGCTGGGGGTGCCGTATTCGCGCAGACCGAGGACATCACCGTTATTTTCCACGTCGCCAGCACCCCAGCGGGCTAACTGGCCGAGTCTCTGCGCATTGGCCAGGGGCAGGCGGCGGGTTTTGCCGCGCACCGCGACCGCGCGCAAATTCTTCGAGGCCATCACCGCCCCCATGCCGGTACGGCCGTTGGCGCGGTTGCCCATGTTAATGATGGCCGCCAGGCGCGTCCCTTTTTCGGCAGCGGGACCGCACTGGGCGATCTCAATTTTGGGATCCTCCAGCTCCTGTTTGATATGCGCCTCTGCCTGAGTGGTGGTTTTGCCCCATAATGCCGAAGCGTCGCGCAGTTCGGCTTCGCCGTCATGGATCCAGAGGTATTGGTAGGTAGGAGCTTTGCCGGTGAAGACGATGCCGTCAAACCCGGCGAATTTCAGCTCCGCGGGGAAAAAGCCGCCGCACTGGGAATCGCCGATGCCGTCCACCAGGGGGGAGCGGGCGTTGACGCACATGCGGCTTTGCCCAGAGATGGGGGCGCCGGTGGGGGCAGAGAGCATCCAGGTGAGGACATTGGCCGGATCCAGACCGTCAATGCCGGCGGGTACATCCTTGAGGATATAGACCAGGCCCATCGCAGAACCGCCGATATAGGTGCGGTAGAACGATTCGTCGGGTGTTTCCACCCAAATTTTGCCCTGGGAAAGATCAACATGCAGAATTTTGCCTGTGTACCCGGTCAGCATTGTTTCCTCCTGAATGGCCTAATGAGCATTTCTTTCAGAAAAAGAAAATTGTGTTGATTCTCTGCGAACCCTAGTCTGAGACGAGCGCAGCCGTGTGACTATTCTTCTGATAAGGCGTGGGGTGGATAATGGATAAGGGGGGCGCTTTCGCGTGAAAAACTGACTACCCTGATTATACAGAACCTTTTTTGAAACGATTCACGGAAATTCGGCAAATTTAACTATCTGGTGAGTTTTCTTCCAAGGAAGCAGTCCGATCAGCGGCTGTGGGAGATCCTTTCGGCAGGAAAAGGCCTGGGATGGGAGCGCAACCGGAACGCCGGGAGAGGGTTTAAGCACACAGACTGGACGCGCACCACCATTTGCACACCAGGAAGGATGATGATGAACCCTCAAAACCGAACAATGACCGATGGGATGCCCCTGCAAGGGTGGGGAGATTTGGGCTGGGATGGGCCAGAGGGAGTGAGTCTTGACGATGCTGAAGGGGTGCGGCAGGTGCTGTTGGATTTGGACAAACCCGCCGCAGCGGTCTGGCAGGATGGGCAGATGCGGCTGGTTTCTGGCGGCCAACCCCAGGCGGGGCGCAGCCCCAGCCAAGGGCTTTGGG
>DAIOUB010000186.1:0-2488 GCA_036751735.1 Levilinea sp. | reverse complement strand
CTGGTTTCTGGCGGCCAACCCCAGGCGGGGCGCAGCCCCAGCCAAGGGCTTTGGGTGGGGTATGCAGGCCCGCGGCCGTTGAACAGCCTGGGCAGCCAAGAATATTGCGAGGTCTACGGCACGCGTGCGGCGCTGTACGGCGGGGCGATGGCCAACGCGATTGCCTCGGAGGCGATGGTAATTGCTTTGGGGCAGGCGGGGTTGATGGGTTCTTTTGGGGCGGCGGGCCTGAGCCTGGAACGGGTGGAGGCTGCCGTGCAAGCCATTCAAACTCAGCTTCCGCAAGGGCCGTACGCTTTCAACCTGATCTTTAACCTGCATGACCCGGCGATGGAGATGCGCACGGCGGAACTCTACTCGGCACGCGGGGTGAAGGTGGTGGAGGCTTCGGCTTATGTGGATATCACCGCGCCGCTGGTATTGTACCGCGCCAGCGGACTGGAGACGGACGCACAAGGACAGGTGCAGGCCAGCAACCGACTCATCGTGAAGTTATCACGCCCAGAGGTGGCACAGCGCTTTTTGGCTCCTGCTCCGGCAGACGTGGTGGACAGCCTGCTGACGGCGGGAAAAATCACCTCCATGCAGGCGGAATTGCTGCGGCGAGCGCCGATGGCGGACGACATCACCGTGGAGGCGGATTCCGGCGGCCACACGGACAACCGTCCGCTGGTATGCGTGCTGCCGGCCATTCGCCAACTGCGCGATGAGATGCTCGCGGAAGGCAAATCGCCCTGGCGGGTGCGGGTGGGGGCGGCCGGGGGGATCAGCACACCCGAAGCGGCAGCCGCGGCTTTGGCGATGGGGGCCGAGTATCTGGTGACGGGGTCGGTGAACCAGGCCTGTGTGGAATCGGGAGCTTCAGAGCACACGCGGCGGCTGTTGGCTGAGGCGGGTTTGGCGGATGTGACCATGGCCCCGGCGGCGGACATGTTTGAAATGGGCGTGCGGGTGCAGGTGCTGAAACGCGGCACGCTGTTCCCCATGCGCGCGGCCAAGCTGTACGAAGTGTACTCGCGCTATTCGTCCATTGAGAGTATCCCCGCGGGGGAGCGTGAAAAGCTGGAAAAGCAGATTTTTCAGCGCACGCTGGATTCGGTGTGGGAGGAGACGCGCCAATTCTTTGCACAGCGCGACCCCAAAGAGCTGGCGCGGGCCGAGGCTGACCCTCATCAGAAGATGGCGCTGGTGTTTCGCTGGTATCTGGGGTTATCCTCGCGCTGGTCGAACCGCGGCGAGAAGGGGCGCGAGATGGACTACCAGATCTGGTGCGGCCCGGCGATGGGGGCCTTCAACATCTGGACGCGGGGCAGCTATTTGCAGCAGCCCGAAAACCGGCATGTGGTGGATGTGAACCAACACATCCTGATCGGTGCGGCTTATTTGAGCCGCTTGCAGGCGCTGGAAAACCAGGGCGTGCGCTTCGCGGAGGCGGTGCGGCGCTATTTCCCGCTGAGCCCCGCCTAGGGCTGTAGCGGATGCTCATCCGGGGCCAGGTCTGCTGGCCCTTTTGCTTTTAAAGCGCAGGTGAGGACGAAATCTCCGCGGCGCTGCGCCCACAGGCGTTGCGGTGCGTCCACGGGCAGGCTGTGGGTGTGAACTGCCAATGGCTGCCAGCCAGGGGACGAAGCCGGCAGGTGCAGCGCCTGCCAGGTGCAGGGATCGGCGCTGATTTCCACCCGGCGGGGATCCACCTTCAGACCCAGCCCCAGGGATTTGAGCACGGCTTCTTTGGCACTCCACAGCAAAGTGAACCAAACCGCTGGAGCATAGGGTTCCACCTCGGCGGCGAAGGCCTGTTCGGCGGGGGTGAAGTAGTCCTGATAAAAGGCGGGATGACGATCTTCCACCCATTCCAGATCCACCCCTAAGGCGACGCCTGGGAGAGGGCAGCAGGCGCACAACACACCCCCGGCGCGGTGGCTGAGGGATAGGCTGTGCGGAAGGGGACGCCCGCGGTGATGCAGGACGGGCGCGCCGGAGGGACTGCGCAGCAGGGCGGTTTCGGTGGGCGCGAATGGCTCTCCGCCGAGCTGGAGGGCAGCCAGCAGGCGCTTGGCTGCCCAGCGCCCCGCCAGCCAATCCTCACGGCGGCGGGGGAAGCGCAGCGTCCCCAGGTAGGCTATCTCTGCTGGGCTGAGAAAGGACGGGGCGAGGGAGAAAAGCTCAGAGCCGGAGGGGTATTCTCCGGCTCTGAGAAAAATCCAGGGGATCATGCGGCTGACCCGGAGGGCTGCTGGATGACGGCTTGCAGCGGGGCGAGCAGGTCGGCAGAGACCGAATAGGGCAGTGCTGCTGTGCGATAGCCGTCCATTTCCAGGAAGACGCGCCCGGCTGGATCTGTGACCCAGGCCTGAAACGACAGGCCGCCGTCGGGAAGGCGGCTGGGGACGACCCGGGCAAACAGGGGTTCTGCGGCATTCCCGGGCTGGGGATAAACCTTCAGGCGGCCGATGGCGCTGGGCAGGCTGAGGCTGCCGGTGAGGCC
>DAIOUB010000185.1:0-5114 GCA_036751735.1 Levilinea sp. | reverse complement strand
GGCATCGTCTTCAACGACCAGGCCAAGCGCCCCAGCCGCTACGCTGGGCGCGGCGGCGTGGGTGCGGTGATGGCTTCCAAGCGGCTGAAATTCATCGTGCTCAACGCCAAGGGCGCGCCGGGTGTGGAGATCGCCGATAAGGCCCTCTTTGACGAAGGCCGCAAGAAGATGATTGACGCCATCCGCAGCCACCCCATCTCCAAACCCAAGGGCGGCCTGAATACCTACGGCACGGCTGTGCTGGTGAACATCCTTAATGAAGCGGGCGGCCTGCCCACCCGCAACTTCTCGGCGGGACGCTTTGACGGCGCCCCCAAGACCGCTGGCGAAGCCATCTTTGAAACCAACAAAGAGCGCACCGGCAAAGAGGTGTACAACCACGCCTGTTCCCCCGGCTGCATCATCCAATGCTCCAACACCCTCTTCAACCCCGATCAGAGCGAACGCGCCTCCTGCATCGAGTACGAATCCACCTGGGCTTTGGGCGCCAATTTGGGCGTGGAAGATCTGGACGACATCGCCACGATGGTGCACCTGTGCAACGCTTACGGTCTGGACACCATTGAAACCGGCGTGACCCTGGGCGTGGCGATGGAAGGCGGGGTGATCCCCTTCGGCGACAGCAAGGGCGCCATTCAGCTCATTCACGAGATGGGCAAAGGCACGCCCACCGGCAAGATGCTGGGCGGCGGGGCCGAAGTGGCGGGCAAACTGCTGGGCGTGCGCCGCGTGCCCACCGTCAAAGGCCAGGCCATGCCCGCTTATGAGCCGCGCGCCGTGAAGGGCATTGGCATCACCTACGCCACCACCACCATGGGCGCTGACCACACCGCTGGTTACACCATCTGCCCCGAAATTTTGGGCGTCAGCGGCAAGCAGGATCCGCTCAGCCCGGAGGGCAAAGCCGCCCTCAGCCGCGCTTTCCAGGCCACGACCGCCTTCATTGACTCCTCCGGCCACTGTCTGTTCATCGCCTTCCCCATCCTCGACATCGCCAGCGGCTTTGAAGGCTTCATCCAGGAGTGCAACGGCGTGCTGGGCACCAACTGGACTGCGGATGATGTGGTGGCTTACGGCGCCGAAGTGCTGAAGGTAGAACGTGCCTTCAACGAAGCCGCCGGCATCAAGGCCGAAGCCGACCGCCTGCCCGAATTCATGCACCTCGAGCCGCTGCCCCCGCACAATCAGGTCTTTGATGTGCCGGATGAGGCCCTGGATTCGGTCTTTAAAGAAATGTAACCTGCTGGATATCCTCCGGGAAAGGGGAGGGGCGTATCAGCCCCTCTCCTTTCCACGCGCATTTTACCGGTAGTCTCAGGAGCGCCCCATGCCCAAGTTGACCCCCGATGAACACGGCCGGTTCCGCCTTCCAGCCGATTTTCTCAACCGCCGCCGCCTCGACCCGCAGGCTGAATACTGGTTGGATGAGCGCGACGGCGACCTGATTCTGCACCCTTGCCGCCCGGATGTGCGCAAGCTGTATATTGAGGTCACCACCGCCTGCAACCTCAACTGTCAGACCTGCATCCGCCATTCCTGGGTGGATCCCAGCGCGCATATGAAGCGCGAGACCTTCGAACGCATTCTGGCGGATCTGCCCGCCTTCCCCGCCCTCGATCAGGTGGTGCTGACCAGCTTTGGCGAACCTCTGGTGCACCCGCGCATTCTGGAGATCATCGAAAAGCTGCGCGAGCGCAATTTGATGGTCACTTTGGGGACCAACGGGCTGCTGCTGGACGACCGCATCGCCCGCGAACTGGTGCGGCTGGGGGTCAGCCAGGTGGTGGTCTCCATTGACGGCATCCAGCCGGACACCTATGCGGATGTGCGCGGGGCGCAGTTGGCTGAGGTGCTGGAAAATATCCAGCGCCTGAACGAAGCCAAACGTCAGGCCGGGGCGGTTCAGCCCACCCTGGGGGTGGAATTTGTGGCCATGAAAAGCAACGTGGCCGAGCTGGACAGCCTGGCCGAGCTGGCCGGACGGCTGGGGGTGGCGCGCGCGGTGGTTTCCAATGTGCTGCCCTACACGGCGGAGATGAATGCAGAAAAGCTCTACGGCTATGAACCCATCGCCCCGCTCAAATCCGGCGGGTGGCCGGTGCGTTCGGACGCCTGGATGAAATGGGGCATCACCGAGCTGCCGCGCATGCATTGGGGGGGTGAGCCTCACTGCCGCTTTGTCCACGATTATGCCATCGTCATCGGCTGGGATGGGGGCGTTTCGCCCTGCTATGCCCTTTCGCACAGCTATCACTACTACACCATTGACGGCATCGAAAAAGAGGTGCGCCGCCACACCTTCGGCAATGTGCACCAGTCGTCTCTGGCCGACATCTGGATGAGCGAGGAATACACCCGCTACCGCAGCGCCGTACGCGCCTTTCATTTCCCCTCCTGCCCCGACTGCGACCTGCGCGAGACCTGCGATCTGCGCCTGGAAAACAACGCCTGCTGGGGGCCTAACCCTTCCTGCGCCGACTGTTTGTGGGCGCAAGACATCGTCCGCTGTCCGTGAGGCTGAGGCCGTGCAAATTTTCGTGCGCCTGTTCGCCACCTTACGCCGCTACGTGCCCGAAGCCAAAATCGGCGTGACCCTCTCGCTGGAGCTGCCGGAGGGGGCGCGGGTGCGCGACGTCATCGCCCATTATCACCTGCCGGAAGACGAGGTCAAGCTGGCTTACGTCAACGGCATTTATCAAGAGCCGGATTTTATCCTGCACGATCAAGATGAAATTGGGCTGTTCCCACCCGTGGGAGGAGGCTAACCCTGCATGAAACTGGATGTGTGGTTGTATGGGGTGCTGCGTAAATATGGGCCGGATCCCAGCCAGATCGGCTTTGCCCGGGTCAATGCTGAATTGCCCACGGGGGCCAGTATGGGCGACCTGCTGGCGATGCTGCACCTGCCCACGCAGGAGCGCGGCATCACTTTTGTAAATGGAAACCTTTCGGCCCTGCCGGGTTTCCAGCCGGATCTGGGGCATGTCTTTGAAGACGGCGACCGCGTGGCCTTGTTTGACCTCAAATCCATGTGGCCCTTCCAATATCGCAACGGGGCTGCCATGACGGAGGCCATGCGTCAGGCTGTGGCCGAAAACCCCGAAAGTCTGCTGCACCATCAGCATGGGGAGGAAACCCCTGACGGCGAAGATCAGGAACAATAACCGCCCCTGAGGTTAATAAGCTCACTAGAGAAACACGCCCAAACGCGCTATAACCCCTGTAACGATTAACGTTCAGGGGTTTTGCATGGAATCACCCGGCTATTCATCAGAGGAACTCAACCAGTTTGCCCGCGAGCTGAAAGCCATCAGCGAGCCAAACCGGCTGCTGCTGCTGGAAAAAATCATCGAGGGGGTACAGTCGAACCACGACCTGGGTGAAGCCCTGCAAATCGCGCCCAATTTGATCTCGCACCATCTGGGGGTGCTGCGCGAGGCCGGTTTGGTGACGGTGGAACGCGACTCGCACGATGCGCGCTGGGTGTACTACTCGGCCAACCCGGAGGCGCTGGAGAATTTGCGCCAGGCTTTTGGGGCGTTTTGCGACCCGCAGCGCATTCAACCGCGCTGTCCCATGGGCGGGCCGCAGGCCGAAGACGGCCCCGATTAGGCCGCACCCCGCCGCGCGCTAGGGCTGCTTCACGGGAACCAGCCAATAGTCCTGATCGTCCCCTTCTGCGGTCCAACCCACCAATCCGCTGCCGTCGGCCTGCACCTTCCACCACAGCCAGTTCCCCGCGCACACCGGCCCTTCCAACAGCACCATGCCGTCCCCTGGGGCGATCTCCCCGATGATCTTGGAACCCAGGCTGGGTTCAGAGCGCACGCGGTTGGGCAGGGGCGGTTCGTCCTTCACCACGGCGCGCCCGCCCACCTGCAGGCGGGTGGGTTTGGCCGGTTTGCAGGTTGGCCCAGGTCGTTCGCGCGGCAAGGGCGTGGGGGTGGCGGGCGGCTTGGGGCCGGTGGAGATGACGGCTTCCAACTGGCCGCTCTGCACGTTCACGCGGTACAGCTCGGCTTCTGTGCGGTTCTCCAGCCACAGCGCACCGGCGGCGTACTGCACGCTTTCCATGCCGTCGCGAATCTGCACCGTGCGCTGGATATCCCCGCGGGCGGCGTCCAATTGCACCAGTTTCCCGCTGCGCAGCACCACCCACAGCGAGCCGTCCACGGCCAGCAGATCCAGGGGGTTATCGTTCTCCTGCGCGCCCACGGGCAGCAGGCGCACCATGCGGCCGGTGAGGGGATCCAATTCATACACAAAGCGCGAACGCGGGTCCATGGAAAGCGCCCACAGCCCCAGCGGGCTGCGCGCCATGCGGGCGAACTGATGCACCGCCGCGGGCGAATCCACCGCGGAGGGCAGGGTGATGAGCTGGCCATTGGTCAAATCCACGCGCTGCAGCTGGGTGTGCACGCTGAACCATTCCAAAGTCCATAAAAAGGGGTCTTCGATCAGAATCTGCATGGGCACCGAATAGCGCCGCGAATAGCCCATTTCCTGGCCGGTGGCGGCATCCAGACGCAGCAGCCCGCCCGGCAGGCTGTAATCCGGCTCGTCGGGGGCGCGCGTGCCGGTGAGCGGCTCGGCCACCCCCACCCAAACCACCCCGCGGCCCACCGCCAGGCTGACGGCGCTGCCCTGCGCCACGGGGAAGCGCCCGATCACATCCGGGCGGCTGGGGTCCATGCGCACCACATGGCTGCGCTCCTGCCAGCCCTGTTCCAGCGCCCAAACGCTGCCCTCGCCCGCCGCCACCAGGGCGGGGACGCCGTTCAATTCCACCACGCCGTCCACCTGATTGCTGGCGGGGTCCACGCGCAGGACGGTCATTTCAGCTTCGTTCACCGTCCACACCCAGGACTGCGGGTCGGCTGTGGGGGCCGGGGTGGGGCTTTCTTGGGGCTGCTGGGGGTCGCCGCCTTGCGGCTGCGTGACGGGGCTGGTTTCGGCAGGGGGTGCGGCGGGCGCGTCCGCCGGCCAGGGGGCGCTGGGGGCGCAGCCGGCCGCCAGCAGGCAGACCATCAGGGAGAGGATCAGGGAATGGAGGGGGGATTGTTTGGGCATACGACCATTGTACACAAAGCCCGCGGTGCGATCAATTCTCTAGA
>DAIOUB010000184.1:0-5120 GCA_036751735.1 Levilinea sp. | reverse complement strand
TATTTTGACAATTTTGGTGAAATCATGTATCATTATTTTGTTGTCATACACCAACCAGTCAATCCAATAAGCCAATATCCCCGTTTCGCAGTGTTGCGGCTGAACCCGGGTGGATGCATGGGTTCAAATTTAGATCGAAGCCTGTTTGCTCGGTAAGGCCCTGATGTACAGCGTTTCAAAATCATTTTTTTGAGGAGAAACGGTATGAAACGACTCGATCCCTGGTACGGCGTCGTCTGGCTGTTCATCACTCTCCTGCTCATTCTGGGGGTCAGCTTCCAGCCCGCCGCGGCCCAATCCGCTGCGGACGGTGATGTGGCCCGCGGTGCCGCCCTGTATGACCATTGGGCAGCCGTTCTGGAAACCCAGCCCCCCGCCGGCAGCATGCCCCTGTGGGACAGCCAATCCACCAACACCCGTTCCGGCGCGGATACCTGGCGCTGTTCCACCTGTCACGGTTGGGATTATCAGGGCAAAGACGGCGCTTACCGCGCCGGTTCCAATTACACCGGCTTTCCGGGCGTGCTGGCCGCCGCGCAAAAAATGGACACCGCCCAAATCGTGGCCGCCCTTCAGGGCAAAACCAACCCCCAGCATGACTTCTCCCCCTATCTGGATGATGCCAGCCTGAACGATCTGGCTGCCTTTCTGAAAGAAGGCGCGGTGGACGACTCGCAGTTTATTGACCCCACCAGCCTGAAGGTCCTCGACGGCGATTCTGCCCAGGGTAAGACCCTTTACGACCAGCGCTGTGCCAGCTGCCACGGCAGCGACGGGGCCAAGATCGCCTTCCGCTTTGAAGGCACCGACGCCACCCTTGGCACCCTGGCCGCGGTGGATCCCTGGCGCTTCCTCCACAAAACCCGCTTTGGAACCCCCGGCACGCACATGCCCATCGGCTATGAGCAAAACTGGAGCGCTCAGGAGGGCCGCGACGTGCTCCTCTACGCCCAGTCCCTCCCCGGCGCCCTCCCCGAAACCACCCAAAACCCATCCCTGGAAGGCCGCCCCGACCTGCCCAGCCCCTCCACCGGCGGGCCGGCCCAGAACTTCTTCACCGCCATCCTCACCGCCCTGGGGGCTATGGCCGCCAGCCTGGGCTTTGCCGTGCTCTTGGGCGGCGCCCTCATCGGCATCCTCCTGCTCATCGTGTGGTTAATCCGCGGACGGAAATAACGTTCACCGCAGCATCCTTTTCCTGATAAGGAGTCATGTATGGATAAAGTCATCGCCTTAACCAAACGACCCGCCTTCCGCATCGGCGTAGGTTTGGTGCTGCTGGTCCTTCTGGCTGGTGCCGGCGGCGGTCTCTACCTTACCCAAACCCCACCCCCTCAGCCCATCCAATTCCCCCATAATCTGCACGTCGGCATCGGCGCCCAATGCCAATACTGCCACCCCGGTGTGGCCTGGGGGCCGACCGCGGGGCTGCCGTCCATCTCCAAATGTTGGGGCTGCCACCAGCAGGTGCAGAAGCAGTCCCCCGAGCTGGAAAAGCTGGCCGCTTATGTCAGCCGCAACGAGGCTGTCCCCTGGGTTCCAGTGGCCATCCAGCCCGATTTCGTTCATTTTAACCACCGCCCCCACGTGGCCGCCGGTGTCGCTTGCGAAACCTGTCACGGCGATCTAACCCAAATGACCGTCGCCGAACCTCAACCCCGCCAAAACATGGGCTGGTGTCTCGACTGCCACAAAACTATGGCCCCCGAGAACTTCACCCGCCTCTCCGACTGCTCCATCTGCCATTACTAATCCTGGCTGCTGCGAAAGGATGCGGTATGACCCAAAAGTACACTCGCCGTGAATTTATCAAATTATCCGGACTCACCGCCGCGGCCGCGGCCGTGCTCACCGGCTGCGGCCCGGCTTCGCGCTACGTGGTGCGCCGTCCCTACACCGACATGCCGGAGTATCAGCAAACCGGCCTGAGCACCTACTTTGCCACCACCTGCCGCGAATGTCCCGCGGGCTGCGGCCTCATCGTCCGCACCCACGAAGGCCGCGCCATCAAGGTAGAGGGCAACCCCGCCCACCCCGTCAACCGCGGCAAAGTCTGCTCGCGCGGCCTCACCGCCGTGCAGGGCCTCTACAATCCCGACCGCATCACCGGTCCGCGCCAAGGCGGCGCCGAGATCACCTGGGATCAGGCCGTCGCGCAGGTGAGTGAGGCTCTCAAAGCCGACCCGCAAGGCGTGGCTTTTTTCCTCGGCCTGGCCCCCGATCACCTCTTTGATCTGGTCTCCGAGCTGACCACCGCCCTGGGCGCACCGCCCCCTGTTCGCTATGGGGCCTACGGTATGTTTGATGCCCGCCGCACCCTCACCGAGGCAGCCAAGCTCACCTTCGGCGTACCCTCCATGCCCTTCTTCGACCTGGGCGAATCCGATTTCATTCTCTCCTTTGGGGCCAACTTCCTGGAGACCTGGGTATCCCCCCTGGCTTACGCCCGTGGCCTCAGCCAGATGCGCCGCGGCAAAAACAACGCCCGCGGCCGCCTGGTGGTGATTGAGCCGCGCCAGTCCCTCACCTCCGGCACGGCGGATATGTGGCTTTCCGCCGCCCCCGGCACCGAGGCGCTGGTGGCCGCCGCCCTGGCCAATCTGGTGGCGGCGCGTTTGGACCTGTCCCTGCCCGATGACCTGGCCAGCGTGGATCCCAAAGAGGCCGCCGCTGCCGCTGGAATCGCCTTTGAAAAGCTGCAGGAGGTGGCTGCTGGTTTTGCCTCTGCTCGCGCTCCGCTGGCCTTGCCCGGCGGCGGCGCCCTGGCGCATGCCAATGGGCTGGCGGCTGCCCGCGCCGTGCTGGCCCTGAACGCCCTGGTGAAGAACCTGGGCAGACCCGGCGGCGTGTTCCTCACCCCCGCTGACCCCGCTGCCAGTTCCTTTGCGGATGTGCAGGATCTGGTGGCCCGCATGAACGCCGGCCAGATCCACACCCTCTTCATCCACGGCGTCAACCCCGTTTTTGAGCTGCCTGCAGCCCTCGGCTTTGCCGCTGCCCTGAAAAAAGTGCCCCAGGTGGTCTCCTTCGCCTCCTTCCCCGACGAAACTGCCGCCCTCAGCACCCTGGTGCTCCCCGACCACACCCTGCTGGAATCCTGGGGTTACCAGCGCACCCTGGCAGGTGCAGATCGCGAAGCCTATTCCGCTGCCCAGCCCGTGGTCGTCCCCCTGCACAACACCCGCGCCGCCGCGGACGTGCTGCTGTCTGCGGCCCGCCAGGTGCCCGCTCTGGCTGCCGCCCTGCCTTACGCCGATGAGGTGGAATTCCTTCAGGCGCGCCTGCTGCCCCTGCTGGAAAGCCGCAAAGGTTTCTACGATGCGCCCGAAATCCTCACCTTCTGGTCGCAGTGGCTGCAGTACGGCGGCTGGTGGCCGCAGCGGGCCGGGCTGGAAGCGCCCATCGTCGCCGAGCTGTACGCGGCTGCTCCGCTCACTCCGCCTGCTCCCCTTGGCTCCGGCGAACTGCATTTCTACACCTACCCCACCCAGATGGGCGACGGCAGCGGGGCCAACCGCCCCTGGCTGCAGGAAACCCCCGACCCCATGACCACCGTCATGTGGAACTCCTGGGTCGAAATCCACCCCGAAACCGCCGCCAAACTGGGTATCCACGATGACGACGTGGTAAAAATCGTCTCTGCCAGCGGCGAAATCGAAGCCGTTGCCTATTTGTACCCTGCCATCCGCCCCGACACGGTGGCCGTGCCCTTCGGCCAGGGACATTCTGCCCTCGGCCGCTACGCCGAAGGCCGCGGCGCCAATCCCGCCGCCCTGCTGCCGCTGTCGGTCAACGCATCCGGCGACCTTTCCTTTGGCGACACCCGCGTGTCTGTGCAACCCACCGGTCAGCGCCGCCCCCTCAGCCGCATGGAAAACCGGCACGGGGTCTACGATCACGCTGAATAATGGAATCAGGAGCGCATCTTATGGCTGAAGTGACTGAAGAAAAAATGAAATGGGGCATGGCCATTGATCTGGACGTGTGTACCGGCTGCAACGCCTGCGTCACCGCCTGCGCCATGGAAAACAACATCCCCTTCACCGGCGAAGATGAGTCCGGCTATGGGCGCGGCCTGCACTGGATTCGCATCCAGCGCTATTGGCACGGCGACTATCCCGAAATCAAGCCCGATTACTCCCCCATGCTGTGTCAGCAGTGCGGTAACGCCCCCTGCGAACCGGTCTGCCCGGTCTTCGCGGCGGTGCACAGCGAGGAGGAGCAGATCAACCTCCAGGTGTACAACCGCTGCATCGGCACGCGCTACTGCGCCAACAACTGCCCCTATCTCTCCCGCGTGTTCAACTGGTTCGATTATGAAATCCCTGAGCCGATGGCCTATTACCTCAACCCCTCGGTCACCGTTCGCCGCCGCGGGGTGATGGAAAAATGCACCTTCTGCGTCCAACGCATTCACGCCGGGCAGGAGCAGGCCAAGGCCGAAGGCCGCGATGTACACGACGGTGATATCGTCCCTGCCTGTGCCCAGGCCTGCCCCACAGACGCCATCGTTTTTGGCGATCTCAGCGACCCGCAAAGCCGCGTCAGCCAAATGGCCCGCAGTCAGCGCAGTTTCCGCCAGCTGGAAGAATTGGGCACCGCGCCCCGCGTCATCTATCTGAAGGGAGGTGGACAATATGGCGGCTGAAGTCAAACCGTACCAACGCGTCTATAAGCAGTCCGAAGCCGAGGAAGAAGACCCCCGGCAGCACCTCATGTTGGACCCGCGCCCGCGCGAGGAGATGAACCACATGGTCATGGAAGCCATGACCACCACCTCCCGCCGCTATTGGATCATCGTGGGCGCTCTGGCCGTGGCCGTGGCGGTGCTGCTCTTCGGCGCCTGGGGCAACATGATCTTCACCGGCATGGGCATGGCCGGCATCCGCCGTCCGGTCTTTTGGGGCGTCTTCATCGTCACCTTCGTCTTCTGGATCGGCATCAGCCACGCGGGGACCTTCGTTTCGGCCATCCTGCGCGTCTTCAAAGCCGAATTCCGCCGCCCCTTCACCCGCGCCGCCGAGCTGATGACCACCTTCGGCCTGGCCGCGGGCGCGCTCTACCCCCTCATCCACCTGGGCCGCGTATGGGTCTTCTATTGGATGATCCCCTACCCCAAC
>DAIOUB010000183.1:0-5128 GCA_036751735.1 Levilinea sp. | reverse complement strand
TCCAGCAATTCCCGCTCTCCCTCGAACTCCAGCGCCAGCGGGCGCACCACCGGCGTACCATCCGTGTAGGCTTCCCAACCCAGGCAGTGATAATACGGCAGCAGCCGGTAGCGCAGCTCAGCGTATCGTTGAAAACTCGCCGCCGCCTGCGGACCGTGGGACCACGGGCTGCGGGTATCGTCCACCGCCGCCGGCCGCTGAAAGTAGCGCGCCACCGGCGAAAGCAGCGTCCATTGTGCGTAGCGCATATGGGTTTCCGAGGTCGTCCGCCCGTCCAGCCCAAACACATCCGCCGTCCAGTAAGAAAAGCCCAGCCAGCTCAAATTCAAGGCCGCGCGCATCGCCGCCCGCAGATGGGCAAAGGTCGGTTTTTGATCCCCCAGGAACAGCGCCGGGTAGCGCTGCGAGCCAGCCCACACGCTGCGCGCATACACCATCCCCCGCCGGTCGTCCAACCCTTCCATCCCCTCGTAGATCGCTTTGCCGTAGTAGAAACCGTACAGGTTGTGATACTCCTCACCTGTCAGGCCAACGGCCGATCGAGCATCCTTCGGCAGATATTCGCCGTCGTCGTTCTTAAAAAAAGCCACTCCCAGCCTGTACAGCGGCTCCATGCGCCCGCACCACCAGCGTGCCCCTGCCGGGTGGGTGAAGTCAAACATGCCCCCGCGCCCAAACCACCAGGCCGCGTCCGGGTGCGCCAGATAGCCCGCTTCTTTCGCCTGCTGGTAGCCTTCCACATCGCGCTCATCGTCTTTTTCCAGCCCTGCCGGGACGTTGCGCACGGCCAGGTTCAAGATGGCTTTTTTCAACGGCTCGTTTTTCGTGTTTAAGAACGGTGTAAAGATCAAGCCCAGGCGCACGTTTTCTTGTTTCAGATCCTCCACCAGCCGTTCCGGGTGAGGGAAAAGGCTCTTGCGGAACTGAAAGTTGTGGAATTTCTCCTCCCAGTGGTAATCCAAGATCACCCCATCCAGGGGCACATCCCTTCGGCGGTGTTCCCGCACCAGTTCCACTACCTTCTCCTGCGCCTCCTGCGGGTAAGCCGTCACCCACAGGCCAAACGCCCAACGCGGCAGCAGCGGCGGCCGTCCCGTCCACTGTGTGTACTGGCGCACAATTTCTTTCAGAGTCCGGCCAAAGATCAGCAGATAATCGGCAGGGCCTTGCACAACCTCCACGCTCAAAATTCCCTTGTGGTCGTCCAATTTCCAGCGGCTGGGGCGGCTGTTGAGCAGGAAACAGGCGTACCCGCGGCTGCTGATGAACATCGGGATGGTCGAATACGTCTGCCGCCCCTGCAAGAATGCCGGCGATTCCCGCGCCTCCAGCTTCCATTGGCCGCTGCGGCGGGCATAGGCGTTAAACCACTCTCCCCACCCAAAAAAACGCTCCTCCGGCCGGGTTTGAAACGCCAGCCGAAAGCCCCCCTGCGCATTCAAGCGCGGCGCTTGGGCCTCCGAGAAAAGCACCTGCCCGTCAGCACCGCGCACCACCGCACAGCTCTTCACCATCTCCACCGTGAAGGCTCCCTGGGCTTTCTCCGGCGGCAGGCCCACGAAAACATCCGCCAACCACGCAGCGTCTGAAGCCGCGGTGTGGGTGATGCGCACCCCGTTCTCACCGTAAAATCGCGTCTGCATCTACGCCTCCACCCTGGCCGCCCGCAGCGCCAGCACCAGCCCGCCCATGATCCCTGCCCTGGATCCTAAGGCCGGGGGCAGAATCACCGTTTCCAAATCCGCCGCCGTCATCGCCGTGGATAAATACCCATTCAGCAGAGAAGCCGTTTTTTGGCGCAGCAGGGGGAACAGCCGCGCTTGCTGCATCACCCCGCCGCCCAATAAAACCCGCTGCGGCGACAACGTACAAAGAATGTTCTGAACCGCCAGGGCGGTGTATTCCGCCGCCAGTTCCCAGCCGGGGTGATCCTCCGGCCAGTTTTCGGCTGCCGCACCGTAGCGCGCATGCAGGGCTGGGCCGCTGCACAAGCCTTCCCAGCAGTCACTGTGAAAAGGACAAATGCCTGCAAAAGGGTCGCGCTCCCGATCGTGCGGGATGCGCATATGCCCCATCTCCGGGTGCATGGCCCCATGCACGGCGCGCCCCCCTACCACGGCTCCCCCGCCAATCCCCGTGCCGATGGTTACATACACAAAATCTTGCAGCCCCCTTCCCGCCCCCCAAACGCCTTCCGCCAGAGCCGCGCCGTTCACATCCGTGTCAAAACCCACCGGAATCCCCAGCCCTGCCTGGAAGAACCGCACCACTGGCGTCATGCGCCATCCCTTCTTAGGCGTGGCGGTGATCATTCCATAAGTGGGCGACTCCCGCTGCAAATCTACTGGGCCAAAACAGGCAATCCCCAGAGAGCGCAAACCTTTCTCGCCCGTACCGCATTGTGCTTGAAAAAAACGCAGCGACTGGCCCAGCGTATCCTCCGGCGTGGTGGTGGGGATGCGCACTTCCGCCTCAATCTCCCCCGTCTCGTCCGCCACCGCGCAAATGAATTTGGTACCGCCCGCTTCAATACATCCGTATCGCGCCATCATCTCATCCTTTCTGTTGGCTGGCTGCCTGTATGCCGATACGATCAGTCTAAAACACACTTCCCAAAACGGCAAGCCGCAGCCGCCCGCATTCGCAGGTAAATCAGGTACAATCAGCAGGCAACCTGCCCTCAGGAGTAACCCTTTGGATCAACCACAAAGCTCAAAGATCTGCCGCTGTCTGCGCCCCACCTGCCGATTTCACTTTCCTGCCTCCCCGCATCAGGCCCTGCCCGCCCACTGCCCTAAATGCGGCAGCCCGCTGGAGATCACCGAGCTGCCTTACAGCGGCTTACCGGTTCCAGCCCAAGCCGCCTCCCCTCAGCCGCAGGTTTCGGTTCTCCTTGATAATCTGCGCAGCGCCCACAACGTCGGCTCCATCTTTCGCACCGCCGACGCCGCCGGCATCACCCACCTGTATCTGTGCGGCATCACCCCTACCCCCGGCCAGCCCAAGGTAGCCAAAACCGCCCTGGGCGCCGAACTGCGTGTCCCCTGGAGCCAAACCTGGAACGCCGTGGATCTCGTCACCGAAGAAAAAGCCCGCGGTGCGCAAATCTGGGCGCTGGAAGGCGGCCCCAATGCCCAGCCCCTTTTCACGCAAACCCTCGCGACCGCCGCGGCGCCCGTGATCCTGATCTTAGGAAACGAAGTCTCGGGTGTGGATCCAAGCCTGTTGGCTCTTTGTCACCAGGTGGTGTACCTGCCCATGATGGGGCAAAAGGAATCCCTCAACGTCTCTGTGGCCTTTGGCATCGCTGCCTATTATTTGCGTTTTTTAGCCGGGGATTAACGCCTGACTTTGCATTTTTGTAAGGTTTCGACGTTCGGGAAAGCTCTTGTATGTCGCTGTGAAAGATGATAAAGTATATAAGTCAAACGCCTGGGTGCCCCCCTCACCCTGGCGTTTGACATTTTAATTTCAAGAACGTACTTCACTCATGATCCGCGGTTTTCTTCCTCAACCAGGTTCAACAAATACCGTCCATAGTGGTTGGTCGCTAGTTTGCGTGCCAGGGCATTGAGCTGCTTCAGGTCAATGTAGCCCATGCGGTAAGCAATTTCTTCCAGGCAGGCGATCATTAACCCCTGCCGTTCCTCCACCGCCTCAATGAAGCTGGCCGCCTGCAGCAAGGATTCATGCGTGCCTGCATCCAGCCAGGCCACCCCGCGCCCCAAAACCTCCACCTGCAGCTTCCCGGCCTGCAAATACATCTGGTTCAGGTCGGTAATCTCCAGCTCCCCCCGATTCGATGGTTTCAAACGCGCCGCCATTTCGCACGCCAGACGGTCGTAGAAATAAATCCCCGGAACTGCATAGTTCGACCGCGGCTTGCTGGGTTTTTCTTCCAAGCTCAGCACACGGTAGTCCTTATCAAATTCCACCACGCCGTAACGCTGCGGATCCTTGACCGGGTAAGCAAAAATCACCGCCCCGTCTTCCACCTGAGCCGCCTGCCGCAGGGTATCTCCCAGACCGGTTCCAAAAAAGATGTTATCGCCTAAAATCAGGCAGACCGGTTCCCCGGTGATGAAATCGCGTCCCACGCGCAGCGCATCCGCTAAACCGCGCGGTTTGCTTTGGGCCGCATACGAAAACTGCATGCCCCACTGTGCCCCATCCCCCAGCAGCCGTTCAAAGCCCGGCAAATCTTCCGGCGTCGAAATCACCAGCAGTTCCCGAATCCCAGCCAGCATCAGCATAGAAATCGGGTAATAAATCATCGGCTTGTCATACACCGGCAGCAGCTGCTTGCTCACCGCCAGAGTCAGCGGGTACAAACGCGTGCCGTAACCTCCAGCCAACACGATTCCTTTCATGCCAGTACACTCCTATGGCCGTAGTTTTCTTCCATCCAGGCCTGGAAATCGGGTTTCGCGCGGATACTTTCAATCCATGCCGAATTCTCCAGGTACCAGGCGATCGTCTTCCGCAGCCCGCTGTCCAAATCCTCACGCGGCTGCCAGCCCAATTCTTTGCGGATCTTTTCAATATTCATGGCATAGCGCCGGTCGTGTCCGGGTCGGTCGCTCACATAGCGAATCAGCGAGCGCCGCGAGCCAAAGCTGGCCGCCGGCAGCCACTCATCCAAAATATCGCAGATCGTCTCAACGATGGTTTGATTCGTGGGTTGGTTCTCGCCGCCCACCCCATACGTCTCCCCCACCGCGCCCTTCTCCAGCACGCAGCAAATGGCCTCGCAGTGATCCTCAACATACAGCCAATCGCGAATTTGCTGCCCGTCGCCGTACAAGGGCAAAGGTTTCCCCTCCACCGCGTTCAGGATCATCAAAGGGATGAGCTTTTCAGGAAATTGGTGCGGCCCGTAATTATTCGAGCAATTGGTGATCGTCACCGGCAAGCCAAACGAGTGAAAATATGCTCTGACCAGGTGATCGCTGGCCGCCTTCGAGGCGGAATAGGGAGAGCGCGGCGCATAGGGGGTCTGCTCATCGAAGGCAGGTTCCCCCGCCGCGAGCGCCCCAAAGACCTCATCCGTAGAAATATGGTGAAAACGCACCCCGCTGGCATATCCTCCATCAGGGGTTTGCCAGGCCCGCCGCGCCGCATCCAACAG
>DAIOUB010000182.1:0-5208 GCA_036751735.1 Levilinea sp. | reverse complement strand
TGGCTGCGCCGCAAAATCTCGGCCACTTCCCGGTCCGCGGGGGTGACTCCGCTCTGCGCGTCCACCAAAAACAGCACGGCGTCCGCTTCCTGCACCGCCAGCACCGCCTGTTCGCGGATCTGGCGCACATATTCGGCTGAGCCAATCGAAAGCGGGTCGCTGCGGCCCGAAGCCGGGTCAATCCCGCCCGTGTCAATCACATCAAATTCCCGTCCCACCCATTCCGCTTCCCCAAACAAGCGGTCCCGCGTGGTTCCGGGGGTATCATCCACAATCGCCATGGGTTCCCCCACCAGGCGGTTAAACAAGGTACTTTTACCAACATTGGGGCGC
Organism: Levilinea sp.; assembly: GCA_036751735.1. Classification (GTDB taxonomy): domain Bacteria; phylum Chloroflexota; class Anaerolineae; order Anaerolineales; family Anaerolineaceae; genus Levilinea. Next base: position 4,875 of record DAIOUB010000182.1, on the reverse strand, counting down.
CCAACCAGGGCGACAACCGGTTTTCTCATCGTTAACCCTCAACCTTCCATACGCTCCGCCGTTCGCGGGCGCTTATTGTAACACTGCTTGCCGAAAAGCGCACCCTGCGCCTAAGGCTGGGGCGTCAGCGTGATGCTGATCACAGGGGTGGGCGTGCGGGTGATGGTGGGAACCTGCCCGGGCTGGCGCGTGGTGATCACCACCTCCAGCGTGGCGGGCAGCAGCGATTCCACGCGCAAATTGGAAATTTGCAGCTCCACCTTGGGGATGCGTTGGAAGGTGCCCAAACCATCGCCGGTCAAATCCACAAACACGCGCACATCCGCGCGCCGCAGTTGATCCAACAGCGGCAGCGGCCCCGAAAGGATCACATCCACCGTATCCGGCGAAACCAGCGCCGAAAGCGAATTGGACAGCCCCACCACCTCCACCGGCATGTTGGCCAGGGTCAAACTGCCCTCAATGGCGGCGATGCCCACCTGCACCTCCACCTGGTTTTCACCCACCACCGAAACCCCCGTGGGCAAATTCAGCGCCAAAGACAGATCCAGGTCGTCGCTGGCCCCTGTCAAATCCAAGGGGGTGGTTTCCACATACCCTGGCAAAGCGTCCACCAGTTTGGGATCGCTGGAGAACACCGTCACAGCCGGTGGGAACACCGAGATGTTGGTCACGCGGTAACCGCTGGTCACCTGTCCGTTCACCACCACCTTTACCACCACGTTGCGGTAGCCGCCGCGTTGGGTGATGGTCAGCGCAATCGTCACCCGTTCTGGGCTGAGGGTGATGTCTTCCACAGTTTGCCCGCTGGCGTCCACCGCCTGCAGAGCCACACTGCGGTTGATGCTTTCTTTGGCTCCATTCAAATCCAAGACCGCGCGCACTTCCTGCACCCGCTGCACCAGCGATTCCGGCCCGCTGACCGTCACCGTGTCCTGGCTCAACGTGGGCGTTTCCCCCTGAAAACCCACCGAAAGCTCGCCGCGCTGCACCAAGCGGATGGGCAGAGAGCGCGTTTCCAGCGGCTCCAGGGTCACGTTGAACGTGCGCGGCGTGTAGGAGATGATCTCCACCGGCCGGATGCCGATTTGAATTTGAATGGAAAGGGTGTGCGTGCCGCTGCCCAGGCCCGAAAGGTCTGCCACCGCCCGCACGGGAACCTGCTCGTTGGTCATCCGTTCCCAAATGGAACGCGGCGCGCTCAGCGTCAGGCTCACCTGCTGGGGCGGGTTGGTCACCATCATCAGCGCCGGATCCTGCCCGATGATCTCCAGCGGGATGGCGCGCGGGTAGATCTTCTCTTCGGTGGGGTCCGATTCGGTCACCGCCAAAATCCACACCGCCACCGCCAGAACCATGGCCAGTACCAGGGTGGGCACATATTTAAAGGAGCGCCGCAAAGCCGCCAGCATGATCATTCCTCCAGGCGCTGGTTGGGGTTTATCCGCTGCCACAGGCGGCTCAACCAGTTGTCGGCATTGGGCTGTGTGGGGCGGTAGAAGGCCAGCAAAATGTTTTCCAGGCGTTCGCTGTCCAACCGGCGGATCATGCGCCCGCCGTGAGCGATGGAGATGGAGCCGGTCTCTTCCGAAACCACCACCGCCACCGCGTCGCTGGCCTCCGAAATCCCCAAAGAAGCGCGGTGGCGCAGGCCCATCTGCCGTTCGGGGGAGCGGTTCAAAATGCCGCTGGCCGAAAGCGGCATGACGCAGGCCGCCGCCACCACCTGATTGTTGGCCACGATCACCGCGCCGTCGTGCAGCGGGGTGTTGGGGTAAAAGATTTGCAGCAGCAGTTCCGGCGTCACCGCCGCGTGCAGGCGCACACCCGTGCGCACATAATCATCCAGGTTATCCGCCCGCTGCAAAATGATCAAGGCCCCATGCTGCCGCGCCGAAAGCCGCGCCGCCGCGGTCACAATGGCGTGAATGGTGTTCTGCATGGCTAAAACCGAATTGCGGTCCTGGCGGATGAGCATGGTGCCAGAACCCGCCCGCCCCAGCCGCTCTAACGCCCGGCGGATCTCCGGCGCAAAGATCACCGGGATGGCAAACAGCAGGGCCGGCACGGTGTTGCGGATCAGCCACGAAAAAGCCCGCAAGTTAACCAGGCTGGTGAGCAGGCTCAGCCCAATCACCACCAAAATCACCCCGCGCAGCAGGGTCATGGCCTGGGTGTCGCGCACCATCACCAGCACCACAAAGATGACCAAACCAACCAATACAATATCCAGCAGACTTAACCAGTCTAAACGCTGAAATAAGAATAAAAGTTGGTTTACGAGGTCGGGCACTTGATTACCTTCTATACAGGCCGCATAATGCGATCCACCCGCAGCTGCTTAAAAAACAGGGCGGCGCCTTTGGGCATCGATTCCAGGGCGGCCTCTTTCCAGGCCAAAACGGTCAGTTCTTCCGGCGCTTTGCGTGCGTAGCCCAGTTCTTTCCACACCGACTCCAGGTTCGCCAGATCGCTGCCCACAAACACCAGGGCCGCCTCGGCCAACAGGTCGCCGGAGGCGCGCTCCATATCTTCCAGCATCACTTTCAAGGCGCGCTGCGGGGGCAGCCTGGGGTCTACCACCACATCGGTGGCGCGCGCCACCAGGTTTTCCACCTGCCAGCCGATCACGCCCACCAGCCCCCCATCGCCCTGCAGCAGCAAAAAAGCCTTTTCGCCAAACGCGGCCATGATGTCGTCGCTGTTCAGCCGCCGCGAAGGCATGCGCAGGCGGTTAAACAGCTCGGCAATTTCCGCCGAATGGCGCGGTTTGCCCCGCACCACGCGCAGCTCGCCCGCCGTCTGGCGGCTGGCCGCCGGGGCCGCCTCCACCGCCTCAGGCGAGATTTTCTGATAGGCCGCGCTCACCTGCTTCCACGTTTCGGTGAACGTGCCCGCATTTTGAATCACCACCTGGGCCGCGGCCGTCTTTTGCGCCTGGGGCGGCTGCGCGGTGATGCGCTGGCGCGCCTCGGCTTCGCTCATGCCGCGTGCCTGCATCAGCCGCTTCAGCTGCACGTCCGGCGGGGCCGTCGTCACCCACACGCTGTCGCAGGCCGCGCGCAGATCCGATTCCAGCAGCTTGATCGCCTCAATCACGATCACCGGCTGCGAAGTGCGCTGCACCAGCATATCCACCGCCTGGCTGACCAGCGGGTGAATGATTTTTTCCAGCTCGGCCAGGGCTGCCGGATCGCTGAACACGATCTTGCCCAGGCGCGCGCGGTCAATCTGCCCATCGGCAGCCACCACCCAACGCCCAAACATCTCCACCACGGGTTTATAGCCGGGGGCGCCTTTGGCCATGGCGCGGTGCGATAACTGGTCCGCGTCAATGCCGTACGCGCCCAGGTGTTCGAGCATCTTACGCACCACGCTCTTGCCGGTGCCAATATTGCCCGTTAACCCAATGACCGTTTTCCCTGACCACTTGCCCAATGGTTCGGCTCCTAAAAATTAGAATATGCGCAGTCCCGCTGCTTTGATTTTAGCCGCGGCCCGCTGGAATGTCAAACCAAAGCGAGAAACAAGCCGCGCGCTCAGTCCTTAGGCCAATGAAAGCCCGCCGTCCAATTCAGCATCACGCACGAAGGCCAGCCTTCTTTCCTTATATACACCCCATTGATCGAGGCTGTGTTCACCATCAAACGCTGAAAATGATCCAGCGGCATCCCCAAGAAATGCGCCAGTGCCAGGCGGATGGAATCGCTGTGCGACACACAGGCGATCACTTCGTTTTCTGCGTGCCGCTCGCTCAGGCCCTGCAAACAGGTCGCCACGCGTTCCTGCGCCGCCCGAAAGGATTCGCCCCCCGGAAAGGTCACCTGCGAAGGGGCGTTCTGCACCACCGGCCACAGCTTCATGCGCCGCATCTGACCCATGGTTTTGCCCTGCCAGCGGCCAAAATCCACCTCCATCAGCCCCGGCTCCAGGCTCACCGTCAGCCCATGCGCCACCGCCAGGGGCTCAGCGGTCTCCAGCGCCCGTTCCAGCGGGCTGGCGTACACCGCCCGCAGGGGAGCTTCTGCCAGCGTGTGGGCCACTTCCTCGGCCTGCTGCCGCCCGCGCGCGTTTAAATGCACCCCCGGGGTGCGCCCAGCCAGGCGCTTGCCCACGTAATCGTTCTCACCGTGGCGGATCAGCAAAATCAGCGCCATGATGCCCTCATTCCTTCTCACCGTCGGGCTGTGGGCCCTGGCTCAGGCCGCGCTGCTGCTCTTCGCGCCAGCGTTCCAGCCGCGCCAGAATCTCGCGCTCATAGCCCTGATCTGACGGCTTAAAAAAGGTGCGCCCCGTCAACTGCACCGGCAAATACTGCTGGGCGGTGAAATGGCCGGGGAAATCATGGGGGTACAAATAGCCCTGGCCGTGTCCCAAGCCGCGCGCATCGCGGCTGGAGTCCATCAGGTGCGTCGGCACCGGCCCAGGCGGCTCCCCCGTCACCGTCTCCAGCGCGCGCCAATAGGCCCCCACCGAATTGGATTTCGGCGCGGTGGCCAGGTACAGCGTGGCCTCGGCAATGGGATACACCCCTTCCGGCAGGCCGATATAGTCGTAGGCGTAGGCCGCCGAAGCCGCCACCTGCATGGCGTGCGGGTCGGCCAGGCCGATGTCTTCGCTGGCCAAAACGATCAGCCGCCGCAAAATGAAACGCGGGTCCTCGCCCGCCGCCAACATCTTCGCCAGCCAATACAGGGCCGCATCGGGGTCTGAGCCGCGCACCGATTTAATAAAGGCCGAGATGATGTCGTAATGCATGTCGCCGTTCTTGTCATACTGCACCGAACGGCGCTGGATGGATTCTTCCGCCACGGACAGGCTGATGTGAATGCTGCCGTCCGGCTCCGGCGCGGTCGTCTCCACCGCCAGCTCCAG
>DAIOUB010000181.1:0-5255 GCA_036751735.1 Levilinea sp. | reverse complement strand
TGGTGCCGTCGCCAGCGATGTCGTTGGTCTTGGTGGCGGCTTCCTTCAGAAGCTGGGCGCCCATGTTTTCAAAGGGGTCTTCCAGTTCAATTTCTTTGGCAACGGTCACGCCGTCGTGGGTGATGGTGGGGGACCCGAATTTGCGATCCAGGGCCACGTTGCGGCCTTTGGGGCCGAGGGTGGTGGCAACCGCGTTGGCGACCACATCAATACCGCTCTTGAGCCGGCGGCGGGCATCTTCAGCGAAAACGAGCTGTTTGGCTCCCATTTTGGTTCTCCTTCTGTACGATCGCTAGATAAAATTAGGCTTCAACAATAGCGAGAATGTCGCTCTCGCGCAGGATGAGAAGTTTTTTGCCGTCAATTTTGACTTCGGTGCCGGCATATTTGGCAAAGAGGACGGTATCGCCCACTTTCACATCCATGGCGATGCGCTTGCCATCTTCATCACGGTCGCCCGGGCCAGCGGCCAGGACAACGCCTTTTTGGGGTTTTTCTTTGGCGGTTTCGGGAAGAACGATGCCGCTCGCGGTGACCTCTTCTTGCTCAACAGGCTCCACGATGACACGGCTGCCTAAGGGTTTCAGGTTGAGTGCCATTCCATACCTCCGGTTACAGGATGATTTATTTTTCAAGATTTTAGCACTCTCATACCTTGAGTGCTAACGTCAGGTATGATACCTGTCTTTGGATGGGAAGTCAAGAGGCTTTTTGGGGAATTAACAAAACTCTGATATTTGCTTTGAGGGCGTGGGAGAGGGGTTAGTTCAGCCGTGAATAGCCAAAGGATTCGCAGATCTGCTCGCTGGGCTCGATGATGCTCAGGATGGTGGTGTCTTCGCTGAAGCCGCGGCGCACCTCAGACATGACCTGCATGGCTTCCTGGCAGTAATCGTTGTAGGGGCGGTGCATACCGGCCAGCGCGGACGCGTAGGTGAAGTAGTACACCACGGTGGAGCTGGTGAGGGGCAGGCCTTCGACGGCCGCGGATTGGGCGTTCTCTGCCTCGTCGCAGGCCTCGCCGCGGTTGCGCACGGCGCAGCTTTCTTCGGCGCTGCACCCGCGCACCGTGCATTTGAGGGCGAGGATGGCGGTTTCGTAGTTGCGCGCTTTGAAGTAGATGACCCCCAGGGAGCCGTACACATCCGCGTTGGTGGGGTTGTAGAGCAGCGCCTTGCGCACGTTGAGACCCGCGGCGAAGAAATCACCGGTCTGTGAATAGGTTTTGCCGATGGCCAGGTAGGGGATGGGATCGCGGATGCCCAGCTGTTCGTTGATGGTGACGGCTTTGGTGAAGTACTCCAGGGCGTCATCATAACGTTTGATCTGGCGGTAGTTGACGCCGATGGAGATGTACAGCGAGGTCAAATTGGGGGTGATGGCAGCGGCGCGCTTGTATTCTTCGATGGCCCCGGCGTAATCGCCGTAGTTTTCCAGAATGAAGGCGTTCACGCGGTGCAGATCCATCGATTCATCGTTGCGCTGCAGGGCCTGTCCGATGAACTGCTGGGCCTGGGTGAGCTTGAGCTGGTCAATGAGGATTTCGGCGTAGTACACCAGGGCCAGGGTGTTCTGGTTGTCCAACTGCAGGGCGCGCACGGCCTCCTGCTCGGCTTCTACCAGATATTTGGTGTATTCATCCCCCACCAGGCTGGGCGAAGCCAGCCAGTCGAGGACAAAGGCGCGCACGGCGCGCACGGTGCTGTCCTCGGGGGATAGGTCGCGGGCGCGGGTGATGGCGTCCAGGGCTTCCAGCAGGCGGTCGCGCTTTTCGGCGTCGGTGGTGAGCATGGCGGAGGAGTAGGTTTGAATGCGGGCCTGTTCCACCAGCAGCATGGGGTCGTTGGGGTCCAGCCGGGCGGCCTCTTTATAGGCGTCAATGGCCTTGTTCAGGTTGCCGGCGGCGAAGTGGGTTTGGCCTTCCAGCGCATAAGAATTCGCGGTGCGGGTGGGGTAGGGGGTGGGCAGGAAGGGGGAACGGATCTCCTCTTTTTGAAGGGCCTGCAGCACAAAGGCGCTGCCGACCAAAAGGAGCAGAAGCACCAGGACCCAATAGGGATTGGATCGGGAGCGGTGAGAGCGAAACGAGAGGGGGCGGCTGCCGTATTGCATGAGGTTAAGAGGCCGGAGTGGGGGTGACTTCACCCTCTGGCTGAGCGGTGCCATCGCCTTCCGGCAGGGCGGTGCCCTCAGCGCCGGGAGTTCCGGTGGGGAGGGGGCTGTTGGCGGCCTCGCGGCAGATGTTGACCATTTCGTTGGCGTTGTACACCGCGGTTTCATCGTTGGGCACGCCGTCGAGCAGCAGACGCGAGATTTGCAGGGCTTCGCTGCACTCGCCCGCGCGGGCGGCGGCCAGGCCGTAGGTGTAGTAATATTCGGCCACGCGCCCGTAATCCAGCGGCAGGCCGTTGACGGTTTCGCCGTTCTCGGCGGTGCCGCCGCGGATGGCCATGCGCAGGGTCTGGATGGCTTCGGGGTACTGGCGGTTGCGGTAATAGATGGAACCCAGGTTGCCGTACAGGAAGGGATCCGCGGGGGTGATGTTGATGGCCTGCTGGGCGGCCTGAATGGCCTTGGCGAATTCACCCACGGTGAAGAAGGTGCGCGAGATGTAGATCAGGGGCAGCGGGTCGGAGGGGTTGAGGGCGTTGGCGCGGTTGAACTCTTCCATGGCGCGGTCGTACTGCTCCAGGGCGCGGTAATTGCGGCCCAGGGCCAGATGCAGATCGGCGATGTTGGGGTTCTGCGCCACAGCTTTTTCAAATTCCACGGCGGCTTCCTGATAGTTGCTGGTCAGTTCCAGCACCAGGCCGCGGGCGCGGTGAGTTTCCAGCAGGTTGGGGCCGTAATCCACTGCCTGACGCGAGGCGTTGATCATTTTATCTTTGGAGGCCAGGGTGTCTTTTCCAGCCTGAATTTGCAGAGCGATGACCTCGGCCAGATAGGCGTAGGCGATGGCGTTATTAGGCTCAATCTCCAGGGCGCGGTTGATGGCCGCCTCGGCTTCGAGGTAGTTGCCCTGGAAACCTAACGCCCAGCCGCGCACGGCCAGCGCCAGGGCGTTGTTGGGGGAGAGGATCAGGGCGTTTTCTGCGTTGGATTGGGCTTCGGTGTACTGGCCGGTGAACATTTGCAGGCGCGCCAGGGCGATGAAATTGGCCGGGGTTTTGGGGTCTGCCTGAATGGCCTGGGTGTAGGCCTGGATGGACTGCGCCAGCTTGCCAGAGGCGGCCAAATTCTCCGCCTCGGTGACGAAGGATTCCGGCGAGCGGGTGGCCGTGGGGGTAGGGATGAAGAGCGGCTGGGTGTTTGGCACCACCACCTGGTTAATCATCACCATCACGCCCACCAATACCGCTAAGACCAAAATTCGCCAGGGGCTAGACCGCTTCCGGCGGTGTGTGTAACTCCATCGACTGCTTTTTAAATACATAGAATCATCTTACCTGTTCTGTGGACGGTCGTCAAGATTTATCGGAGGAATGCGGCCTCCTTTTAATGGAAGATTAATCCATGCGCTCAGCGGAGGGCAAAAAACCGCGGGCAGAGGGCTTTTGGCTGCGGCTTGTCGGATTTGGGTTCTTCTTATAGAATGAACGTATGCGTTTTGACGTTTTTACCTTACTCCCGGATGTGCTCAGGCCGTATTTGGAGGCCAGTATTCTTCAGCGTGCGGTGCAGAACGGCCTTTTGGAAGTCAATCTGCACGATATCCGCGCCTGGACGACGGACAAACACCATATCACCGACGATGCGCCTTACGGCGGCGGCGGGGGCATGGTGATGAAGCCCCAGCCGATTTTTGCGGCGGTGGAAGGGGTTTTGGGTTCGCCGCCGGACTGCCCGGTGATTCTGATGACCCCGCAGGGGCGCGTCTTTACTCAGCAGGTGGCCTTTGAGCTGGCGCAGCATGCGCACATCGCGCTGCTGTGCGGGCGATATGAGGGCATTGATGAGCGCGTGCGGCAGCATCTGGTGACGGATGAAATCTCCATCGGCGATTACGTGCTGACGGGTGGGGAACTGCCCGCGCTGATTTTGATTGATGCGCTGACCCGCCTGATCCCGGGGGCTTTGGGCGACCCCGACGGAGCGATGGACGATTCGCACGCCTCAGGGCTGCTGGAATATCCCCATTACACCCGCCCGCCGGAATTTCGGGGGTGGGGGGTTCCGGAGGTGCTGCTTTCGGGCAATCACGCCGAAATTGCCCGCTGGCGGCGCGCGCAGGCTTTGGAACGCACCTGGCGGCGGCGGCCAGATATGCTGGCGCGGCTGAGCTTGAGCGAGGCGGACCGCAAGGTGCTGGCCCGCCTGGAGGCCGAGCAAGAAGCGGCGGACGGCGCGGACGGCGCATAGAACACTTTTCACCCGCATTGCCTAATTCGATCATCGGAGGGATGGAATGAAATACAGCATGGGCAAGACCTTTCTGCTGGGATTTGGCTTTTTTGGCGTGAGCGTTATTTGGAGCGTGTATAACGCTTTTGTGCCGGTCTTCTTAAACGAACGGTTTTTGATGGCCGCGGGGTTCATTGGGGTGTTTATGACCCTGGATAACATCGCCTCGATGTTTATTCAGCCGGTGATCGGGGCCTGGTCAGACCGGCTGCGCACGCGCATTGGGCGGCGCATGCCCTTCATCCTGGTGGGGGCGCCGCTGGCGGCCATCTCCTTCATTTTGCTGCCTCTCAGTTCCAGCATGTGGCTGTTCTTCCTGGCGGCGGTTCTGCTGCTGCTGAGCATGGCCATCTGGCGCACGCCGGTGGTGGCGCTCATGCCGGACATCACCCCTTCGCCGTACCGCTCACAGGCCAACGGCATCATTAATCTGATGGGCGGGCTGGGGGCCATCATCGCTTTTCTGGGCGGGGCCAGCCTGTACGACATGAACCCGGCTTATCCCTTTTATTTGGGGGCAGGGCTGGTGTTGGTGGGGGGGATTCTGGTGTTCCTCTTCATCCGTGAGCCGAAGATTGAAAGCGGCGCCGAGCAGCCGGATGTGAAAAATGAGGACGCGGGTGGTAAAAGCGCCCTGCGGGCTATTTTGAAAAACCTGGCGATTGTTTTTACCAGCAAAGAAAAAAGCGCGCTGATGATTTTGCTGGCGATCTTCTTCTGGTTTATCGCCTACAACGGCATCGAGGCCTTTTTCACCCTGTACGGGCAGAATCATCTGAACATGACAGCCTCGGATGCAGCACGCTTGCTGGGGCAGCTTTCGCTGCCGTTTGTGCTCTTCGCCATCCCCTCGG
>DAIOUB010000180.1:3888-5282 GCA_036751735.1 Levilinea sp. | reverse complement strand
CGGCAATTTCCCCCCTACTCCCAAAACGTCGGCAAATACGGCCGGTACTCCGTCAAATACGCGTCTAAAATCTGCTCCGCCTGATGCAGATCGGTGATCCCCGGGCTGAAGAGCAGGCTTTGCAGCGCCTTTTGCCGGTCGCCCTGCACCACCGCGTCTACCCCCAACTGCACCACCACAATCTCCCGGCGGCACAGTTCTGCCACAGCCACCGGCAGTGCCCCCACCCCCATGCCGCGCGCCCCCAACCCGCTGAACACCGCCGGAACTTCCACAATGGCTTTTTGCGGAAGGTTCAGGATATATCCCTCGTTGGGGATGTTCACCGCCAGGTGATAATGGTTGCCGGCCCGCGAAAGGTTCTCAATCACTTCCAAAGCACCTTCGCTGTCGGCCTCCAACAGAGGCGCCACCGGCGCAATCCCGCGCCCCATGCGCTCAATCTCCGCGTGTCCCTCGCCCCGCCGCACCTCCGCCGCTTCCCAATCATACAGGCTCAAATCAAACTTCTCCCACGGGCGGGCAGCCGCATCGCTCATCCACGGCAAATATTCACACAGATGCTCATCCCCCGGAATGGGAAACACCCCGAAATCAGCAAAGACCTTGCGCGTCAGCGGCTCAAAGCTGGGGTCCATTAAATCCCAGCGCTCGCGAAACAGCGGGTAAAGGTCAGCCCCGCTGGCCTTGTCGCGCACGTCCAGCATCCAGGTAAAGTGGTTCAGCCCAGCGGCTTTGATGTCAATTTTCTCCATCGCCTGCTTGGCCACCTTGCGTAAATTCGGCCAAAAGCGCGGGTCGGCGTGGGTGGCAATCTCCCCCGGCGGAACGCGAATGTCCAGCTCCTCCGCCAGGCAGTACCCCACCATGCCGTAGCCCGCCTGAATCTGGTGGCACAGGCCCACCACCTTGATGGTGGAATAGCGCGCCACCGCGTCGCAGATGCGCATCATCGGATTGGTGAAATTGATGAACCAGGCGTCCGGGCAGGCCGTTTCCATATCATGCGCAATTTGCAGCACCGGCCCCAGGTTGCGTGCCGCGTGCGCCCAGCCCCCTGGCCCGCCGTTCTCGGCATAGGGCTGGCGCAGGCCAAATTTCAAAGGGATCTGAAAATCCTGCCGCCAAAGCTGCTCGCGCGGCGGCACCTCAATGGCCGAGACCACAAAATCGGCCCCCGGCAGCGCATCTTGATGGTGGGCGTGGGTGGTGATGCGCATCTGCGCGTCCCACTCCTGGTTCAGCCGCAGCGCCAGCCGCTCAATCACCCCCAGGGTCTGCGTGTTTTGATCCACCAAAGCCAGGTGGCTGCCCCGCAAGCGGGCGCTGCGCATCAATGCCCCCAGGGTGTTCAACCCAAAACTGGCGCTGCCTGCGCCAACCACCACAATTTT
>DAIOUB010000180.1:0-3788 GCA_036751735.1 Levilinea sp. | reverse complement strand
TTGTTCTCTGGCCGCGCCCTCACCACCAACGCGGCCACCCCGGCCGCCCAGCCCGCAGCCCCTGCTGCGCAGTCCAAGCCCATTCCCGCGGACCCCACGCGCGTCATCGCCCCGTACGAAGAGTATACCCTCACCCAGGGCCTGCACGGGGCCGAATACGGCCATGCCGCCATTGACCTTTCCGCCGGCAAAGGTGCGCCCATCCGCTCACCCATCGAAGGCGACATCAAAGCTCATTTTGTGGATGCCATCGGCAACACCAACCTGCTCATCGAAAATGATGTCTACATGGTCACGCTGCTCCACGGTCTATATAAGGTGCAAGAAGGAGACCACGTCACCCTGGGCCAGATCATTGGGCTGGAATCCAACCAGGGCTACACCGTGGACGCCTGGGGACGCCTGTGCACCGGCCGCGACTGCGGCTACCACACCCATCTCAACATTCTCGACAAGCGCAGCGGTGAAAACGTCAACCCGCTGGAGCTGTTTGCGGAATAACCGTCCATCCTGGCAAGCGCACATCCCCCCATTTCAGGGTATAATTGAGGTGTTAAGCCCAGCGCGGCGTAAACGCAATTCTGACCATGCACGCTCTCGGGCAACCGGGGGCGGCTGTAGAAAGCCAAAAAATGAGCGATGCCCCTGAATCCCTGTACGGAAAAATGACCACCGTTGATATTGACAGCCAGATGCGCTCGGCCTATCTGGACTATGCCATGAGCGTCATCGTCTCGCGCGCCCTGCCGGATGCGCGCGACGGCCTCAAGCCCGTTCACCGCCGCATTCTCTTTGCCATGCACGAGCTGGGCATTCGCGCCAACAGCTCCTTCAAAAAATCCGCCCGCATCGTCGGCGAAGTGCTCGGCAAATATCACCCGCACGGCGACCTGGCCGTCTACGACGCGATGGCCCGCATGGCCCAGGACTTTTCCATGCGCTACCTGCTGGTGAACGGCCAGGGTAATTTTGGCTCCATTGACGGCGACTCCCCCGCCGCCATGCGCTACACCGAGGCCCGCCTCAGCGCCATGGCCGAGGAACTCCTCGCTGACATTGACAAAAACACCATTGACTTTACCGATAATTTCGACGGAACCCTCCCAGAACCCACCGTCTTACCCGCTCGCCTGCCCAACCTGCTGCTCAACGGCTCGTCCGGCATCGCCGTGGGTATGGCCACCAACATCCCGCCGCATAACCTCACCGAGATGGTCAACGCCCTGACCTACGTGATTGACAATTACGATGAGATGGACGACATCACCGTTGAAGACCTGGCCCGCTACCTGCCCGGCCCCGATTTTCCCACCGGCGGCACCATCGTGGGGCGCGAAGGCATCAACGCCGCCTACTCCACCGGCCGAGGGCGGCTGGTTATGCGCGGGCAGGCCGAAATTGAAGAGAATAAAGGCCACTTCGTCATCCGCATCACCGAAATCCCCTATCAGGTCAACAAAACCACCCTGATTGAACGCATCGCCGATCTGGTGCGGGAGGGCCGCATTGACGCCATCAGCGACCTGCGCGATGAATCCGACCGCAAAGGCATGCGCATCATCATCGAGCTGCGGCGCGGAGCCGAACCCCATAAAGTGCTCAACCAGCTCTACAAGTACACCCCGCTGCAGTCCACCTTTGGGGTCAATATGCTGGCCCTGGTCAACGGGGAGCCGCGCCACCTTTCGCTCAAGCGCGCCATTCAAATTTTCCTCGACCACCGTCAGACCGTCATCACCCGCCGCACCGAATTTGAGCTAGCCAAGGCCCGCCACCGCGCGCACATCCTGGACGGTCTGCTGATTGCCCTGGCCAATCTGGATGAGGTCATCGAGATCATCCGCCGCTCACCCGACGCCGATCAGGCCCGCGACCGGCTGATGGTGCGCTTCTCCCTCACCGAAATCCAGGCCCAGGCCATCCTCGACCTGCAGCTGCGCCGCCTGGCCGCCTTAGAGCGCCAAAAGATCGAAGACGAACAGCGCGAAATCAAAGCCCGCATCGCCTATCTGGAAGAGCTGCTGGCCGACCCCAAGAAAATTCTGGCGGTCATCCGCGAAGACCTGGAAGAACTGGGCAAGAAATACGGCGACGCCCGCCGCACGCGCATCGCCGCCGAAGCCAATGAGTACTTTGATGAAGAAGACCTGGTGGCCGACCAGCCCATCCTCATCAGCATCACCCAGCTCGGCTACATCAAGCGCGTGCCGCCCTCTGCCTACCGCACCCGCGGGCGCGGCGGACGCGGCATCACCGGGCAAAATGTGAAGGACGAAGATGAAATCATCATCATGCTTCACGCCCGCACCCTGCACACCATTCTGTTCTTCTCGGATCGCGGCAAAGTCTATTCCCAGCGCGCCTATCAGATCCCCGAAGCCGGACGCACCGACCGCGGCACGCCCATGATCAACCTGCTGCCCCTCAGCGGCAGCGAGCGCATCACCGCGGCTGTGGCTGTGCCCGGCTTTGACGCCGCCGCCTACTGCACTATGGCCACCGAGCGCGGGCGCGTGAAGCGTGTTTCTCTGGCCGAATTTGCCAATGTGCGCCCCTCCGGCCTGATCGCCATCAACTTAGAGGAAGGTGATTCCCTGGGATGGGTGCGGCTGACCAGCGGTGAAGACGACATCCTCATGGTCACCGCCTTTGGCCAGGCTCTGCGCATCACCGAAAACCAGATCCGCCCCATGGGCCGCCAGGCCGCGGGCGTCACCGGCCTGCGCCTGCGCAAGCAGGACCATGTGGCCGCGGTGGAAGTGGTGGAACCGGGAGGCTACCTGTTGGTGGTCACCGAAAACGGTTTCGGCAAGCGCACACCCCTGGAAGATTACCCCACCAAAGGCCGCGCCACGGGCGGCGTGACCACCATTGACCAGAAATCCCTCAAGACCATCGGCAAAATCGCCACCGCGCGCGTGGTGCAGGAGGTGGACGAAATCACCGCCATCACCAGCGCCGGCATGGTCTTGCGCCTGAAAGTTTCCACCATCCGCCCCAGCGGGCGATCCACCCGCGGTGTGCACCTCATCAACGTCGCCGAGGGCGACGCCGTGGCCTCCCTGGCGCGCATGGCCCCCGAAGAAACCCCTGAAGCTTAAAACCAAAGCCGCCCTGGAGGATCACCTCCAGGGCGGCATGGTCAAGCTCGAACCCATCCTATCCCAAGAAGAATTGCAGCACCAATCCCAATAAGAAGAACATGCCAAAGCCGCGGTTGTGATAAAAAGCCCCGGCCACATACCACAGCGGCCAAATCTCCGCGCTGTAATCCGCGGGGCGCTCGGCGGGCTTAGCCCGCAGCAGCATGGCCACCGGCCGCGGGGCATAGGCCAGCCCAGCCAGGGTCACCAGCATCCACGGCGAAAAATCACCGCGCACCACCGCAAACACCACCAGGGCGTACATGAGAACGATCATCCCCACCGCGGTAAGGCGCGCCGCCTTCTCCCCCAATAGAACCGGCAGGGTGTAAATGCGGCGGGCGCGGTCTTCCTTCAGCTTGTCAATGTGCTTGCCAAAAATCACCGTGGTGGCCCCCAGGGCGTAGGGCAGGCTCAGCAGTGCCACCTGCCAATCCCATTGGCCGGTGATCACAAAATAACCGCCGCCGATCATCAACGGCCCCCACACCAAAATGACCGCCACCTCGCCCAGCCCAATGTACTTGAGCGGCCAGGTGTAAAACAGCACAAAGAAGGCCCCCGCCGCCAGCAGCCCCCAGGCCAGCGGGCCGCGTTCCAACACCAGCGGCAGCCCCGCCGCCAGGGCGATGGCGCCGGTCACCG